>JBKOZH010000073.1:0-9310 GCA_046725765.1 Candidatus Methylomirabilota bacterium | reverse complement strand
CAACGTCGGCATCAAGCTCAACGACAAGGACGTCGCGCGCGCGAAAGAGCTCCTGAGCTACACGTGGTTTGCGAAGAAGCCGTGGCAGGAGGAGATCAAGCGCATGCTGTCGAGCGGCCTCAAGTACGAGCTCGACGCGCTGGCCAACAAGGACTTCCAGTACCTCACCAAGCGCTATCTGCCACGCAAGCTGCGCGAGCAGGACTGGCTGGACTAGACCTCGGACGGCGCGCGGGCGATCCGCGGCCGCCACGCCCAGCGCCGCGCGAGCATCTCCCGCACGACGCGCGTGAGCTCCGCCACGCTGCGCGCGGCAGGCTCCTCGATGCGAAGCGCCAGAGACGCCGCCGCCGCGCGGCCGATGGCGGATAACAAGAAGAGCACGTGGATCTCGCTCCACGACGAGCCGATGGCGTGGAGCGGCGGCGCCAGCGCGCTCGCCAGCAGGCCGGCGGCGACCGACGACACCGCAAAGCCGAAACCGCCCGCGGTGGCGAACGCCGCCAGGTAGAAGGGCCGTCCGCGCCGCGGCGCGGCGCCGATCGACAGGTCGAAGGCGGCGATGCCGTGGCCGCCCCACAGGCTGCCCGCCACGACCGCTTCGATCGCGATTGGCCACAGGCGATCGGGCGCCGCGAACAGCCAGATGATCGGCACCACCGCGATGCCCAGCGAGCACACGACCAGCACCGGACGCGCGCCGCAGGTATCGACCAGACGCCCCCACGCCGGCGCGGACATGATGCGTACGGCGGCCACGAGGATCGTGTGCGCGGCCACGAGAATGAAGGCCATCTCCAGATTCGCGAGCATGTGGAACGAGAAGAAGCCCGCCGAGATCCCGACCGCGGCGTTCCAGGCGAGCATGTAGGTCAGCACTGGACGCGTCCGCGCGTCGCGCACCGCGTGCGCGGCGTCGCGCCATCCGGCGCTCTCGTCCTGGAGCGCGGCGGGCCCGCGCTGTACCCGCAGGAGCCAGATGCTGACGACGCCGGCCGCGCACGCGACGGCCGCGAGGACGGCGAGCGTCTGGCCCTTGAAACCGCGCGGACCGAGCACGTCGAGCGCGCATCCGGCGGCCAGCGCGGCGAGGGTGCCGGCGACGTTGAGAAACATCATCCGCCGCGCCAGGAAGCGTCCGCGCACCATGCCCGGAATCAGCTCGCCCATCCACGCCGTCCATGCGTTGTTGCCGACGACGCCCAGCACGCCGGCGACCGCGACGACGGTGGCGAACACGCCGAGCGCGGTGGACCCCGCGATGGGCAGGAACGGAATGGCGATCAGCGGCAGCCACGCGAGCCGTGACGCGCCAATCGCCAGCACGGCGAGCCGCTTGGCGCCCACGCGCTGCGTGAGCCACGCCGCCGGCACCTGGACGATCTGGGCGGCCAGCGGGAGGGCGGCGAGAAGGCCGATCGCGACGGGACTCGCGCCGAGAAACAGGGCCCAGCCGGTGAGAACGGCGCCGCCGGCGCACGCGCCGGAGACTTCGGCGGCGGCACCCTCGGCAACGGAGGCATCGAGTGAAGCGCGCAGGGTCTGCGAGCGGCTGCGGACGGCGTCGCCTTCAGCGGTGAGACCGCCCGACGGCAGGAATGACGCCATCGCCGCTCCGATGCGTGCGTTGCGCCGCCTGCCGGACGTCCCGGCCCCGAGGCGGATCAGGGGTGCTTCTTCGACATTAGCCCGTTTCGCGGGCCCGTTTCAAACGTCCTCCGAAGAGCGCTCCAACTCGGCGTCGACCGTGCGCTTGACCAGCGACAGCCGCACCGCGACGAGCGCCAGCGACGCATCGAGGCCGACGGGCTCGATCAGCCGCAGCGTGTCCGACCCCCTGAACTGCTCCTTCACCTGCTGCAACAGCGTGTTGAACTTCGCCACCAGCGCCGCGTTGTCGGCGACGGCGCTGCGGGAATCGCGCACGAGCGTCTCGAGCAGGCGATGGACGGCTCGCACGACCTCCGCCCGAGGCGGCAGCGCGGCGTGCAGCTGACGGCGTTGTGGCGCAAACGTGTCGAGCGCGGTGCTGACCTTCCAGACCGTTCGCATGACAGTCCTCTCGTTTCTTCGGTAACCCGGCTACCTGGGAGTCATTCCCAGGCCCGTGGCTTTGCGTCCCAGCCTCACGACTGGTTTGCCTTTGTCGGAAAGAGCGGTGCCGCTGCTACCGGCACCCCGTGAGATCGCAATGCAAGTGCCAGAGCCCGGTGCGCGCAAGGCCGTGAAAACACGAGGGGCGCGACGGCAGAGACTGACGGGCCGCGGCGCTCGGCTGGCACGCCTGGTCATTTCCTGGTCGGCCGTGCGGGCACGGGCCGTACGATCGCCGTATGAGCCAGCGCGGATTCGGCCTCATCGAGATCGTCATCGTGGTCGCGGTCGTGGCGCTCGCCGGATACCTGCTCATGCAGTACGTGACGTCGTCGGCCAAGACCGTCGAGCAGCTGCAACAGGAACGGCCGATCGATCGCAGCCGGCTCGCCGCCGATCGCGCGACGCTGGCGTCCATCGAGAGCGTGGTCCGCACGTATCAGGCCGAGAAGGGCGAATGGCCGCCCGATCGGGCCGCCGTGTTGGCGCTGCTCGTCGCCCCGCCCAAATTCCAGTGCGCGGGCAACGACTTCGACTATGACGCGGGATCGGGGACGCTGCGCCTCACCGTGATCGACGACACGCGCTGTGTGGCTTCGCCCTGATGCATCGGTGATGCGCTGATGCGTCGGTGATAGAATCCGACGCACTCGAATGACCCCGTTCACGCCGCTGACGTACGACGCCCTCACCATCGGCGAGGAGTTCGTCTCCGACACGCTGCTGGTCACGCCGGAAGACGTCGAGACCTACGCCTTCGCGGTCGACGATCACCATCCGTGGTTCTCCGGGGCGTCGCCGTTCGGGGGCGCCCTCGCGCATCCCACGTTCGCCGGCAACCAGGCGCTGCGCCTGCGGCACAGCCGGTACGTCGTGCACGCGGGACTGCACGCGAAGATGCAATTCGAGTTCCTCGAGCCGATCCGCGTCGGCATGCGCGTGCGCTCGCGCGGCCGCGTGATCGACAAGTACGTGCGCCGCGGCAAGCAGTACATGGTCACCGAGTTCGTCACCGAGGACGACAAGGGCACGCCGCTCGTGCGCGGGCAATTCACCCAGATGTTGATCCCGGCGTAGCGGATGGCCATCGCGCCGCCGCTCGCGATCGGGCAGGAGCTGCCGCCGCTCGAAAAGGAGCTCACGCAGCGTCACATCGACGCCTACTCAGGCGTGCGGGTGCGCTCGATCCACACCGACGAGGCGTGGGCGCGTCGGAAGGGCTTTCGCACCACGCTGGCGCAGGGCATGATGTCGACCGCGTACGTCTCCGAGATGATGACCGCGCTCCTCGGCGCGGGCTTCGTCAAGGGCGGCTCGATGTCCGTGGCCTTCGTCCAGCCGGTGTACGCCGGCGATCGCCTCACCGTGCGCGGCGTCGTGAAGGAACTGCGCGCCGAGGCCGGCCGCACCCGTGTCGTCGTCGACGTCTGGTGCGAGAACCAGCACGGTCACAAGACCGCGGTGGGCACGGCGAGCGGGCTCGCGCCGTGACCAACCAGCTGCCGCGCGTTCACGAGATCGAGCACCACACCTCCGAGCGGGCGACGACGCGGCCCGTCGTGTCGGGCACGCAGGGCGTGGTGGCCGCGGGCCATCCGCTCGTGTCGATGGCGGGGATGCGCATGCTGCTGTCGGGCGGCAACGCCTTCGATGCGGCGGCCGCTGCGGGGTTCGCGGCGGCGGTGGTGGAGCCAACGGCGTCCTACACGCTCTGCGGCGAGTGCGTCGCGATGGTGTACGACGCGCGCCGGCGTCAGAGCGTCGCCGTGAGCGGGCAGGGCACGGCACCGGCCGCCGCCACGATCGACGTGTTCCGGCGGCGCGGGCTCGATCGCATTCCGACGGGGCCCGGCTCGGACGCGCACCTGTCGTTCACCGTACCCGGCGCCGTCGACGCGTACTTGACGCTGCTCGAGACGTACGGCACCAAGCGTGCGCGCGACGTGCTCGAGCCGGCCGTGGAGTACGCCGAGCGCGGCTTCCCGATGTACGACTACATGCACCGCATGCTCGCCATGCCCGAGACGCCCGCGCAGTTCGCCCTCTATCCGCCCGGCGGCGAGGCCGTCTTTTATCCCGGCGGCCGTGCGCCGCGCGTCGGCGAGCGCTTCGTGCAGCCGGCGCTCGCGGCGACGCTGCGGCGGCTCGTCGACGTCGATACCGCGAGCGACCGGCTCGCCGGCATCGCGGCCGCGCGTGAGCGCTTCTACCGCGGCGACATCGCGGCCGCGATCGGCGCGTTCTCGGAGAAATGGGGCGGGCTGCTGCGCGCCGGCGATCTGGCCGGCTATCGCGCGCGTGTGGAGCCGCCGCTTCGCACGACGTTCGCCGGCCGCGAGATCCTCGGCCAGGGCGCGTGGACGCAGGGACCGATCCTGATGCAGGCGCTGGGCATGCTCGCCACGCTCGATCTCAAAGCGCTCGGCCACAACTCTGCGCGCTACATCCACGTGGTGTCGGAGAGCCTCAAGCTGGCTTTCGCCGATCGCGAGCGGTATTACGGCGACGTCGCCACGGTCCCGCTCGCCCAGCTGCTGGCGCCCGCCTATCTCGCCGAGCGTGCCGCGCTCATCCGCGCGGACCGCGCCATCACGGCCGCACCGCCGCCGGGCACGCTGCGCGGCACCGGCGTCCCGGCCGCCGCGCCCGCCGCCGTCGACGGGACAACGCACATCGCGGCGATCGACGCGCAGGGCAACATGATCGCGCTCACGCCGAGCGGCGGCGTCTTCCGCAAGTCGGCCTACTCGCCGGAGCTCGGCTGCACGCTCAGCACGCGCAGCGAGATGTTCGTCCTCGAGGACGGCCATCCCAACGCGCTGGCGCCGGGCAAGCGGCCGCGCACCACGCTGGTGAGCTACTTGATCTGCGACAACGGCGTGCCGGTGATGACGGTCGGCTGTCCCGGCGGCGACGATCAGGCGCAGGCGAATCTGCAGATCATGCTGAACATGCTGCTGTTCGGCATGAACCCGCAGCAGGCAGTCGAGGCGCCGCGGTTCGCGACGCAGACGCTCGTCAACTCGTTCTATCCGCGCGTCTACCGGCCGGGTCAGCTCAACGTCGAGGCCGGCATCCCCGCGAGCACGCGCGACGAGCTCTCCGGGCTCGGCCACACGGTCAGCGAGATCGGCGCCTGCGGCGTCGGCGCCGTCGTCACGCGACGCGATCCCGACAGCGGTGTACTGTCGGCCGGCGCCGACCCACGACGCCCCACCTACGCGCTCGCCTGCTAGGCGGCGCAGGAGCCACGTCATGGCGACCAGTCAGAGCGAAAAAGCCGCGGCGTTCCGTGCGCTTCACCAGGGCCCCCGCGCCTTCGTCGTCGCCAACGCGTGGGACGCGGGCTCGGCGCGTGCGCTCGCCGCGCTCGGCTTCCCCGCGCTCGCGACGTCCAGCGGCGCGCAGGCCGGCGTGCTCGGCCGCCGCGACGGCGCGGTCACGCGCGACGAGGCGCTGGCGCACTGCCGCGCCATCGTGGCGGCGACCGAGCTGCCGGTCTCCGCGGATCTCGAGAAGGGCTTCGGCGACGCGCCCGAGGTGGCCGCGGAGACGATCCGACTCGCGGCCGGCGTCGGCCTCGTCGGCGGCTCGATCGAGGACGCGACCGGTGACAAGAACCGACCGCTCTACGACATCGGGCTCGCCACCGAGCGCGTGGCCGCCGCGGTGCAGGCCGCGCGCAGTCTGCCGTTTGCCTTCACGCTCACCGCGCGGGCCGAGGGCTTCATCCGCGGCAACACCAGCCTGGACGAGGCGATCAAGCGCCTGCAGGCCTACGAGAAAGCCGGCGCGGACGTCCTGATGGCGCCCGGCCTGCCCGACCTCGACGCCGTGCGCGCGGTCTGCGGCGCGATTTCAAAGCCGTTCAACTTCATGGCCGGCATCCGCGGCAAATCGTTCACCGTCGCCGAGCTGCAGGCCGCAGGCGTGCGGCGGATCAGCCTCGCGACGTCGCTCTATCGCGCGGCGATGACCGGCATGCTCGACGCCGCGCGCGAGGTCCGCGACAAAGGCAGCTTCGGCTATCTCGAGCGGACGGTGTCGACGCCGGACTGGAACGCATTCATGCAGGGATGAGCGCGTGAGCAGCGAGCAGCCGTTCGACGGTGTCACCGTCATCGAGTTCGGCCACTTCATCGCGGTGCCCTGGGCGGGACAGGTGCTCGCCGACGGCGGCGCGCACGTCGTCAAGATCGAGCCGCTCGAGGGCGAGCCCAGCCGTCACATCGCGCCACTCGGCGACGGTGAGAGCCGCCACTTCCTGATTCGCAACCGTGGCAAGCACGCGTTGCCGCTCGATCTGCGGCATCCCGACGCGCGCGAAATCCTCGACGCACTGCTCGCGCGCGCCGACGTCGTCCTCACCAACATGCGCCCCGGACTCGCGGCCGAGCTCGGGCTCGATGCGGAGCAGCTGGCGGCGCGGTATCCGAGGCTCATCGTCGGCAACGTCACGGCGTTCGGCGCGCGCGGCCCGGACGCGGCGCTGGCCGGCATGGACCTCGTGGTGCAGGGCCGCAGCGGGCTCATGGTGACCGGCGGCCGCGTGAAGGACGGCTTGCCGACGACGGGCGAGTCGCCGATCGCCGATTACATGGCCGCCGCGCTGCTCGCGTTCGGCGTGGCCTCGGCGCTCTATCGGCGCGAGCGCACCGGCCGTGGCGGCCGCGTCGACACCTCGCTGCTCCTCGCCGCGCTCGCGCTGCAGAACAACCTCATGGTGCGCGTCGAGGCGATCGATGGTCCGCGGCATGCCGCCTTCCGGGAGTGGCTCGCCGGAGCGCGCGCGGGCGGCGTGCCGTTCGCCGACCAGGTCGAGCGCATGCCACGCAATCGCGTGCTCGCCGCGCAGGCGATCTACATCCGCACCTATGCCACCAAGGATGCCGCGCTGGCGGTCGCGTGCGGCAGCGCGTCGCTGCGCCGGAAGTTCATCGCGGCCATCGGCCACAAGGACCCGGCGCTGACCGCCGACGTGGCCCACCCCGAGGCGCACTATGCGGCGCTGAAGGCGGCGGTGGAGGCGACGATCGCCTCGCGTACGACGCAGGAGTGGAAGACCACGCTAGACGCGGCCGGCGTGCCCGTGAGCGGCGTCGCGCTGCCCGTGGAGATCATCGACGATCCTCAGCCCGCGGCGAACGCCATGTTCCAGCGTTTCGAGCACCGAACGCTCGGCCCGGTCACCGTGCTGGCCCCACCGGTACGCGTCGACGAGCGCGGGTTCGTGCCGGGGCCGCCGACGCCGCGCTTCGGCAGCGAGAGCGCGTCGATCCTGGCGTGGGCGGGCTTCGGGCCGCGGGACGTCGAGCGGCTGCTCGCCGGCGGTGCGGTGACGCCTCGATGATCGCTCGCGCCGGGGCCGCCGTGCCGCTCGCGATTCTGCTAGCATCGTCCGCCATGGCTCAACCGACATCCGCCGCACGCGCCGACCTCGCCCCGACCGGGACCCTCCGGGCCGGGATCAATTACGGCAACTTCATTCTGGCCACGAAAGACGCCGCAACCGGGGAGTCGCGTGGCGTCGCCATCGACCTCACGCGCGAGCTGGCCGAGCGGCTCGGCGCGCGATTCGAGGTCGTCGCGTACACCAGCGTCGCCGCCATGGTCGATGCAGCGCGCACGGGCGCCTGGGACATCGCGTTCCTCGGGATCGACCCGGCGCGCGAGGGAGACATCGGGTTCACCGCGGCGTATCTGGAGATCGAGGCAACTTACCTGGTGCCCGCCGGCTCGTCGCTCCGCGCCGTGGCCGACGTGGATCGCGTGGGTGTCCGCGTGGCCGCGCCGGCGCGTGCGAACTACGAGCTGTTCCTGAGCCGCCACCTCAAAGCAGCAGAGCTGCTGCGCGCGCCAAACGGCGACGCCGCGTTCGATCTCCTGGCCCAGGGCAAGGCCGATGCGCTGGCAGGACTGGCGCAAGGGCTGATCGGGCTCGCCGACAAGCTGCCCGGTTCGCGCATGCTCGAGGGGCACTTCATGAAAGTGCCGCAGGCGATCGGCGTGCCGCGCGGGCGCGACGCGGGTCTCGGGTATTTGCGCGGATTCGTCGAGGAGGCGAAAGCCTCCGGCGTCGTCGCGCGCGCGATCGAGCGGATCGGTGCGCGCGGCGTGTCGGTCGCGCCCCGCGCCGCCACGCCGTAGTGGCCGCCGCCGCGGTTCCCGAGTTCCTCTACGGCACCGCGTGGAAGGAAGAACGCACCGCCGCGCTCACCGAGCTGGCGCTGCGAAGCGGCTTCCGCGGCATCGACACCGCCAACCAGCGCCGGCACTACGTCGAGGCCGCCGTCGGTGAGGCGCTCGCCGCCGCGTACCGCGCCGGCCTCGTCACGCGCGCGGACCTCTTCCTACAGACCAAGTTCACGTATCAGCGCGGGCAGGACCATCGGCTGCCTTACGACCCGACGGCCGATCTGACGACGCAGGTCGCGCAGTCGATGGCGAGCTCGCTCGAGCATCTGGGCACGGACCACGTCGACAGCTACGTGCTGCACGGACCGGCCTCGGGACACGGCTGGACTGACGACGACACCGAGGCGTGGGCGGCGATGGCGCGCGAGCGCGACGCCGGCCGCGCGCGGCGGCTTGGGGTCAGCAATGTCTCGCTGCGCCACCTCGCGCAGATGGAGGCCGCGGGTCTCGAGCGCCCGGCGTTCGTGCAGAACCGCTGCTACGCGCGCTTCGGGTGGGATCGCGCGGTCCGCGCCTTCTGCGCGGAGCGCGGGATCGTGTACCAGGGGTTCTCGCTGCTGACCGCCAATCCCGAAGTCCTGCAGCATCCGGGGATCGCGCGCATCGCCGCGCGCGAGAAGGCGACCCCCGCGCAGGTGGTCTTTCGCTTCGCCCGCGCGGTGGGCATGCTGCCGCTCACGGGCACCTCCGATGCCGAGCACATGCGGCAAGACCTCGCGAGCGTGCGTCTGGCGCTGTCGCCGGACGAGGTCCAGGCCATCGAGTCGCTCGCAGGGTGAGAGCCTGATATTGTAGCTGTCACATGAGTGACACGCGGCCCTCGCGGCCGTTCTCGGCCGCCGACGAGCTCGCGGCGCGGTTGGCCGCCATCATCAACTCCTCCGACGACGCAATCTACAGCACCACGCTCAACGGGCTCATCACCTCGTGGAACCGCGCGGCCGAGCGGATATTCGGCTGGACCGCCGCCGAAGCCACTGGACGTCACGTCTCGCTGATCATTCCTGAGGACCGTCGCGCC
>JBKOZH010000199.1:0-13531 GCA_046725765.1 Candidatus Methylomirabilota bacterium | reverse complement strand
GTGCTGGAGGGCGGGCGTATCGCGATGGCGGCCATGGCCGTCGGCATCGCGCAGGCGGCGGTGGATGCGGCGGTGAAGTACATGAAGCAGCGCACGGCCTTCGGCAAGACGCTGGCCGAATTCAACGGGCTGCAGGGGATGATCGCCGACGTCGCGACCGACGTCGAGGTCGCGCGGCTGCTGATGCTGCGCGCCGCGTATCTCAAAGACTCGGGCCAGCCGGCGATGCACGCGGCGGCAATGGCCAAGGTCTTCGCCTCCGAGGCCGCGATGAAGGCGGCGACCAAAGCCGTGCAGATTCACGGCGGCGCCGGCTACATCACGGAGTTTCCCGTGGAGCGCATCTTCCGCGACGCCAAGCTCACCGAGATCGGCGAGGGCACCTCGGAAGTGCAGCGGCTCGTCATCGCCCGCGAGATCCTGAAAGTCCCGTAGTCGCCGCGCGTGAGCGAGCTGATCCTCGTCGAGGGTGTCTGCAAGCGATACGTCACCTCGTCCGGACCGGTCGACGCGCTACGCGACGTCTCGCTCTCCGTCGGCGCCGGCGAGTTCTGCACGCTCATCGGCCCCTCCGGGTGCGGCAAGTCCACGCTGCTGGCGGTGCTCGGCGGCCTCGTCAGCGCCGACGCCGGCCGCGTCGCCGTCGACGGCCGCCCGGTCGATGGCCCCGATCCGCGACGCGTGGCCACCGTGTTCCAGGATCCGGGGCTGTTTCCCTGGCGCACCACGCTCGAGAACGTCGAGTTCGGGCTGGAGCTGCAGGGCGTGTCCGCCGTCGAGCGGCGGCGGGTGGCCGCGGATCTGCTGGGTCCCTTGGGGCTGCGCGACTTCGCCGCGAAGTATCCACGCGAGCTTTCGGGCGGCATGCGCCAACGCGTGGCCATCGGGCGCGCGCTGGCCATCGACACGCCGATCGTGCTCATGGACGAGCCGTTCGGAGCGCTGGACGAGCAGACGCGCGTGCTCATGGGCGAGTGGCTGCTCGACATCTGGCGCCGCACGCGCAAGACGGTCGTGTTCGTGACCCACAGCCTGCACGAGGCGCTCGCGCTGTCGACGCGGGTGGCGATCATGACGGCGCGGCCGGGGCGCATCAAGGGCGTGCTGGAGCTTCCGATGCCGTATCCGCGCGCGATGGAGTCGGCGGAGATGGTCGCCCTGCGCGCCAAGCTGTGGGGTGACATCCGCGACGAGTCGCTCCGCGCGATGCAGTAGCCCATGCAGACGCAGGTCGTGCTGATCCGCGTGGCCATCCTCGTCGCCGCGCTCGGCGCGTGGGAGATCGTCGGCCGTACCGCGAACCCCGCACTCTACGTCCCACCGTCGGCGGCGGTGCCCGCGCTCGGGCGTCTCCTCGCGCTGGATTCGTATCCCGATCTCGCCCAGCATCTGCTGCTCACGTTGCGCGAGATCCTCGTCGCCTATGCGCTCGCCATCGCCGCTGGACTCGGCTGCGGCTTCGTGCTCGGCGTCAATCGGCTCGTGGGACGCGCCTACGGGCCCATCCTGGCCGCCCTGTACGCCGTGCCCGCCGTCGTCTGGTACCCGTCGCTGATGCTGTTCTTCGGTCTCGACGCCGCGTCGAAGATCGCTTTCGGCTTCCTGCTCGGCTTCTTTCCGATCACGCTGGCCGTGCTGGCCGGGATTCGGCAGGTGAACCCCCAGCTGCTGGTGGTGGCGCGGGCGTTCGGCGCCAGCGGCGTCACCGCGTTCCGCAAGGTCACGCTGCCCGCGATGCTGTTCACGCTCGTCGGCGGCCTGCGCACGGGGCTCGCGCTCACGGTCATCGGCGTGATCGTCGGCGAGATCCTCGGCAGCAAGTCGGGCATGGGCTCGCTGATCAACCACGCCTATGGGCTGTTCCGCACCGACGATTACATCGCGCTCGTGGTCGTGACGCTCGTGCTGATCGTCGGCTCGGACGCCATTGCCTCACTGGTCGAGCGCCGCGCCCAGCGGTGGACCGAGTAATGCGCGAGTCCGTCCGCGTGCGCCTCATCCAGATGCTGAGCATCGCCGCGGTGCTGCTCGCCTGGGAAGGCGTGGTCCGCGCCGGCTGGGTCGATCCGTTGTTCGTCCCGGCGCCGACCGCGGTGGCGGGGGCACTGGGGCGCATCGGACGCGCCGCACTGGCGGGTCTCGGCGAAACGCTGCTCAAGACGGCCATCGCGTACGCGGTGGCGGTCGTCATCGGTGTGGGCGGCGGCATCCTGCTCGGCTCCGTGCGCGCGCTGCGCCAGGCCGTCAACCCCTTTGTGATCGCGCTCTACGGCATGCCGAAGATCCTGGTGCTGCCATGGATCATTCTCTTTCTCGGCTTCGGCGCCATGCCGGCCGTCGTCTACGCCACGATCCACGGCGTGTTTCCGATCCTCGTGCTGGTCACCGGCGCGGTGCGCGACGTCGATCGGAACCTCGTGACGGTTGCCCGTGCGTTCGGGGCGCGGCGCTGGCAGCTGTACTGGAAGGTCGTGCTGCCCGCCATCGTCCCCACCGTGCTCGCCGGCATGCGGCTGGGCATCGTGTTCTGTCTGCTCGGCGTGCTCGTCGTGGAGATGTTTGCCGGCGTGCGCGGGATGGGCTACGTTCTGTCGTCGCTGGCCAACGGTTTTCAGGCCGCCGAGCTGTTCGCCGCCACCGCGCTCGTGTCGGCGGCATCGATCATCATCGTGCTGTCGCTGGCTTCCGTGAACGAACGCCTGTCGCAATGGCGAGGGGAATCCCGATGAAGGTCAAGGTCACCGATGTCGTCGTTCACCGGTTGTCCGTTCCGCTCCCGCGTCCCGTCCGCACCGCGCGGCACGATTACACGCACGCCGACACGGTCGTCGTCGAGATGCGCACGGACGCCGGCCTCGTCGGCGCGGGCTACTGCTTTGCCTTCGGCGCGCGCCGAGCCCGCGCTCTGGCCGAGCTGGTCGGTGATCTCGCCGAGATCTACGTGGGCAAGCCGCCGGCGCCCCAGGCGCGGCACGCCGAAGCGTGGCGCACGCTGAACTTCATCGGCCACGCCGGACTCTCGCTGATCGCGCTCGCCCCGCTGGACACGGCGTGCTGGGATCTCGCCGCGCGCGCCGCCGGCCTGCCGCTGTTCCGTTTCCTCGGCGGCGATCGCACCCGCGTTCCGACTTACGCGTCGAGTGGTCTCTGGATCGACTACAGCGTCGATGCACTGCTCAACGAGGCCGAGGCGTTCCGTGCCGCCGGTCACCGCGCGATGAAGATGCGCGTCGGTCGCGCAGATCCCGAGGAGGACGTCGAGCGGGTGAAGATCGTGCGTGATGCGCTCGGGGGCGACGCGGCGCTGCTGGCGGACGTCAACCAGGGCTGGGACGAGCCCACGGCGATCCGCATTGGCCGGAGGCTGCAGGAGCACGATCTTTACTGGCTCGAGGAGCCGCTGCCGTACGACGACCTGGCCGGGTGCGCCCGCGTCGCGGCGGCGCTGGATCTGCGCATCGCCACCGGCGAGACGGAGTACGGCAGCGCCGGGATGAAGCGTCACCTCGAGGCGCGCGCCGCCGACGTCCTCATGCCGGACCTGCAGCGCATGGGTGGCCCGACGGAGTTTTTGAGAACGGCGGCGCTCTGCCACGCCTGGCAGCAGCCGGTGTCCTCGCATCTGTTCACGGAAACCTCCGCCCACCTGCTCGCGGCGAGTCCGAACGGCTTGATCCTCGAGCATATGGCCTGGTGGGAGCCGCTCTTCACCGAGCCGATCGCGATCGAGGCCGGCTGCGTGAGGCTCAGCGACAAACCGGGCATCGGCGTAGAGCTCTCGCAGGCGGCGCTCAAGCAGTACAAAGCCTGAGGCTGCCGCTTTTCGTCAGTCGCACGACAAAAACTCCCCGGAGGGGCTGGCTGCTTTTTGTCCGTTTGGCCCGGGTCGCTCCAATCGCGCTAACAAAAACGAGCAGTTCGCGGATGTCTCAGCCGTGGAATGGGCCTTGCCTCAGACCCTGCCGTTGGCCGGCACCAGCCGGGACAGACCGCAGGAGGTCACCAGCCATGGGCGTCGCACCCGCCAGACCCTCATTCAGCGAGATGCCGACGATCACGACGGTCTTCCTTGGCGAGGAGGGGCTGCACCACGCGCGGTGCGGTCAGCCGCTGGTGTACCTGCGCAAGCGCCAGGGCCTCGAGCTGGACTTCCACTGCCGGATCTGCCACGAGCATGTCTCGCTGCCGGAGTACGCGCTCTCCCGCGTCCCGGTCGGCGAGCCCGTAACGGCGTAGCGCGGCTACGTCGCTGGCGTGGGCTCCACGCGGCGGGCGCGCCGCACGTGGGCCTGCACGTCGCGCACGATGTCGTTTTCGATGACGATCTGGGTCTCGTGCTCTTCGACGTCCCAATGCGTGACCGCCGCCAGGAGACCCGCGACGCGGCGGCGCTGCGGGACGATGCGCTTGCCGCGGTAGACCAGCGTACGGCGTTCCGGCGCGCTCAGACTCTGCTGTTCCTCCACCGTTCGGCCGGCGAGCTCCAGCACCTGCGCATACGTCGTCGTCCCGGGAGTGATGCGCGCGAGCGTGTTCGGCGGTAGCAGCACGCCGGTCTCCCGCACCACTTCGTTCGAGCGCTCGCGCCAGAAGCCAAAACGTCCCGCCCACCGCTTGCTCAGCCGCTCGGCGATGGTGCGAAGAAGCACGCCGCCGAGGTTACCGGCGGCAAAGATCGCCAGCGGGATCAGGATCGGCGCCCACGACTGCACGCCCGAGAAGTAGCCGAACTGCACCATCAAGACCTGTGGAATCAGTCCTTCGGAGCGATCGAGGTACAGCGACACGCGCTCGGTGTGGGCGCGCGTTTCGTGGGGCTGCCGCGTCGCCGAGTGCGGCGACAGCTCGTCGATCTTGAGGTGGTCGCTCGCGGCGAAGTCGATGATCAGCTGCGCGGGATCCTCGCTGAGCTTCACGACGCGGTCGCGGTGCTCGAGGTAGAGGCGGAATAGCGCGCGCTGCCGCACCTCGTTGAACGAGAGCGACAGCCGATGGCGATGCCCCCAGAGCGTGTGCTCCAGCCACGTCGACGACTTGGGCCGGACGAGACCCTGGCTTTTCAGCGCCAGGCGCATGAGATACGCGCGATTGAGCGCGCGATGGTCCCACGGAATCCGAATGAACGAGGCGGGCGTCGTGGCGCCCAGCGGGCCCGAGTCATCGCGCGTGAACGTGACGAACGGCGCGCCGCCGGCGATCGGCTCCGCGCGTGACTCGCGGTCGCGGTAGAGATTCTGCGCCGTCATGAGCAGGCGGCCGGAGGCCCTGACCGTAAATCCGCGCTCGGTGATGTACTTCTCGAGCGCGGCGTCGCCCTTGCCCTGCTTGTCGTCCGCCACCAGCGCGCCGGGCCAGAGCAGATAGAGGTCTTGTTCCGCCCCGGCGGCGGAGCGCGACGCCGGCAGCACGACGCTCCAGATCACGCTCACGTCGATGGGACCGAGGCTCGGCGTGACGCTGGCGCGCACGAAGAGCGGACCGATCTCGAACGGGGGATTCGGCTTGCTCGCGACAAACACCTGGGCGTCGGCGATCACGGGGATCGCCAGGAGCAGCAGGACGGCGGCGACGAGAAGCCGGGCGCGCCTCACATCCGGACGGGGAAGAACTCCCGGGCCACGTGCTCTTCGATCGGCAGCTTCTTCTTGATCATCCCGTACTCGAGCAGTGTGTCCTGCATCGTGCGCAGCGCTTCCATGCTGACCTGACCGTCGAGCGAGAAGAGCGGGCTGGAGATCTTGTGCGCGGCCAGCACCGCCTCCGGCCGCCAGTTGATCTTCTTCGCGATGAGCTCGGCGGCGTCCTGAGTCTGGTCCTTCATGAAGCGCACGCCGCTGAACACGGCCTTCATCGCCTTGCGGATGTGGTCGGCGCTCTTCTTGATCGAATCCTCGGAGACGTACTGGATCTGGCTGATCCACTTCGGCGTGACCGCGTCCAGGCGCAGCAGCACGCGGCTCTTGCCCTCGAGCTGCGTCACCGCTCCGCCGTCGCCCCAGACGAACGCGTGGATCTCCTTGCGGGCGAGCGCGGCCAGCTGCGCGTCGAGGCCGCCCAGGCCGACGACCTTGACGTCCTTGTCGGGGTCCCAGCCCTGGGCTTTGGCGAACATCCGTGCGAAGACCCACGTGGTGGCGCCGACGCGCGTGACGCCGATCGTCTTGCCCTTGAGATCGGCGGGAGCCTGCACGTCGGGCGCGACGTTGAGAGTGAAATGGTTGCCCTCGGTATGCGTCGCGACCATCTTGAGCGGCTGGCCCGCTTCGCGCGCGACGAAGATGTCGGTGCTGCCGGCGGCGCCGAGGAGCACGTCGCCCGCGATGACGGCCTTTACGAGGTCGGGGCCGCCGCGGAACGGCACGAACTCCGCGTTCAACCCTTCGGTCCGGAAGAAGCCCTTCTCGACGGCGACGATGAACGGGCCGGCCAAGGCATAGTCGGCGAGCACGGCGGTGCCGACCTTGATCGCTGTCTGTCCGTGAGCGATCCGCGGCGTGCCGACGGCGAGCAGCGCGCCGGCGGATGTCGTCAAGAACACGCGCCTGCTCACACGCCGCATAGGTCGTCTCCTTGACACGATCGCGGTTGTTCCATACGTTAGGCCGCACGCTCCATGGCTGATCCGGCGGCGGCGAAGCAGTCAGATCGTAGCACGTCCGCTCCCGTCACCTACGAGACGCGCGACGGCGTCAGCTGGGTCACTCTCAATCGCCCCTCCGTGCTGAACGCGCTCGATACCGCGTTGGCCGCCACGCTGGCCGCGTGCGTCGAGCGCGCCGCGGACGACCCGGCCACCTTCGCGGTCGTCGTGCGTGGGGCTGGCCGCGCGTTCTGCTCGGGCATGGATCGCAACGCGCTCGCGGCGGGCGAGATCGGCGAGCCGTTCTATCGCCGGTGGATCCGCGCCCTCAACGTGCTGGAGGACATGCCGAAGGTCGCCATCGCAGTGCTGCACGGCTACTCGATCGGGGGCGGCCTGCAGCTCGCAGTCGCGTGCGATCTGCGGCTGGCGACGAGCGACGCGGTGGTGGGGCTCGGCGCCTCGCGGCACGGCATCATTCCCGACGGCTCCGTGCTGCGGCTGGCGCGGCTGATCGGCCTGGCGCGCGCCAAGGAGCTCTCGCTGCTCAACGACGAGATCTCAGCCGACGCCGCGCGCGCGATCGGCCTGGTCACACGTGTATGCGCGCCGGGCGAGGTCGAGGCCGCGCTCGCCGCGCTGCTCGACCAGCTCCGTCATCAGGCGCCGACCGCCAACGGCCACATCAAGCGGCTGCTGCATGCGTCTTTCCACGAAGATCCGCGCGGGCTCATCGAGGAGACGCTGCGTGCGCTTGACGAGTGTATGCGTTCTTGGGAGACCGGTGAGGCGAACCGCGCGTGGATGGAGAAGCGCGAGGCCGTCTTCCAACCCAAGCCTGGCTCGTGACCTCCGACGTCATTCTGGAGACGGACGGGCTCACCAAGGAGTTCCGCGGCTTCGTGGCGGTGAAGGAGGTTGGCCTGCGCGTGCGTCGCGGCACGATCCACGCGCTCATCGGTCCCAATGGCGCCGGCAAGACGACGTGCTTCAATCTGCTGACGCACTTCCTCACGCCGACGGCCGGACGCATCCGGTTCAACGGCCGTGACATCACCGGCAGCAAGCCGGCCGCCATCGCGCGCATGGGCCTGGTGCGCTCGTTCCAGATCTCGGCGGTGTTTCCGCACCTCACGGTGCTCGAGAACGTGCGCGTCGCGCTGCAGCGGCGGCGCGGCACCTCGTTCGACTTCTGGCGCAGCGAGCGCGTGCTCGATGCGCTCAACGCGCGCGCGCTGGAGCTGATCGACGCGGTGGGCCTGGGCGAGTTCGCTGCCACGCCGGCGGTGGAGCTGCCGTACGGCCGCAAGCGCGCGCTGGAGATCGCCACGACGCTCGCCCTCGATCCCGAGATGATGTTGCTGGACGAGCCGACGGCCGGCATGACGCACGAGGACGTCGCCCGCATCACGGCGCTGATCAAGCGCGCGGCGCAGAATCGCACGGTGCTGATGGTCGAGCACAACCTCAGCGTCGTCGAGAACCTCTCGGACACGATCACGGTGCTCGCGCGCGGTGAGGTCCTGGCCGAGGGCGACTATCCGAGCGTGTCGCGCCATCCGCAGGTGATCGAGGCGTACATGGGCTCCGGCCGTGCGTGAGCGCCCGTCGCTGCTGACCGTGCGCGACCTGCACGCCTGGTACGGCGAGTCGCACGTGCTGCACGGCGTGACCTTCGACGTGCAGGCGGGCGAGGTCGTGACGCTGCTCGGCCGCAACGGGGCGGGGAAGACCACGACGCTGAAATCGATCATGGGAATCGTCGGCCGCCGCCGCGGCTCGGTCGTCTTCGACGGCCAGGAGCTCGTCGGCCGGGCGTCCAACCACATCGCCCGGCTCGGCATCGCCTTCTGCCCCGAAGAGCGCGGGATCTTCGCGAGCCTCAACGTCGAGGAGAACCTCCTGCTGCCGCCGCAGGTGCGGCCCGGCGGGCTCACGCTGGCGGCGATCCACGCGCTGTTTCCGAATTTGCAGGAGCGCCGGCGCAGCCAGGGCACCAAGCTCTCGGGCGGCGAGCAGCAGATGCTCGCGATCGCCCGAATCTTGAGGACCGGCGCCCGACTGCTGCTGCTGGACGAGCCGACGGAAGGGCTCGCGCCCGTGATCGTTCAGCAGATCGGCGCCACCATTCGCCGGCTGAAATCCGAAGGCTTCACCATCCTGCTCGTCGAGCAGAACTTCCGGTTCGCGGCCACCGTCGCGGACCGTCACTACGTCATGGAGCACGGCCGTGTGGTCGACGCCATCGCCAACGCCGAGCTCGACGCCAACATGGGTAAGCTGCACGAATATCTCGGAGTTTAGGACGCAGCTTTAGGAAAGGAGTCCCGAACATGATCGTGATGCGTGTGCTCGTTCTCGCCGTGGCGCTGCTGGCCGCGGCCGCCCCGGTTCACGCGGAGATTTCCGACGGCGTGATCAAGATCGGCATCATGAACGACCAGTCCGGTACCTACGCCGACCTCGCCGGCCCCGGCTCGGTGGTGGCCGCGAAGATGGCCATCGAGGACTTCGGCGCCGCGAAGAAGGGCATGAAGGTCGAGGTGCTCGTCGCCGACCATCTGAACAAGGCCGACGTCGGCTCCTCGATCGCGCGGCAGTGGTTCGACGCCGACAAGGTCGACGTCATCGTCGACGTGCCGACGTCCTCGGTGGTGCTCGCCGTCAACCAGATCGCGCGCGAGAAGAACAAGGCGCTGATCGTCTCCACCGGCGCAACGTCCGACCTCACCGGGCCGCAGTGCTCACCGAACGCGATCCACTGGACGTACGACACGTGGTCCCTGGCCAACGGCACCGGCTCGGCCGTCGTGAAGACGGGCGGCGACACCTGGTTCTTCCTCACCGCCGACTACAAGTTCGGCCACGATCTCGAGCGCGACACCGAAGCCGTCGTCGTCAAGAACGGCGGCAAGGTCGTCGGCAGGGTGCGTCATCCGTTCCCGAGCGCGGACTTCTCGTCGTTCCTGCTGCAGGCGCAGGCCTCGAAGGCCAAGGTGATCGGCCTCGCCAACGCCGGTGCCGATACGACCAGCGCCATCAAGCAGGGGGCCGAGTTCGGCATCGTGAAGGGTGGGCAGCAGTTCGCAGGGCTGCTCGTGTTCCTCACCGACGTGCACGCCCTCGGTCTCGAGACGGCGCAGGGGCTACTGCTCACCGAGTCGTTCTACTGGGACCTCAACGACCGCACGCGCGCCTTTTCGACGAATTTCGCCCAGCGGCATCGCCAGGCCAAGCCGACCATGGCGCAGGCCGGCGTGTACTCGGCGGTGCTCCACTATCTGAAGGCGGTGGAGGCGCTCAAGAGCGACGAGGGCCCGAAGGTCATCGCCAAGATGAAGGAACTGCCGACGGACGATCCCGTGTTCGGCAAGGGCAGCATCCGCGCCGACGGTCGCAAGATCCACCCCGTGTACCTCTTCGAGGTGAAGAAGCCGTCGGAGTCCAAGGGCCCGTGGGACTACTACAAGGTGCGCGCGACGATCCCGGCGGAGCAGGCGTTTCGGCCGATGGATCAAGGCAACTGCCCGCTCGTGAAGAAATAGGACGCGCTGTTGAGCGGAGCCACCCCGCAGTCCGCGCCGTTGAGCGGACCCACCCCGCACCTGGAACTGGCCACCTGCGGTTCAAGCCGGACTCGCGCTCCTATGCAATGACTATCTTCGGCATCCCGACCCAGGCATTGTTCGGTCAGCTCCTCATCGGGCTGATCAACGGCGCCTTCTACGCCATGCTGAGCCTGGGCCTGTCGGTGATCTTCGGCCTGCTCAACATCATCAACTTCGCCCACGGCGCGCAGTACATGATGGGCGCGTTCGTCGCGTACTTCGCGCTGCAGTGGGCGGGCCTCGGTTACTGGCCCTCGCTCGTCATCGCGCCGATCGTGGTCGGGCTGTTCGGCGTGATCCTCGAGCGCACGATGCTCAAGCGTCTCTACCATCTCGATCACCTCTACGGGCTGCTGCTCACCTTCGGCGTGGCCCTGGTCGTGCAGGGCCTTTTCCGGAACGAGTTCGGCTCGTCAGGCCTGCCGTATGCCGCGCCGCGACAGCTGAGCGGCGGCTACAACCTCGGCTTCATGTTCCTGCCGACCTATCGCGGCTGGGTCGTCGTCTTCTCGCTCGCGGTCTGCCTCGCCACCTGGTACGTGATCGAGCGCACGAAGCTTGGCTCGTACCTGCGCGCGGCGACGGAGAACCCGACGCTCGTGCAAGCGTTCGGGATCAACGTGCCCCGCATGATCACGCTCACGTATGGCTTCGGCGTGGGCCTGGCCGCGCTCGCCGGCGTGCTGGCGGCGCCGATCTACCAGGTGAACCCGCTCATGGGCGCTGATCTCATCATCGTCGTCTTTGCGGTGGTGGTCATCGGCGGCCTCGGCTCGATCATGGGCTCCATCGTGACGGGCTTCGGTCTCGGCGTGATCGAAGGCTTCACGAAGGTGTTCTATCCCGAAGCCTCGAACACGGTGATCTTCGTCATCATGGCGCTGGTGCTGCTCGTGCGGCCCTCCGGGCTCTTCGGTCGCACGTCGTGAGCGTCACCGCCAAGCCCGCCGTCGCCGGACCGGCGGCGCGCGTGACGGCTACGCCGGTCGTGGCCGGCCATCAGGCGGCGGCGTTCGTGGTCATGCTCGCGGTGCTGATCGCCGCCCCCTTCTTCGTCTATCCGGTGTTCCTCATGAAGGCGCTGTGCTTCGCGCTGTTCGCGTGCGCCTTCAATCTGTTGATCGGATACGTGGGCCTCTTGTCGTTCGGCCACGCGGCGTTTCTCGGAGCCGCGGGCTACGCCTCAGCGCACGCGGCGAAGGTGTGGGGGGTCGCGCCCGAGCTCGCCATCGTCTTCGGGACGCTGGTGGCCGGCGCGCTGGGCTTGGTGATCGGCGCGCTGACCATCCGCTCGCGCGGCATCTACTTCGCGAACATCACGCTGGCCTTCGCGCAGATGATCTTCTTCTTCTCACTGCAGGCGAAGTTCACGGGCGGCGAGGACGGCATTCAGGCCGTGCCCCGCGGCACGCTGCTCGGCGTGCTGGACCTGCGCCAGACCTACACGATGTACTTCGTGGTGCTCGCGGTGTTCCTGCTCGGCTTCCTCGTCGTCTATCGCGCCATCCACTCACCGTTCGGCCAGGTGCTCAAAGCGATCCGCGAGAACGAACCGCGTGCCATGTCGCTGGGCTACCGGCCCGAGCACTACAAGCTCATCGCGTTCGTGATCTCGGCCACGCTGTCGGGGACGGCCGGCGCCACGAAGGCGCTCGTCTTCCAGCTCGCCTCGCTCACCGACGTGCACTGGACGATGTCGGGTGAGGTGGTGCTGATGACGCTGCTCGGCGGAATGGGCACGGTATTCGGGCCGGTCGTCGGCGCGTTCCTCGTCATCTCGCTCGAGCACTATCTCGCGCAGCTCGGCTCCTGGCTGACCATCGTGCAGGGCCTGATCTTCGTCGTTTGCGTGCTGACGTTCCGCCGCGGCGTGATCGGCGAGCTCGGTCGCCTGCTCCGAAAGCCACTCTAGGCGCGGGCTGGGGCGGGCGGCAGCAGCTGCGCGACAGGGATAATTGCGCCCGGCGCGCCGAGCGGGCTGATCGTCGCGGGCGGACGCAGCACCTCTCGCGAGCGATAGCGAGAGCCGCCGGGTGCTGCGTGAGGATCGCGATAGACGGCGACTTCGACCACGAGCGCTGCCCTGCGGCTCACGTACGACGAGGAGACCGTTCAGGAGCTCGAGACGCTCGCCGGTGAACATTCCGAGCTCCACGAGCCGGTCGTACTCGACGCGCCGCCACCGTCGGAGCTTTTGGCCCGGGGTCGGTCGTCGGACTCATCTCGTGCAGAGTAGTCGTGCGTCGGCTGACACGTCAATCGCGCGCGGCGGATACACCGGCTGTGTCGGTGTATCATTCGCGAGCGCGTAGACGGTTCGCCCGACACCATCACATCGGAGGCCAACCACATGCCCAAGTACCTCATCGAGCGCGAGATCCCCGGAGCCGGCAAGCTGAGTCCCGCGGATTTGCAGGCCATCTCGCAGAAGTCCTGCGGCGTGCTGAAGAATCTCGGGCCGCAGATCCAGTGGGTCCAGAGCTACGTCACCGGCGACAAGGTCTATTGCGTCTACATCGCGCCGAGTGAGGAGCTCGTGCGTAAGCACGCGCAGGAGGGCGGCTTCCCCGCCAACAAGATCTCGGAGATCAAGAGCGTCATCGATCCGACGACGGCCGAGAAACGCTGACGACATCGTGACGCGGGGCCTGTCAGCGCGTGGCCCCGCGTCGCCAATCCTCCGTCGCGTCGCTGACGGCGCATATCGCCTTCTGTCGCGTCGCTGACGATTGCGCGCGCACCCTCACGAGCGTTTCTCGCCACTTGCGCCGACCTCCGGCGTGGCACCACCGTTGCCCCTTCCACGCCGCCGACACGCGCTCCGGCGTCCTCCGCGACGCCGCGCGCGCAGTGTCAGGAGAGAGGCGTCATGACGAAAATCAGACTGCTCATGGCCATCGTGCTCGCCGTGATCATCACCGCGGCGGGCGCCACGGCGCAGTTCATCGCGAGGGATCCGGGCGTGCGTGGCGGCGCCGCGGGTGCCGGCGCTCCGCTGACAGGACTCACCGCGTCGCAAGAGCGATTCTTCGCCGTCGGCCTCGAGGATTTCGAAGAAGTGGAGGGTGTCGGCGACGGTCTCGGTCCGCGCTTCAATCTCGACAACTGCGCGGGATGCCACAGTCAGCCGTCCATCGGCGGCTCGAGTCCCGCCGTCAATCCGCAGATCGCGGCGGCCACCGCGTACGGCGCGCGCAACACGTTGCCGTCGTTCCTCACGCTCGATGGTCCGGTACGCGAGGTGCGATTCAAGCGCAACCCGGACGGCACGCCGGACGGCGGCGTGCAAGCGCTGTACGTGATCAGCGGGCGCAACGACGGCACCGGCGACGCCCGCGGCTGC
>JBKOZH010000289.1:0-11981 GCA_046725765.1 Candidatus Methylomirabilota bacterium | reverse complement strand
GCGCGCGTAGTCGCCGCGATGCAGCTCGAACATCGCCAGGTGCCACGCGAGATGGCAGTGGAACGACGCGCGGGCGTCGTACTTCGCCAGCCACTCCTCGAGAAACGCGGCGCCGCCGTCGTTGTCGAGCAGCTCGAAGTGAATGTGCGCCAGGTTGTGGCTGGCGTTGGCGTTGGCCGGGTACTGCGCGAGCGAGCGATCGGACAGACGCCGCGACTCCTCGAACCGATCGACCTCGTGGTACGTGAAGGCGAGCGCGGACTGAAACCACCAGTCGTCGCCATACGCGGGAGCCAGGCGCTCCAGAAACGCCACACGCTGCTGCTCGCGATCGCGCGCGCCGGCGAAGCCGATGGCGCTGCCCGCCTGGTTGACGAGCAGAGCGTCGCGCGGGAACTCCGCGACGTGCTCATCGATCAGCGCCAGCCCGCGCGCCGTCTCACCTGCGAGCAGCGTGCCGAGCGCCTCGATGTGTTGCCGCTCGCGTCGGGTCGTCCCGCCGACGACGTCCCGCGCCTTCTCGGCCGCCGCGCGCGCCGCCGCCGCGTCGCCTTGGGCCACGGCAACCATCGCCAGCCCGGCGTGTGCGACGGCCAGCCGCTCGTCGGCCTGGACGGCCTCGGCAAACGCCTCCCCGGCGCCCGGGCCGTACGAGAGCAGCATGTCCATTCCGTGCTGAAAGCGCGCAGCGGCCTGCGCCGACGCGGTGCTGATCGGCAGTCCGTAACGATCGGTCGTGGCCATACGGTCGACGCTCCTTTCCGGCGAGGCGAGTATACTCACCGGCGCGAAGCAAGCGCAGGCTCTGCAAGGAGGCCGCGATGCTCGACGTTCCGTTTCGCTCCGCGCGGCAGCTCGCCGCCGACATCCGCCGGAAGAAGATCGGAGCTCTGGAGCTGCTCGACCTCTACCTCGCGCGCCTCGACAAGTACGACGGCCGGCTGAACGCCGTCGTCGTGCGCGACGTCGAGCGCGCGCGCACGCGCGCGCGGGCCGCCGACCGCGCGCTGGCCAAGCGCGACGCGTGGGGGCCGCTGCACGGCGTGCCGATCACCGTCAAGGAGTCGTACGACGTCGCGGGACTGCCCACGACGTGGGGCGTGCCGGCCTACAAGAACAACGTCGCCACGCGCAACTCGGTCGTCGTGGACCGGCTGCTCGGCGCCGGCGCCGTGCTCTTCGGCAAGACCAACGTGCCGATGTTCCTTGCCGACTGGCAGAGCTTCAACGCGATCTACGGCTCGACGAACAATCCGTGGGACGTCACGCGCTCGCCCGGCGGCTCGTCGGGCGGCTCGGCCGCGGCGCTGGCCGCCGGGCTCACGGCGCTCGAGGCCGGCAGCGACATCGGGTCGTCGATCCGCAACCCGGCGCACTTCTGCGGCGTCTACGGCCACAAGCCGACCTGGGGCATCGTGCCGCGCACGGGCCAGGCGCTGCCGTGGCAGCAGGCGCCCGTCGACATCGACGTCGTCGGGCCGCTCGCGCGCACCGCGGACGATCTGGCGCTCGCGCTGTCGATCATGGCCGGGCCCGAGCCGATCGAAGCGGCCGGCTGGCAGCTTCGCCTTCGGCCGCCAAAGGCCAAGCGTCTGCGTGACTTCAAAGTCGCCCTCATGATCGACGCGCCCGAGTCACGTGTGGACCGCGTCGTGCAAGCGCGCCTGCAGGCGCTGGCCGATTTCCTCGGCCGGCAGAAAACGAAGGTGAACGACCGCGCGCGCCCGGCCATCGACACCGCCGAGGCCTTCGCCGTCTACACGCGGTTGCTCCGCTCGGCGACGTCCGATCGACAGAGCGATGGCGACTTCGAGCAGAACGCCGGTCTCGCGGCCTCGCTGGCGCCGGACGACGAGAGCTATCGCGCGCGGGCGACACGCGCGGCCGTGCTCTCGCACCGCGACTGGCTCGCCGCCAACGAGACGCGCTACCGCATGCGCCAGGCCTGGGCGGAATTCTTCACAGAATACGATCTGCTGCTCTGCCCGGCGGCCCCGACCGCGGCGTTCCCCCACGATCAGCAGCGCGACCGCTACGATCGCACCCTGGAGATCAACGGCACGCCGATGCCCGTCACCGATCACCTGTTCTGGGCGGGCTATTCCGGTATGGCGTACCTGCCGTCGACGGCGGCGCCGTGCGGCTTCACGCCGGCGGGGCTGCCGGTGGGCGTGCAGATCATCGGACCGCAGTACGGCGATCTGACGTGTCTGACATTCGCGCGGCTGCTCGAGCGCGAGTTCCAGGCGTTCGTGCCGCCACCCGGGTTTGCATAATCCCGTGCTCAGGAGGACTTCATGACCATCGATCGGCGCACGTTCCTCGGCGGGGCCGCCCTTTCCGCGGCCGCGGCCGTCCTCGGTGAAGGCGTCTGGCACGCCGCACGCGCGGACAAGCCCATCAACTTCTCCGGCTGGGTGTTCAAGCCGGACACCGTGAAGGACTACGTCGACTTCTACAACAAGAAGCACGGCGGCCAGGTGAAGTACGACGCCGTGCCATGGGCGACGTACCACCCGACGATGGAGACGCGTGCGCTGTCCGGCGAGATTGTCGACGTGATGTACTGCAATTCGGCCAACCGCGAGCGCTGGTTCGACAACGGCTTCATTCGCGCCCTCGACGAGCTGCCGGGCATGGACGAGCTGAAAAAGAAGATGGCGCCCGCCAACCTGGAGGCCGCGCGCAGCCGCGACGGGTCGAAGGTCGTCGGTCTGCCGTACTTCACGAGTCTGTTCATCCTCATCTACAACGAGCCGATGCTGCAGCAGGCCGGGATCAAGGCACCGGCCAAGACGTGGGACGAGCTGATGGAGCACTCGGCCAAGCTCAAGCGCGACAAGGTCAGCGACACGCCGTATCTGCCGAACTGGAACAACAGCGGCTCCGGCACCATGCCGCAGCTCCTGAGCGACTGCTTCTCCGAGGGCGCCAACGTGTTCGACGCCAAGAACCGTGTGATCCTCGATCAGGAGCCCGGCGCGGCGAGGGCGATGGAGCGCTGGCAGAAGGCGTACAAGGACGGGCTCGTGAACCCCGAGGTGCTAACGAAGACCTCGTCGACCGACACGCATCGTCTGTTCTGGACCGGGCGCTACGCGTACCACACGAACCACTCCTACTACCTCAGGACGATTGCGGGCGAGCCGGAGAACAGCAAGCTGGCGCCGAAAAAGGCCAAGATGACGATGTACCCCGGCAACGGCCAGACGCACATGTTCACCGAGTGGTACACGGTCAACGCCAAGACGAAGGTCCTCGACGACGCGTGGAAGTTCGCCAAGTTCCTCGGCGGCAACCTCAACGGCGACTGGTACGTGCAGCGGCAGTGGTGTCTCATCGCGGGGCTCGACAACGCGTACCCCGAGATGTACGACAATCCCGAGATCATCCAGTCCTACGAGAAGTGGGTCGATCTCAAGCTCTTGCGCGAGCAGTACAAGAAGGGCCGCACGATCAACGCGTTCAAGGAGCCGTGGTTCAGCGAGTGGGACAGCAAGGCGATCGCCATCGTCCACAACATCATCCGCGGCACGTCCACGGTGCCGAAGGGCCTCAAAGAGCTGGCGGCGCTGCAGAAGTCGCTGGCGTAGCCGGCGCGTGAAAGCGCGGCGGGCGCTGTCCGAGGGCGCCGTGGCCTGGCTGTTCGCCGGCCCGGCGCTGCTCGGCATCGCGCTCGTCGTCGCCTTCCCGCTCGTCTACTCGCTCTGGCTGTCGTTCACCGACGTCAATCTCTTACGCACCACCGGCCCGGCCCTCGAGCTCGGAGGTCTGCGCATCCCGCTCTTTCGCTGGATCGGCTGG
This sequence comes from Candidatus Methylomirabilota bacterium, assembly GCA_046725765.1. GTDB lineage: Bacteria > Methylomirabilota > Methylomirabilia > Rokubacteriales > CSP1-6 > AR12. The sequence continues at coordinate 8,177 of JBKOZH010000289.1, read as the reverse complement.
CGCAATTACGCACAGGTGCTCGGCGACCCGCTCTACTGGGAGTCGCTGTGGCGCACCCTTTACTTCGTCGCCGCCTTCGTGGCCGAGGCGGCCGTGGTCGGGCTGGCGATGGCGCTCGTGCTCAACGAGCGCTTTGCCGGACGGCCGCTGATGCGGAGCCTGCTGCTGGTGCCGTGGTCACTCTCGCGCATCGTGGTGGGGCTGCTCTGGATCGGCATCCTCGATTTCGAGTTCGGGGCGCTCAACGGCCTGCTGCTGCGCGCGGGGCTCATCGACGGCGCCATCGCCTTCTTCAAGGAAGGGTGGACCGCGCTCAACGTGCTGGTCTCGGTCTACATGTGGAACCAGGCGCCGTTCGCCACGCTCTTGTTCCTGGCCGGCATGCAGTCGATCTCGGAGGATCTCTACGCGGCGGCCGAGGTGGACGGCGCCGGCTACTGGCGGCGGCTCTGGTACGTGACGCTGCCGGCGCTGCGCCCGATCGTCTTCCTGGTGCTCGTGCTCGCCACCGTCAACGGCTTTCTCATGCTCGATCTGATCTACGTGCTGACGATGGGCGGACCGGGATACGACACGACGACGGTGTCGTGGCACGGCTTCAAGACGAGCTTCACGTTCTTCAAGTTCGGTCCGGGCACGGCGATTCTCTACACGCTGACGGCGCTGTGCCTGCTGCTCACGATCGTCTACCACAAGCTCGTGCTCGGCCGATTCGAGCCGGAGGCCTAGCGTGGCGACACGAGGACGGCGACGCTCGGCGGCCAGTCGCGTGTTGCTCTGTGCCACGGTCGTCGCGGTGGCGCTCTGGCTCGTCGCGCCGTTCGTGTGGCTCTTCGTGACGAGCATCTCGTACCAGAAGAACCTCCTGGCGCGGCCGTTCCCGCTCGTGCCGCCGGAGGTGACGTTCGACAATTACCGGATGATCCTCGGGCTCGTGCGCTTCCACGCCGAGGGTCAGGCCGCGAAGATCCTCGCCTCGATGTGGAACAGCCTCGTGATCGGCCTCGTCGTGACCGCGGTGAACCTGGTCGTCGGCACCACGGCCGGCTACGCCTATGCGCGCTTTTCGTTCCCGGGCAAGACGCTCTCGCTGTTCGCACTGCTGTTCACGCGGATGCTGCCGACGATCGTGCTGATTCCCGCCTTCTTCCTCGTGTTCCGCGCGCTCGGCCTGCAGAACACGCTTACCGGCCTCGTGATCGCCTACTGCTCGTTCACGCTGCCGTTCACGGTGTGGATCATGAAGGCCTACTTCGAGACGATTCCCGCCGATCTCGACAAGAGCGCGCTCGTCGACGGCTGCAACCGCTTCCAGGCGTACTGCCGGGTGGTCCTGCCCGTGTCGGGCCCGGGTCTCGTCGCCGGCGGGGCGTTCACCTTCATGCTGTGCTGGAACGAATTCGTGGTCGCGCAGATCCTGAACACGCGCCCGGGAACGACGACGCTGCCGCCGGTGATCGCCGGCATGAACGGCCAGATCAACATCGACTATTCCGTGATTGCCGCCTCGGGATTCCTCGGCGCACTGCCCGCGGTCGTGCTCGTGCTGATGTTCCAGAAGTACATGGTGCAGGGGTTGACGGCAGGCTCGGTCAAGGGCTGAGCCGGCCCGGGCGGTATACTCAGCGCCGCATCTGGGAGGACTCCATGAGGCACTCCTTCGCCCGTCTCGTGATACTGCTGGCGCTTCCGTTGCTAATCGGTCTCGCGCGGCCGGCGGGTGCCGCGCCCGAAGGCACCATGACGTGGGGCGTGCACATCACGCTCGCATCGCGCTGGCTCGATCCCGCGGAGACCGAGGGCATCATCACGCCCTTCATGGTGCTCTACGCGCTGCACGATGCGCTGGTGAAGCCGATGCCCGCCGGGATCAACACACCGAGCCTGGCCGAGTCGTGGACGGCGTCGAAGGACGGGCTCACGTACGAGTTCGTCATCCGCAAGGGCGTGAAGTTCCACAACGGCGAGCCGGTCACGGCGGCCGACGTCAAGTTCTCGTTCGAGCGCTACAAGGGCGCGGGCGCGAAGCTGCTCAAAGATCGCGTGCGCGAGGTGCAGATTGTCGACCCCGGACGCGTGCGCTTCCTGCTGAAGGAGCCCTGGCCGGACTTCATGACGTTCTACGGCACCTCCGCGACGGGCGTGGGCTGGATCGTCCCCAAGGCGTACGTCGAGAAGGTCGGCGACGACGGGTTCAAGAAGGCACCGATCGGCGCCGGGCCATACAAGTTTGTCAGCTTCAATCCCGGCGTCGAGCTGGTGATGGAAGCGTGGGAGGGTTACTGGCGGAAGGTCCCGAACGTCAAGCGGCTCGTCTATCGCAGCTTGCCGGAAGAGACGACCCGCGCCGCGGCGCTGAAGAAGGGCGAGATCGACATCGCGTACCTGCTCACGGGGCCGGTGGCCGATGACGTCCGTCGCACGCCGGGCTTCAAGCTCGTCGCGCCCAAAGAGTCGCAGGGCACGTTCTGGCTCGACCTGCCCGATCAGTGGGATCCGAAGTCGCCGTGGCATGACATCCGCGTGCGCCAGGCGGCGAGCCTCGCCATCGACCGCGAGTCGCTGAACCAGGCCGAGACGCTCGGCTTCAGCAAGCCCACGGGCTCGCTCATTCCGCGCCCGCTCGAGTTCTCGCGCTTCTTCGAGCCCGATCCGTTCGATCCGGCGAAAGCCAAGCGCTTGCTGGCCGAGGCCGGCTATCCCAACGGCTTCGACGCGGGCGACCTCTATCCGTGGCCGCCCTACTTCTCGATGGGCGAGGCGCTGGCCGGCTACCTGCTCAACGTCGGCATCCGAACGAAGCTCCGGACGATGGAGCGCGCCGCCATGACCACGGCGTGGCGCGAGAAGAAGCTGAAGAACGTGATTGTCGGCATCACCGGCGCCGGCGGCAACGCGGCGACGCGGCTGGAGGCGTACGTCAGCCGGAACGGCATCTACACGTCCGGCATCCTGCCGGACGTCGAGGACCTCTTCCAGCGTCAGGCGCGCGAGACCGACGTGAAGAAGCGTGAGGCGCTGGTCCACCAGATCCAGCAGATCCTGCACGATCGCGTCACCCACATTCCGATCTATGAGCTGGCGTTCATCTGGGGCGTCGGGCCGAGTGTCGACGAGCCCGGCATCAATCTGATCCGTAGCTTCGCGTACTCGGGACCGCTGGAGGACGTCCGGCTCAAGCGGCGCTGAGAAACCGACAGGAGACGCGCACATGCACCGGTCACGACGCTCGCTGGCGCCGCTGGCGCTGGTCGCACTCGCCCTTTTCGTTGGCATCCCTGCCGCATCGCAAACGCCGTCGCGCGGCCACGGCGCCGAAGCCCACGACATGGAGCTCGTCGGCCACGAGGAGCTGCAAGGCCGCTCGGCCTACCAGCCCACGATCCACCGTCAGAGCGGGCGCTTCATCGCCTACGTCGGTCATCACGGCGGCCGCACGCGCAACTCGCTGAGCGGCGTCGACGAGGACAATGGCACGTCCATCGTCGACGTCACCGATCCCGCGCGGCCGCGCTATCTCGCGCACATTCCCGGCGCGCCGGGCGCCGGCGAGCAGGGCGGCGCGCAGATGGCGCGCGTGTGCGACCGCGGCGGACGCACGTATCTGCTGCGGACCTACGGCAACGCGGTGCCGAACTCCGCGCACGAGCTCTGGGACGTGACGGATCCGGCGGCGCCGCGCAAGACGGCCACGGTCGTGAGCGGCCTCACGTCGACGCACAAGAACTGGTGGGAGTGCGACACGGGCATCGCGTATCTGGTCTCCGGCGATCTCGTGAAGAAAGAGCCGCAGCAGCTCGGGCCGTCCGGCTGGCGCACGTGGCGCATGACGAAGATCTACGACCTGAGCGACCCGGCGAAGCCCGTGTTCATTCGCGACTTTGGGCTCGCGGGTCAGGAGCCCGGCTCGGCGGGACCGGTCACCGTCGAGCACGGCGTGCACGGGCCGATCGTCTACGGCAATCGCGTGTACTTCGCGTACGGGACCAGCGGCGAGGGACTCCTGCAGATCGTCGATCGGCAGAAGCTCTTGACCGGTCCGAAGGAGCCGACCGCGGCCAACCTCAACGCGCCCGAGATCAGCCGGCTCTGGATGTCGCCGAACTGGGGCGGGCACACGGCGTTTCCCATCTTGAAAGTGCCGATCGCCGACTGGGCGCCGAACACGAAAGACAAGGTGCGCGACTTCGTCTTCCTCGTCTCGGAGTCGATCGCCAACGAGTGCCGCGAATCACGTCATGCCTCGTTCGTCGTCGACATCACCGCCGAGACGCGCCCGTTCTCGGTGGCCACGTTCCAGGTGCCGGAGTCCAAGGGCGGCTTCTGCCGCCGGGGCGGCCGCTTTGGGCCGCACTCGAGCAGCGAGAGCTTCGCGCCGATCTTTTACCGCAAGCTCGTGTTCGTCGCGTACTTCAACGGCGGCGTGCGGGCGGTCGACGTGCGCGATCCGTACGCCCCCCGCGAGGCGGCGTTCTACATTCCCGGCACCACCGAGCGCACCGCCGAGCGGTGCGTGGAGACCAGCGGCACCCGCACCTGCAAGGTGGCGATCCAGACCAACAACGTCGAGGCCGACGAGCGCGGCTTCGTGTACCTGGCGGATCGGGCCAACACCGGCCTGCACATCGTGCGGCTCACCGGGGAGGCCGGCCGCATCGCGGGCGGTAACTAGAGGGCAAGCCGCATCGCCGGCGGCAACTGACGGAGGCGAGCATGGCGCGCGCGGGGATCAAGATCTTCGACGCCGATACGCACATCATCGAGCCCGTCGAGCCGATCGAGAAGTACCTGTCGGCGGCCGACCGTGCGCGCCTTGACGCGCAAGGCGCGCTCGTCCAGCGCGCGCCCGCGAAGGCCGGCATGTCGCGCTACGTGATCGGCAAGCGCCCGAAGCTCAATCGCAAGCTCGGCTCGCTCGAGCGCGTCGATCCGCCGTCGGCGGCCGCGCGGGGCGCGCGCGACGGTGGCACGCCGTGGGACGTGCGCTGGCAGGGACCGCCGTTTCCCAGCGAGCGCGTGAGCGTCGATTCGCACGCGCGCGTGCGCGACATGGACATCGAGGGCATCGACGTCAACATGATCCTGCCCTCGGGCGGAATCCCGGCGTTCGCCGGCCTCGAAGACGTTGGCCTCGAAGCGGCGATGTACCAGGCCTACAACCGATTCCTCGGCGATTACTGCGCGCCCTATCCGGATCGCCTCACCGGCGTGATGATCGTCTCGGGACGCGATCCATCTGCCGCCGTCGACGAGATCCGCCGCTGCAGTCGCGAGCCATGGCCGGTGGGGATTTTCCCGATCTGCCCGCCCGAGATGTCGCTGGACGAGCCGGCGTGGGAGCCGATCTGGGCCGCCGCGCAGGAGCACGACCTCACCGTGGTCATTCACTCGTTCACGATGACGATTCCCTACCCGCCCGGCTGCTGGGACACGTGGGACAACGTCTTCCTGCAGCGCGCCGCGGGCCACGTCTGGAACGCGCAGCGCAATCTCGCCGCGCTGATCGGCGCCGGCGTGCTCGATCGCTATCCCGAGCTGCGGCTGACCTCGCTCGAGTGCGGTCACGGGTGGCTCGCGTCGTGGGCCGCGCGGCTCGACGAGCTGGCGGAGATGTCGCGTCACGTGCTGCCGGCGCTGAAGCAGCGACCGAGCGACTACATCCGCGGCCCGCAGTACTTCCAGAGCATTCAGATCTACGAGGGCGAGCAGTCGCTGCGCCATGCCTTCGAGGCGCTCGGCGACGACACGCTGATGTTCGCCACCGACTATCCGCACTCCGAGAGCTGGTTTCCGAAGTCGGCGGAGATCGTGCTCGGGTGGACGTCGCTGGGCGAGTCGGCGCGCCGCAAGCTGCTCTGGGACAACGCGGTGCGGTGCTACCGGCGGTTCGCCTCGCGCCCCGCCGCCACGACGGCGTCCTCGGGGCGCGCGGCCGCGATCTAGCGGCGGGCGCTCCAGAGTCGGACGCCGACGCGCTCGGCACCCCGCCGAAGCCGCTCGTCAGCCGTGGCGAGCACAGCGGCGCGAGACGCCGCGAGGGCGAGATAGAGGCAGTCGTAGACCGGATGTCCGAGCTCGGCGGCGAGACGAGCGGCGGGGCGAAGCAGCGTCGTTGCCGGCACCCAGACGATGTCGAGTGCGAGCAAATCTGTCACGGCCCGTTCGACGGCCGCCAGGTCCATCTCCCCGCGGCGACGTCGTTTCCACCACGCGTTTGTCGCTTCGACAGCCATCCAGTCAGGCGCGAGGAGCATCGACGACGTGGGTTCGAGCAACTGTCTGGCTCCGCGTGGGTCGGGTTCGTTCATGAACCAAACTGCTGCGATCGAAGCATCAACGACGACGGGCTCACCAGCGAGGTCGTAGAGAGCTCCCCGCTCGCGTACCTTTGAGCCGCGACGGCGGACCGCCGCGCGCGACGTCACCGGTCGCGGTCTTCCCTGATCAGATCGACGCTACTTACGTTCGATCGAGGCAGCTGCGCACGCATAGCCGCGGCGTCGGCCGCGATCTCCTTACGAGTTCGCTTCGTGCCTTCCGTCAATAGGCGCCGGACTTCCTGCTCTACCGACGTTCCCCGCAGTCGCGCCTGCAGCTTCAGGCGCTCGGCCACCTCGTCGTCGAGATTTCGAACGATGATTGTCGCCATTCCGTCATGCTAGCACATCGTGCTAGCACCGATAGCGCGGGTCGCTAGCAGTGCCGCGGCTACGTGGCGCACGCGGCGTCAGAGCCGCGTGATCACGTCCACCAGGGCCGGCCGGCCGTCCTTGACCACGCGCAGCGCGCGCCGCAGCGCGGGGCCGACGGCGTCGGAATGCTCGACGGGGCCTTCGGCGTGCACGCCGAATCCCTGCGCGATGCGCGCGAAGTCAGGCGCCGGATCGTCGATCCGGATACCGACGACCTTGTTTTCGACCGGCCGCGCCCGCGCTTTCGCGACGACCTCCTGGTGCTCTTCGTCGTTGCCGTAGGTGCGGTTGTTGAACGTCACGGTCAGCAGCGGCAGTCGGTGGTGCGCGGCGGTGTAGAACGCGCTCACGACATACAGTAGATCACCGTCGGACTGCAGATTGACGCAGACTTTGTTCGAGCCGCGATGCGCGAGCGTGACGCCCAGCGCGGCCGGCAGCCCGTAGCCGAGCCCGGCGCCGCCGCTGCCGCCGTACGTCCGTTCCGGTCGCCAGTCCCAGAGCCGCCGCGTCCAGCCTTTCGCGGTGCCGTTGGCGAGCACCCAGTCCTCGTCTCGGATGACGTTCCAGATCTCCGCGGCGAACGCCGCGGGTGTCAGCGGCGACAGCGAGCGCTCGAGCTTCACCGCTGCCTCCCACTCCGCGAGCAGTCCGGCGTGACGGGTCGCGGTGCGCTCGGCACGCTGGCGGCGGTCGGCCGCGTGCGGGTCGTGCCGCAGACGATCCTCGACCGCCGTGAGCAGCGCGGGCAGCGTGACGCCGGCGTCGGCGGCGATGGGCAGATCCACGGGCACGAGCGACTGGAACGTGTGCGCCCAGCTGCGCACGGCGTAGTCGTCGAGCGAGATCGCGATCACCCGTGCGTGCTCGTTGAACAAGCGCACCGCTCGCGTGGCGCGGTCGGTCGTGCCGAGCGCACCGAGCAGGTTCGTGACGTCGAGCGCCAGCACGACGTCGGCTTCCGCGACGACCTCCTGACGCGCGCCGGTCATGTCGAGCGGATGGCGACTCGGAACGCTCGCGCGCCCCTCGGACTCGCTGGCGAGATCGATCATCGGCGCGGCGAGCCGTTCGGCGAGACGGCAGAGCAGCGGCGTGGCCTCGGGGCGCCGGCCGAGCGACTCGGCAACGATCAGCGGGAAGCGCGCCTCGACCAGGCGCCGTGCGGCCTCGTCGAGGTCGCGCGGATTGGCGTGCGGCGGCGCGGCCGGCTGGAATCGCGCGACGTCCGGCAGCGCCGGCGGCGATTCCAGCGCTTCCTCCTGCAGTCCGGCGTCCAGGCACAGATAGACGGGACCCTGCGGCTCTGTGCGCGCCAGCCGCCAGCAGCGGAGCAGCGCCTCGGGAATCGCGGCGACGCTCGCGGGCTGGTCGTCGAGCTTGACGTAATCGCGCACCTGCGTGCCCTGGACCAGCGCGGTGTGGATCCAGTCGATCCACGGCCGCCGACGCGCGGCGTCCATCGGGCCCGTCGCCCCGAGCACC
>JBKOZH010000227.1:0-6936 GCA_046725765.1 Candidatus Methylomirabilota bacterium | reverse complement strand
GTGTGGACGCACGCGCACGAGCCGCGCGCGCTGGCGCCGGCCGAGCAACGCGCGCGCATCGACGCGATCCGCGCGCGACTGTCGCGATGAACCTCCGGCCCGCCGGCGGCGCGACGCGCGAGTGGGCGCTGGTGGGCCTCGCGTGGCTCGCCATCGTCGTGTGCGCCGCGGTGTGGACGGCGATCGACACGCGGCCGCCGGAATGGGATCACGCCAACCACCTCGAGCGCGCGGTGGCCTGTGCGCAGGACATCGGCAAGCGCGACTGGCGCGCAATTTTGAGCAGGTCGTCGTTCTATCCGCCGATCGTCCCGTGCGCGGCAGGCCTGCTCTACCGGCTGCTGCCGACCGATGCCGCCGCGGCCGAGGCGGTGATGCTGCTGTTCCTGGGCGCCGGCATGGCCGCCACCTACGCGCTCGGTCGTGCGCTCGCCGGCGGCACCGCCGGCGTCGCCGCCGCCTGGATCTTCGGCACCGCGCCGTTCGTCATCTTCAGCGCCCTTCGCTTTCAGCTCGACCTGCCGCTGGCCGTGTTGGTGGCGACCGCGCTCCTGGTGCTGATTTGCTCCGAGGGCTTCACGCGCGTGGGCTGGTCGGTCGTGGCCGGGCTGGTGTTCGGTGTCGGGATGCTCACGAAGCCGCCGTTCGCCGCGTACGTCCTGCCGCCGGTCCTCTGGGTGCTCGTGCGCGAGCGCCACCGCCGCGCCATTGCGAACGCGACGCTGGCGGCGCTGGTCGCCGCCGCCGTGGCCGTCGCGTGGTACGGGCCGCGTATGGTCGGGATGCCGCGTCAGATCGCGCTGCGCGCGGTGACCCACGGCGCCGAAGAGGGCAAGCCGCCGACGCTGACCTCGGAGGCGCTGACGTTCTATCCGAGCACATTGCCCACCGAGCTCGGCCTGCTCGCCACGGTGCTCCTCCTCGCCGGTCTCGTCGTCGCGCTGGTGCGACGCGAGGGCACGATCGTCGTGGCCTTCGTCGTGCCGTTTGCGTTGTTCATGCTGCTGCGCAACAAGGACATGCGCTACATCCTGCCGCTGCTCCCGGTGGCCGCCGCGCTTGGCGGTCTCGTCGTCGGCGTGCTCAGCCCGCGGCTGGGCAGCATCGCGCTCGCGGTGCTCGCACTCGTCGGCGTCGTGCAGGTCTCGGCGGTCGCCTGGGCCGTGCCGCCGCCGCTGAACCTGCCGTGGCGCCGGATGCCGTGGGTGCTGGAGAGCGCGCCGATACGCGACGACTGGCGTCAGCGCGATCTGCTGCGAATGATCGTTCAGGATCGCGCGGGGCAGCCGGCGACCGTCAGCGTCGTGCCGAACTACCGGTTTTTCTCGGTGAGCAATTTCCGCTACTACGCCGTCCGCGACGCGCTGCCGCTGCGCTTCCTGCGTGCTCGGCCCGGCGAGCCGCTCGACATCGACTACATCATCCTTAAGAGCGGCAACCAGGGGCCCGACTTCAGCGTCGCCAAGAGTCTCCAGACGATCGACCGGCTGGCGCGAGATTCCGCGCTCGCGCGCGCCTATCCGGTGATCGCAGACCTGCCGCTGCCCGACGGCTCCACGGCGACGCTGCGCGCGCGGCGTCTCACGCAGCCGGTCGACGTTCCCGCCGAGGCTCTCGCGCAGCGGCTGGAGGCGGCCATGCGCGAGCGGATCGGGGAAGTCGCGCGCGACGTCGACAGTCTCGAGATCCGTGTGACTCACGATGGGGAGATCGCGCGCGGTCGCGTCAGGCGCCTGGAGGTGAGCGCGCGCGCCGCCGCGGTCGGCGAGCTCACCAAGCGCGACGCCGCGACGCTGCGAGTCCAGAATCTCCGGCTCGTTGCCGACGACGTGCTCGTGAACCCGTACGCGCTCGAGGCCGGCCGCCTGCAGCTGTTCGACATCGGACGACTCCGGCTCGAGCGGATGGAAGTGGGCGCCGCCGATCTGCAGGCGTTTCTGTCCGCGTTGCGCGGGTTCCGCGGCAGTCGCGTCCGTCTGGGGCCCGGGTGGATGGATCTCGTTTTCGAGCAACCGGGCCCCGACGTCGCGGCGCGCGTGCGCATTGTGCCGATGGCGGGCCGGCCATTCGGCGTCGCCGTCGATCGCGCGAGCGTCGGCTGGATCCCGCTGCCGCGGCTGCTCGTCGACTGGGTGGTGCGCAACTACGATCCGACGCCACAGATTGCGGCGCGCCTCGATTTCCCCGTCGAGCTCGGCCGCGTGAGCGTGAGCGAGCAGGCGCTTCGCGTGGGGGACTGAGCGTGCCGGAAAGCCGGGCAGCCAAGCAGGCGCGCGCGGCGAGCATCATGAAAGAGCTCGCGAGCGCGTATCCCGACGCCAAGATCGCGCTTGCGTTCCGTACGCCGTTCGAGCTGCTCGTGGCGACGATCTTGTCCGCGCAGTGTACGGACGAACGGGTGAACATGGTGACGCCCGCGCTGTTCGCGAAGTATCCGACGGCGCGCGAGCTGGCGCGCGCGCGGCCTCCGAGCCTCGAGAAAGCGATCCGCTCGACCGGGTTCTTTCGCGCCAAGACGCGCTCGCTCCTCGGGATGTCGAAGGCGCTCGTCGAGCGGCACGGCGGTGAGGTCCCCCAGGCCCGTGAGGCGCTCATGGAGCTGCCCGGCGTCGGACTGAAGACGGCGAACGTCGTCATAGGCAACGCCTTCGGCGGCCAGGCGCTCGCCGTCGACACGCACGTGTTTCGGGTCTCGCAGCGGCTGGGTCTGGCGCGCTCCGACGATCCGGACGACGTTCACGATCAACTCGTGCGTGTGCTGCCCCCCGATTCTTTGACCCAGGCGACGCACTTGATGATCACGCATGGGCGACGCACCTGCGTCGCGCTCAAGCCCAAGTGCCCGGTGTGTCCGGTGCGGTCGCTCTGCCCCTGGCCCCACAAGACCGGCGCGCCGGCGCGTGCGCGCGGGGCCGCATCGTGAGCGCGACGGCATGAGCACGCGCGCCGATCTCCTTGCGCTTCAGCGCGCGCTATACGAGTCGCGCAATCCGACGCGCCGCTGGCTGCACTGCACGCGACGCGACTGGATCGCCGAGCGTCTCACGCGCCTGGCCGCAGGCCGGCGGACCGCGCTGGAAGTGGGACCCGGTTCCGGCGTCTACGTGCCGCTCCTGTCGCGGCTCTTCGAGCGCGTCACCGTGAGCGACGTGCATCATGCCTATCTCGATGCCGCGCGCGCGGTGGCCGTGCGCTATCCGAACGTCGCGGTCGTGCACGACGACATCCGGCGCCCTGCGCTGCGGCCCGGCTCATTCGACCTCGTGCTGTGCACGGAGGTGATCGAGCACGTCGTCGAGTCGCGCGACGCACTGGCGGGAATGCGGCGCCTGCTGCGACCGGGCGGCGTGCTGGTCCTGTCCACACCGCAGAAGTACAGCCCCCTCGAGGTGTTCGCGAAGATCGCGGTCCTCCCCGGCGTGATCAACGTCGTGCGCTGCGTGTACCGCGAGCCGATCCTGCCCACCGGCCACGTCAACCTCCTGACCGCGCGCGACGTGCGCCGCCAGCTCGACGAGGCGGGGTTCACCGTTCGCGAGTCCCACCGGTCGGGACTCTATCTGCCGCTGCTGGCGGAGGCGTGTGGCGAGGCGGGGCGGAGTCTCGCCTCGTGGCTCGAGGCCCGGATCCGCGGCGGGCCGCTGGCGTGGATGCTGTGGACGCAGTACTACGTGGCGGTCGCCGGCGCGCGGGATTGACATGGCCGGCGGGGCTCGCTATCATCCCTCGTTGCGATTTCTTCCGGTAGAACGCCTAGTTAGAGCCGCAGATTAGCGCCGAAAGGGCCGTGATGAGCGAGATTCAGCGCAAGTGGTACGTCGTCGACGCCGACGGGGTGGTGCTCGGGCGTCTGGCGACGCAGGTCGCGACCATCCTCAGAGGCAAGCACAAGACGAGCTTCGTCCCGCACCTCGACGTCGGCGATCACGTCGTCGTCCTCAACGCCGCGAAGGTGCATCTCACCGGCCGCAAGCTCAAGAACAAGCGTTACCGCTGGCACACCGGCTACATCGGGGGCCTCAAGGACGTCGCCGCCGAGCAGATGCTCGACAAGCACCCCGAGCGCGTCATCGAATGGGCGGTGCAGGGCATGCTTCCCAAGAACCGGCTCGGCCGCGCCATGGCCAAGAAGCTGAAGGTGTATCGCGGCGCCGAGCATCCACACAGCGCTCAGCAGCCGACCGCGCTCGCGCTGCGGACGTCGCGCGCAAAAGCCTCCGCGGAGGGACGATAGATGGCAGCGGTGCTCGATCGCTTTTACGGCACGGGACGACGCAAGACGTCGATAGCGCGCGTGTGGATCAAGCCCGGAGCCGGCCGCATCGTCGTCAATCGCCGCCCGTTCGAGGATTATTTCCCCCGCGAGACGCTGCGCATGATCATCGCGCAGCCGTTGGCGATCACGAACACGATCGGCCAGTTCGACGTGCTCGTGACGGTCAAGGGCGGCGGGCCCACCGGTCAGGCAGGAGCCGTTCGCCACGGGTTGGCGCGCGCGATCGCGCGGTTCGACGACAAGCTGCGCCAGCCTCTCAAGAAGGCGGGCCTGCTCACGCGTGACCCGCGTGCGCGCGAGCGGAAGAAGTACGGCCAGCCCGGCGCCCGGCAGAAGTTCCAGTACAGCAAGCGATAGCGTGGGCGACATACCCTCTATTCGCGTCGCAGTTGCCGGCGCCAGCGGTTACATGGGCGCCGAGCTGCTGCGCCTGCTGCTCGTGCACCCGCGCGTCACGCTGACGGGCGTCACCTCCGAGCGCCTGGCGGGCCAGCCGCTTGGCTCCCTCTATCCGCACCTGCGCGGGCTCAGCGCGCTGACGTTCCACGAGCTCGACCCCGAATGGCTCGCCGGAGTCTGCGACGTCGCGTTCCTGGCGCTGCCGCACATGCAGTCGCAAAACGCGGTGCCCGTGCTGCGCAAGCGCGGCCGAAAGGTGATCGATCTCTCAGCCGATTATCGGTTGCGCGATGCCGGAGACTACACGACCTGGTACAAGACGCCGCACGTCGATCCTGCCGGGCTCGCGGAGGCGGTCTACGGGCTGCCGGAGCTGCATCGCAAGGCCATCGCCGGCGCGTCGCTCGTCGCCTCGCCCGGCTGCTATCCCGTCGGCGCGATCCTGGCGACCGCGCCGCTTGTGAAGAACGGCCTCGCGCGGCTCGACGGCATCGTCATCGACGGTAAGTCGGGCGTGAGCGGCGCGGGCGCGCAGGGGCGCAACGTCGACCCGATGTACCTCTATACCGAGGCCAACGAAAACGTGCAGGCCTACTCGATCGGCGGCATGCACCGTCACACCGCCGAGATGGAACAGGAGCTGTCCGCGCTCGCGGGGGCGAGCGTGCGCGTGTCGTTCACACCGCACCTGCTGCCGCTGACGCGCGGCCTGTTCACGACCGCGTCGGTGCCGCTGGCCTCGACCCTCAACACGGCGCAGCTCGTCGGCCTGTACCGCGAGTTCTATGCGGGCGAGCCGTTCGTGCGCGTGCTCGGCGAGGGCGAGCGGCCGACCACGCGCGCGGTGGTTGGCTCCAATTATTGCGACCTCACCGTCGTCGCCGATTCGCGCACCGGCCGCGCCGTGTGCGTGTCCGCGATCGACAACCTCGGCAAGGGCGGCTCGGCCAACGGCGTGCAGAACCTCAACGTCCTCTTTGGCTGGCACGAGCGGACCGGTCTCGAGGCGCCTCCGGTGTACCCCTGAGCGGCAGCCCGAGGGCCCGATGACCGGGGACATGGAGTGGCTCGACGGCGGCGTCACCGCCGTCCCCGGCATCCTGGCCGCTGGCGTCGCGGCCGGCATCAAGCCGTCGGGACGGAAAGACCTCGCGCTGATCCATTCCTCGTCGCCGACGCGATCGGCGGCGGTCTTCACGACCAATCAGGTGAAGGGGGCACCGGTGCTCGTCTCGATGGAGCACGCGCGCGGCGGCGCGCTGCAGACGATCATCGCCAACAGCGGCTGCTCGAACGTCTGCAACGGTGAGCGGGGTCTGAAGGACGCGCGCGAGATCGTCAAGCAGGTGGCGGATCTGCTGCGCGTGCCCGCGTCGCACGTGCTGGTCGGCTCGACCGGTGTCATCGGACACCCGCTGCCGATGGACAAGATCCGCGCGGCGATCCCCAAGCTCGTCAAGTCGCTCTCGCCGCAGGGCGGCCACGCGGCGGCCGAGGCGATCCTGACCACCGACACGCGCACCAAGGAAGCCGCGCTGCGCTGCGAGATCGGGGGGCGCACGGTCACGCTGGGTGGCGTCGCCAAGGGCGTCGGCATGATCGAGCCCCACATGGCGACGATGTTCTGCTTCGTCACGACGGACGCGGCCGTGGCGCGTGGCGCGCTGGACCCGATTCTACGCCGGGCCGTGGATCGCTCGTTCAACCGCATCACCGTCGACAGCGACACCTCGACGAGCGATACGGTCGCCGTCATCGCGAACGGCCTGGCCGAGAACGCGCCGGTCGACCGCGGCGGGCGGGGAAGCCGCGACCTGGCCGCCGCCCTGGAGGCGCTGACCGAACGTCTGGCGCGCATGCTCGTGCAGGACGGCGAGGGGGCGACCAAGCTCGTCTCCATTACCGTGCGGGGTGCGGCCAGCCGCCGCGACGCGCTCGTGGCCGCCCGCAGCGTGGCTAATTCGCCGCTGGTGAAGACGGCGATCAACGGCCAGGACCCCAACTGGGGCCGGATCATGATGGCGCTGGGCAAGTCCGCGGCCCGCGTGGAGCAGGACAAGGTGGCCATCGTGTTCGCGAACGAGCGGCAGAACGAGCGGGTGGTCGAGCGGGGCATGCTTCGCGAAGGCGTGCTTCTGCCGCGGGTTCGGGAGATCATGGGAGGGCAGGCCTACGACATCACCATCGACCTCGGCATCGGGCGGGGCGAGGAGCGCGTCTGGACCTGTGACCTGAGCGAAGAGTACGTGCGGATCAACGCG
>JBKOZH010000045.1:0-7895 GCA_046725765.1 Candidatus Methylomirabilota bacterium | reverse complement strand
GGTGACGCGGCTGATGGTCGACTCGTGCATGCCGATGTCCTCGCCGACGTCGCGCAGCGAGAGCGGCCGCAGATACGGCAGCCCCTTGTCGAGGAACTCGCGCTGGAACTTCACGATCGACTGCGTCACCTTGCGCAGCGTCCGCTGGCGCTGGTCGACGGACTTGATCAGCCACAGCGCCGAGCGCAGCTTCTGGTCAACGTACTGGCGCGCCTCGCCGTCGGCGGAGTTGCGCAGCAGCGAGCGATACAGCGAGTTCACGCGCAGCCGCGGAATGCCGTCCTCGTTGAGGACGACCACGTACTCGCTGCCCATCTTGTGCACGACCACGTCGGGGACGATGTAGCGAGAGTCGTTGCCGCCGAAGCGCCGGCCGGGCTTGGGCTCCAGGCCCATGATCTCCTCGACCGACTCCATGATGCGATCGACCGGCAGCTTCAGCGCGCGCGCGATGTCGGGATAGCGCCGGCGGCTCAGGTCCTCGAAGTGCTCCTCGACGATCTCCACCGACACCGGGTCGGGGTTGGGGTCGGCCTTGAGCTGGATGAGCAGGCACTCCTGGATCGAGCGCGCGGCGACCCCGGGCGGATCGAAGGCCTGCACGAGCTTGAGGACCTTGGCCACTTCCTCGACCGTGGTCTCGCAGCGCTGCGCGATCTCCTCGTCGGAGGCGCGCAGGTAGCCGTCCTCGTCGAGGTTGCCGATGATCTCGGTGCCGATGCGGCGGACGAGGGGGTCGTCGCTCGCGTAGCGCAGCTGCTCGTCCAGATGGTCGGTGAGCGAGGACACCGAGCGAACCATGTTCTCGAACGGCAGGTCTTCGCGGTCCTCCTGCGCGACCAGCGAGCGCTCCTCGTGATCGTCGAACATCACGGCCGTGAGGTCGAACGGCAGGTCGTCGGTCTGACGCTCGGTCGTCGGGGCCGGTGCGGCCTCGCTCGACAGGGGCTCGGCCGGCGGTGCCGTCGGCACGTCGGGCGGCGCGTCCTTGCCCTCGGGCTGCTCGGTCGTCTCCGGCTGCACTTCCTCGAGCAGCGGGTTCTCGAGCAGCTCCTTCTGCACGACTTCTTGCAGCTCGAGGGTGGACAGCTGCAGCAGCTGAATGGCCTGCTGGAGCAGCGGTGTCATCACGACCCGCTGGCTCTGTCGCAGTGAGAGGCGCGTTTCCATTGCCATAGGAGTTCTCTGCCCGGAACCTAGAGGGCGAACTTCTCGCCGAGGTAGATTTCTCGGGCTATGGGATTGCTGGCGATCTCGCTGGCCGTGCCTGACACGAGGATCTTTCCGTCGTACAGGATATAGGCTCGATCGGTGATCGCGAGCGTTTCACGTACGTTGTGGTCGGTGATCAGAATGCCGATTCCGCGGTCGCGCAGCCGTCCGATGATTTCTTGGATATCGCCGATGGCGATGGGGTCGATGCCGGTGAAGGGCTCGTCGAGCAGCAGGTACTGCGGCGACGTGATCAGGGCGCGCGTGATCTCGAGTCGTCGCCGCTCGCCGCCCGACAGCGTGAAGGCCGGATACGGCGCCAGCGACGTGAGATCCAGCTCCGCGAGCAGCTCACGGGCGCGCGACCGGCGCTCCTCGACCGGCAGATCCAGCGTCTCCAGGATGGCCAACAAATTTTCCTCGACGGTGAGCTTGCGGAACACCGAGGACTCCTGCGGCAGATAGCCGACGCCCAGGCGGGAGCGCTGATACATCGGCAGCCGGGTGATCTCCTGTCCTTCGAGGAAGATGCGGCCGCCCTCGGTCGGCAGCAGCCCGACCATCATGTAGAAGGACGTCGTCTTACCCGCGCCGTTGGGACCGAGCAGGCCCACCACCTCGCCGCGCTGGATGTCGAGCGAGACGTTGTCCACGACCTTGCGGGCCTTGAACCACTTCTCCAGGCTCTGGGCGACGAGGCCTTCCATCAGTTCTCGCAGTTCGCCGGCGCTGGTCGCGCGGAGGCGGTCGTCGTCGTGCCGTCCTTGGCGGCGTCCTTGGACTTGTCGTCCTTGGGATAGAACACCGCTTTCACGCGCTCCTGCCGGCCGCTCTCGACCACGGAGCGGTCCTGCGGCAGAAAGATCGTGATGGTGTCGCCGCTCACCACGTTGTCTTCTTGCCAGACCCGCGCGTTGCCGATCAGGACGACGCGCTGCTCGAGGTCATGGTACTCGGCGCGGCGCGCGGTGCCGGTGCGGCAGTCGCGCGTGATGATGCGCACGGAACCGGTGGAGACGGTGCGCAGAATGCGATCACCGCGTTCGTCCAGATAGACCTCCATGCGGTCGGCGTACTGCACGGAGTTCTGCTGGCGCGCAACGACGTTCCCGGTGAAGACGACGAGGCCTTCCTTGCCGAAGCGCTCCATCTTGTCGGCGTCGACCGTGACGGGCTGGGCACGATCGTCCTTGTCCTGGCTGCGACGCGACGTTGCAGGGTTGCCGGGAGCGGTCGGCTTCGACGGCGCCTGGGCAGCGGCGACGGACGCCAGCGTCAGCGCGGCGAGCGCGCTCGCGATCGAGGCGAGACGCGTCATTGGCCTGGCGATCTCGCGAACGTCGCGCGGACGCGACCCGCGACCGTCGCGGTCTCGTCCTCAGTCGTCAGCGTGAACGCGGTCCCGCGGACCACGGAGCCATCGCGCGACAGCTTGACCGGCTCGTCGGTCCACAGGCGCTGCGCCTCGGCGTCCCAGCGGATGACGCTCGTGTCCATGCGCATGCCGTCGCTGGAGGTGATGACGACGTTCTTCCGGATCTCGACGTTCTTGGTGTTCTGGTCCAGGTCACCCTCGTCACCGAGAATGACCCAGGAGCGGTCCTTTTCGAAGACCTTCACCGTGAGATTGCGCAGGCTCGTGCGGCCCTCCTGCTCGTACATCAGCGCCTGCTCGGCGCGCAGCTGCCAGCGCACACCCTTGGTGACCTCCTCGAGATCGACGTCCTTGGCCCGAAGATCGGCCGTGGTGGTCGCGGGACCGGTGGCCTCGACGGGTGCTGTTCGGCTTCGCACGACGAGCGTCGTAATGACCGCGATGACGAACGCGGCCACCACGACGAGGATTGCACGCGACAGATTGGGTGTGTGCATTAGTGCAATTTCGATACCAGCCTACCACACAAGCGCGGAATGCAACGCTAAAAGCGCGCCCGCGAGGTCACGAAGTTAGACGATTTTGGCCCGCAAGATGTCGTGCATGTGGATGACGCCGACCGGCCGGGTCGCGTCGTCCGCCACCACCAGGGTCGTGATCGCCAGCGCCTCCATGACTGCGAGCGCCTTCGCGGCCAGCGCGTCGGCGGCGATGGTTTTTGGCTCGCGCGTGGCCACCTCACCCGCGCGCGCGTCGGGTGTCGGGCCCCCTGACAGCTGCAGCCGGCGCAGGTCACCGTCCGTGATCACGCCCAGCAGCCGGCCGTCACCGTCGATGACCGTCGTCATGCCGCAGGAGTGCAGCGCCGCGCCCGCGGCGGCCGTGCGCGGACGCTTGCGCGTCATTTCCTCCACGGCGTCCTTTACCGACGCCTCGTCGCGCACGACCGGCACCGTGTCCCCGCCGTGCATGAGGTCGGCGACGCGGAACAGCGCGCGCCAGCCGAGCGTGCCACGCGGATGCAGGGCCGCGTAGTCCTCGGGCCTGAGCCCCCGCAGCTCGAGCAGCGCCATCGCGAGCGCGTCGCCCATCGCCAGCGCCGCGGTCGTGGACGACGTCGGCGCGAGATTCATCGGGCACGCTTCTTCCGCCACGCTCACGTCCAGCACGACCTCGCACTGGCGCGCGAGCATCGAACCGGGATTGCCGGTGAGCAGCACGATCGGGATGCCGAGCCGCTTCAGCGGCGGCAGGATCGCGAGCACCTCGTCCGTTTCGCCTGAGTTCGACAGCGCGAGCACCGCGTCGCCGCGCGCCACCATACCGAGGTCGCCGTGCACGCCCTCGGCCGGGTGCAGGAAGTGTGCAGGGGTGCCCGTGGAGGCAAGCGTTGCGGCGATCTTTCGTCCGATGAGCCCAGACTTGCCCATGCCGGTGACGATCACGCGCCCCGTGCAGGCGCGAAACGTCTCCACCGCCCGCGCAAAGCCGGCGTCGAGCTTGGGCACGAGCGCCAGGATCGCGTCGGCTTCGAGCCGCAGCACGCGCTCGGCGATCCGCCGCAGATCCGGCGCGCTCACCGCGTCCCCGTGTTGGCGTGCACGCGCGCGATCGCCGTCAGCTCGTCGAGCAACCGCGGCAGATCGTCGATCCGCAGCATGTTCGGGCCGTCGGACAGCGGACGTCCGTCGGCGAGCGTGCGATCGGGATCCTCGTGCATCTCCATGAACAGCGCGTCGACGCCGAAGGCGACCGCGGCCCGCGCGAGCGCGGGCACGTACTTGCGCTCGCCGCCGGAGCGATCACCGGCACCGCCGGGCAGCTGCACGGAGTGCGTCGCGTCGAAGACCACCGGATAGCCGAGCTCGCGCATGTCGGCGAGCCCGCGCATGTCGACGACGAGGTTGTGGTAGCCGAACGACGTGCCGCGCTCGGTGAGCAGGATCGACGCGTTGCCCTTCGACAGGACCTTGTCGACGAGGTTTTTCATGTCGCGGGGCGCGAGGAACTGTCCCTTCTTGACGTTGACCGGTTTGCCGGTCGCCGCCGCGGCGAGGATCAGATCAGTCTGACGGCAGAGAAACGCGGGAATCTGCAGCACGTCCAGCACCTCGGCCGCCGGATCCACCTCCGACACCTGATGGATGTCAGAGAGCACCGGGACGCCGAGCGTGTCGCGGACTTTCTTGAGAATCCGGAGGCCTTCGACGAGTCCCGGACCGCGGTAACCGTTGACCGACGAGCGGTTGGCCTTGTCGTAGGACGACTTGTAAACGTACGGCACGCGCCGGTCGGCGGCGATGGTGGCCAGGCGCTCCGCGGTCATCAGCGCGTGCTTTTCGTCCTCGATCGCGCATGGGCCGCCGATGAGGACCAGCGGACGGCCGCCGCCCACGGTGATGCCGCCGATCTGAACCGCGTGAGTCCGGATGGTCATGCGCTTATCTCCGCGCGCGGAAGTCCAGGCCCGCCTTCACGAAGCCGGCGAACAGCGGATGCGGGTCCCAGGGCCGCGACCGGAACTCGGGATGGAACTGCCCCGCGACGAAGTATGGATGGTCCTCGATCTCGATGATTTCGACCAGCTGCTTCTCGGCCCAGATGCCCGACACGCGCAGCCCGTTCTTCTCGAGCGTCTTGAGGTAGTCGTTGTTGACCTCATAGCGATGCCGGTGACGCTCGCGAATGATCCCCTCGCCGTACAGGCGCGACGCGCGGCTGCCTTCGGTGAGGAGGATGGGATAGAGGCCCAGGCGCATGGTGCCGCCCTTGTCGGCGAACGCGCGCTGCTCGGGCAAGAGATCGATCACGAGATGCGGCGCGTCCGGCGTGAACTCCGACGAGCTCGCGCCCTCGAGCCCGCACACGTTGCGCGCGAACTCGATGACAGCGCACTGCATACCGAGACAAATGCCGAAATACGGCACGTGCTGCTCGCGCGCGTAGCGGACCGCCTGGATCTTGCCCTCGATGCCCCGGTCGCCGAAGCCGCCGGGCACGAGGATGCCGTCGACGTCGGCGAAGTGGGCGGCCGCGCCGTCGCGCTCGATGTGCTCGGCGTCGACCCACACGATCTCGACCTTCGCCTGGTGCGCGATCCCGCCGTGCGCGAGCGCCTCGACGAGGCTCTTGTAGGAGTCTTTGAGCTCGATGTACTTGCCCACGACAGCGAGCCGCGTCGTCACGCGCGGCGACTTCACGCGGCGCACGACGTCCTCCCAGCGCGAGAGGTCGATCGGCCGATCCTCGAGCCCGAGCGCCTTGACGATGATCGAGTCGAGCCCTTCACGATGGAAGACGAGGGGCACCTCGTACACCGTATCGACGTCCTTGGCGGTGATGACCGCCTCCTCCTCGACGTCGCAGAAGAGCGCGATCTTCGACTTGATGCCCGGCGGCAGATAGCGGTCGGTGCGGCAGAGCAGGATGTCGGGCTGAATACCGATGGCGCGCAGCTCCTTGACCGAGTGCTGCGTCGCCTTCGTCTTGAGCTCCGAGGCCGCCTGCATGAACGGCACGAGCGTGAGATGGACGTAGAGGACGTTGTCCTTGCCGATGTCTTTCTTGAGCTGGCGAATGGCCTCCAGGAACGGCAGGCCCTCGATGTCGCCCACGGTGCCGCCCACCTCCACGATGACGACGTCCTGCCCGGCGGCGACCTTGCGGATCATGGCTTTGATCTCGTCGGTGATGTGCGGGATGACCTGCACGGTCCGCCCGAGATAGTCGCCGCGCCGCTCCTTCGTGATGACCGAGTAGTAGACCTTGCCCGTGGTGATGTTGTGGTCGCGCGTGACGCGGGCCGAGGTGAAGCGCTCGTAGTGGCCGAGATCGAGGTCGGCCTCGCCGCCGTCGTCGGTGACGAAGACCTCGCCGTGCTGATAGGGGCTCATCGTCCCCGCGTCGACGTTGATGTAGGGATCCATCTTCTGCAGCGCGACCCGATAGCCGCGCGCCTCGAGCAGCGCACCCATGGAGGCCGCGGCCAGGCCCTTGCCCAGCGAGGACACGACGCCGCCCGTCACGAAGATGTATTTCGGCGCCAACTCATCCCTTCCTTTCCTGGTTCGACATCCATGAACGAACATAGTCCATTTCCGCGGCGCGGTCGACGACGCGGCCGTCGAGGCGCGCGTCCCGCAGCGCGGCGAGTGCTGTCGCCACCGACGGGCCGCGCGTGACGCCGAGCGCGATGACGTCGTCGCCGCCAAGCAGCGGCGCGACGGCGCGCCCGTGCGCCATCCACCATTCGGCGCGCTCGCGTGCGGCGCCGCCGCCAAGGTGCACGGCCGCCAGCGTGGCGCCGGTCGCTCCGCGCAGCGCGCGACCGGCTGCGCTGGACGCCATACCCGCGAGGTCGCGGATCAAGGCCGGCGCCTCCCCGAGCGCACGGCGCAGCTCGCTGAGCGGCTCGCCGCTCAGTCCCAGGCGGCCGACCATCGCGCTGCCCACCGCAGGCGGCTCATCGAGCGCGAGCGCCAGCGCGGCGACGAAGAGCGGACGCGTCACGCGCTCGGCCTTGATCCACGCGAGCGTCGCGGCCAGCTCGCCGAGGCGTCTGGCGGTGCCGCGCGTGAAACGCCAGCGCGGATCGAGCAGCCGCGGGATGCCGCCGCGCGCGAGGATGGTCAGCGCCGCTGCCGCCTGCGGTTCGTCCAGTAGACGGTCGAGCTCGCCCGCGATGCGCTGCCCGGAGAGCGCCGGATATGGCGCGAGCCCCAGCGCGAGCGCCTGACAGCGCGCTGTCCACGCGTCGGGACGCAGATCCAGCCGGGCGGCGTAGCGCGCGGCGCGCACCAGACGCGTGGGATCTTCGACGAACGACAGCGGATGGAGAATGCGCAGCCGCCGGTGCTCGAGATCCACGACGCCGGCGAACGGATCGAGGAGCTCCCAGGCCTCGGACGTGAGCTCGACGGCCATCGCGTTGACGCCGAAGTCACGACGCTGGAGATCCTGCGCGATCGGCGCGGGCAGTACGCGCGGGAGCGCGCCCGGCGTGTCGTAACGCTCGCTGCGCGCGGTGGCGACATCGATGCGCCCGTGACCCGGCGTGCGGACGGATGCCGTGAGAAAGCGCTCGTGCTCGACGAGCGTGCCGTGCAGCGCGTCGGCGAGCGCGCGGGCCACCGCCGGCCCGTCGCCTTCGACGACGATGTCCAGATCGCCCTGCGTCATCTCGCCGCGCCAGGCGTCGCGCACGAGCCCGCCGGCGACGAACGCGCGCGCGCCCTGCGCGGCCGCCACGCGCGCGACTTCAGCCAGCAGCGTGCGAGTCTCGCCCGGCAGCGCGCGCTCGAGTCGCGCG
>JBKOZH010000208.1:0-8669 GCA_046725765.1 Candidatus Methylomirabilota bacterium | reverse complement strand
GCCGCCGAACCCGATCGCCCGCAGCGTGGCGATCTCCGTCTGCCGGCTGGCGATCGCCGAGTACATGCAGTTGAGCGCCCCGAACGTGGCGCCGATGGCCATGAAGGTGGCCACGCTGTAGCCGAGCACGCCGATCAGCTTCGACAGGATCGAGGCCTGCTTCGCGTAGTACTCCGGCTCGCGCAGCACGTTGATGGACAGGCGCCGATCCCGCGCGATCGCCGTCTTCAGCGCGGCGAGGCCCGCGGGCGACGCGTCGGCGAGCGTGGCGGTGACCGACTGAAAGCCGGTGCGCCGAAACGCCGACATGGCAACTTCCGCGTCGGCCCAGATCTCGGACTCGTGCACGTCGCCGCCGCTCTCGAAGGTGCCGACGACCGTCCAGTCGCTGTCGCGGAAGGCGATCCGCGAGCCGACGGCGAGACCCGCAAACTGCCGCGCCGCCTTGCGCCCCACGATGACCTCGCGCACCCCCCGCTCGTAGCGCCGGCCTTCCACGATGCGGATCTCGTCGCGGATCGCAAAGGCCGTGGGCTGCACGCCGCGCATCGGCACGTTGTTGGGATCGCTCTGGCCGTGCCGCGGCAGGTCCACCATGACGAAGAGCTCCGCAGACACGAGCGGCCGGCCGTCGTCATCACGCGCGATGCCCGGCATGCTCGCGAGCAACGTGGCCTGGTCGCGCGCCACGCCGCTCGACATCTCCGCGTCCGAGCCCGCGCGAAGCATGATGACCCGCGTGGGCCGTCCGGTGCTGGCGAGCGTGTGCCGGAAGCCTTCGCCCATGGCGAGCACGGAGACGAGCACGCCGACGACGCCCGCGATGCCCACGACGACGACGAGCGAGGTGCCGAGGCGGTGCGGCACGTTCATCAGATTCATGAGCGTGATCTGGGCGACCTGGTTCAGCCACGGCATGGCGTTACCGGTGTCCCGCCAGCGCGTCCACGATGCGCAGGCGATTGACGCGTACGGCCGGCGGCAGCGCGACGGCGAGCGCCAGCGCGACGGCGACGCCCGCGGCCCACACCCACGTCGACCCGTCGACGAAGAGCGGGGGGAACCGGCCGCCCGTTGCGGCGTTGATTCCCGGCAGCAGCGCGACCGCAGCCATCATGCCGAGGCCGGCGCCGAGGGCGAAGAGCAGGCCGGCCTCGCCGATCACGAGCAGCGTCACCGCGGTGTTCGAGAATCCGAGGGTCTTGAGAATCGCCAACTCGGGAATGCGCTCGCGGATCGACTGCGCCATCGTGTTGCCGGTCAGGATGAGGATCGTGAAGAACACGGCGAAGAGGATGCGCGTGACGAGCGCGCCGATGTCACCGATCTGCTTGGCGAAGCCCAGCGCGAATTCTTTTTCGGGCGCCGTCTTCGTCTCGTCCGGGGAATTCAGGAACATGCGGTCGATATCCGCGGCGACCGCGCGCGCCTGCTCGGCGTCCGCGATGCGGATGATGTACCAGCCGGTCTTGCCGCGGCCGAGCCCGCGCGCCTCGTCGAAATGAGCGACGTTGATCAGCACCACCTCGGTGTTGGCGCGGACGGCGGGATCGTCGGCGTCGAACACACCGACGAGGTCGAATTCCCAGTCCAGGCTGCCGTCCGCCTTCGCGTGGATCTCGGAGGCGATCGGCAGCTTCTGGCCGACCTTCCAGCCATAGCGGTCCACGAGCAGCTTGCCGGCGACGGCTCCCGTGCGCGTCTTCATGAAGGCCTCGCGCTGCCCGGGAGTGATGTCGAACTCGGGATACATGTCGAGGTAGCGCGCGGGGTCGACGGCGAAGACGGCGAACGCGTTGCTCTCGTTCTGGTACTTGGCGCCGAACCAGTCGGCGTACGCGACGCCGACCACGCCGGGCACCCGCTCGATGCGCGAGGCGTAGGCCATCGGCAGCGGCTCGATGATCGAGTAGCGCGCGGTCGTCAGCAGTCGCTTGGCATCCGCGCTGTCGGCGCCCGACTCGAATGCCACCTGCACGGCCTCGAGCAGACCGAACAGCAGGAACGCGACGAGCACCGACGCCAGCGTCAGGATCGTCCGCGTCTTGCGGCGGAAGAGCTGCGTCCAGAGCAACGGCCAGTACTTCACGGCGCCGCCAGGTCGTTGGTCAGCGCCAGCGTGCCCTTGTCCAGGCGCAGGCCGCGCCGCGCGTACTCGGCGGCCTTGGGATCGTGGGTGACCATCACGATCGTCTTGCCGTGCTCGCGGTTGAGCGTTTGCAACAGCAGCATGATTTCGTGCGCCGTCGCGCGGTCCAGATCGCCTGTCGGCTCGTCGCACACGAGCAGCGTGGGGTCGGAGACGATCGCGCGCGCGATGGCCACGCGCTGCTCCTGGCCTCCCGACAGCTCGCGGGGCTTGTGCTTGGCGCGCTCGCGCAAGCCGACCAGCGTCAGCGCGATTTCCGCGCGGCGCCGGCGCTCGGCCGCGCTCAGGTGCGTGAGCAGCAGCGGCAGCTCGACGTTGCGCTGCGCGGAAAGCACGGGCAGGAGGTTGTAGAACTGAAAGACGAAGCCAACGTTGGCCGCGCGCCAGCGCGCGAGCTCGCCGCTCGAGAGCTGATCGATGCGCCGGCCCTCGACGGCGATCGTGCCCGCGGTCGGCGTGTCCAGGCCGCCGATGAGGTTGAGCAGCGTGGTCTTGCCCGAGCCCGACGGTCCCATCAGCGCGACGAAGTCGCCGCGCGGGATGTCGAGGTCGATGCCGTGCAGGACTTCGATCGTCTCGCCGCCGCGGCGGTAGGTCTTGGTGACGCCGCGGATCTCCACCAGAACGTTCATGCGTCTGCTATTTGTCGGCCACCCGTACCGCCGCGCCGTCCTTGAGCGACGGCGGCGGCGCGATGACCACGCGCTCGCCCGCGCGCAGACCTTTGACGATCTCGCGCTCCGTGCCGACCGTCTGGCCCGGTGTGACGCTGCGGCGCGCGACGCGCCCGTCGGCGTAGACGAAGACCGTGTCGCCGCGGACGGCATCGGCCGGCACCAGCACGCCGGCGGCGACGGGCGCTCGCGGCGCAGCCGACTCGCCGCCCAGGAACGCCACGCGCACACCCATGTCCGGCACGATTCGCGGGTCTTTCGAGCGGATGGCGATGCGGACCTTGACGGTCGCCTTGCTGCGATCGGCGGTGGGGATGATCGCGATCACCGAGCCGGGAATCTTCCAGTCAGGATAGGCGTTGAGCGTCGCTTCCACCGGCTGGTTTGCCGTCACGCGGTTGATGTACGACTCGTTGACGTCGACCTGGATCTCGAGCGAGTCCATGTCGACGATGGTGCCGATGCCCGTGCGCGTGAAGCCGCCGCCGGCCGAGATTGGCGAGATCATCTCGCCCGGTTGTGCGGCCTTGGCGACGACGATCCCGGTGAACGGCGCACGGATGACGGTGTTGTCGAGCTGCACCTGCGCCACCGTCACCGATTCCGTGGCGACGCGGATCTGCTCCTGGTTGGCAGCGAGCTTCGCCCGCAAGGCGTCGCGCTGTGCGCGGGCGGCGTCCATGGCCTGCTCGGGCACCAGCTGGCGATTGAAGAGCTCTTGCGAGCGCGTGTAGTCGCGCTCGGCCTGCTGCAGCTGCGCGCGGATCTCGCCATCTTGCGAGCGTGCGGCCGCTAGCTGCGCACGCGCCAGGGCGAGCTGCGCCTTGGCCTCCGTATCGTCCAGGCGCGCCAGCACGGCACCCTCCGTCACGCGCATGCCCTCCTCGATCAAGATTTCGCTGACCTTGCCCGTGATCTTCGCGGAAACGGTGGCCTGGCGGCGCGCGGTGACGTAGCCGCTGGCATCGAGGACCGAGCCGGCGCCGCCGGCGGGTGCGGCCGCGCGCGCGGCGACGGTGCGCACCGTCGGCGTGCTGAAGCGCTCCCAGCCGAGCCAGACCGCGACCGTGATCGCGACGAGCGCGCCAACGGCGAGCACGAGCCAGCGCCGGCGGGCGCGCGGCGGGCGACCGTCGCGGTCGATGCGAAGCTCGCGGAGGAGTTCGGCGGTGTCCACGGGACTCTGTCGGCTCACGGGCAGCCTATTCAGTGTGCCACACGCGATGCGCTCAGGCGCGACGTCTCCAGATCGTCTCCCACTGCGCCCACGTGCCCGTCTTGGGGGGCTGGCGTTTCGTGACGTCTTCGCGCGGCGCCGTCACGGACACGAACGCCGGTGTGAGCCGCTCCAGCAGCTCGGCACGCGAGAAGAAATGAATGAGCAGCCCGCGCTTCGGACCTTCGTCGTAGCGGATCGTGAATCCGCCGGCGGTGTTGCGCTCGACGACGGTGTGCGCGTGGTAAATCTGCGTGCTCGCGGAGTTGACGCGAAGAAAGAAGAGACCCCCGGGCCTGAGCAAGGCCGCGACCCTGGCGAAACAGGCGTCGATGTCCGCGTCGTCACCGTGCTGAAAGACCTGGATCGCGATCACGTAATCGAAGCCGGGGAGGGAAGGGCGGAAACGGCGAAAGTCGTCGCAGGCGACCCGCGTTGCCACCGGCGGGCGCCGCTCGATCAGCTGAGCGACCGCCTCTGGCGAGACGTCCAGACCGAACAGCTCCAGGCCGGCGTCGAGCAGCGGCAGGTAATTGCGACCATTGCCGCATCCGACGTACAGACCGGCGCCCTTCCAGGCGGAGGCGTCGGCACGCAGCGTCTCGACGATCTGGCTCACGAACGGCAGCGGCGCGTCGTCGGCATAGCGGCCGGCACGATATTCCGCGTCCCAGCTCGTCGCGGTCAGGTCGCTGTCGCCTACGGCGCCCACCTCACCAGGACCTTCACTCGAGACCCCAGCTGCGCACGCGCGCCGGGGTAATGCGGAACATCACGCGGTTGGGCGGCATCGCCAGACCTTTCCACAGATCGCGCAGGCCCTTGTACTTCGCGTGGAAACGCTCGATCAGCGCACGCCGGTCGGCACCGTCGGAAAGAAAATCGACCTTGCCGACGACGGTCACGCCGCGAATCTGGCCGCTGTCGGCCACGGCCTCCGCCACGACGCAGACGCGCGGGTCGCGCTGCAGGTTTCGAACCTTCTGCGTGCCCTCGACGCTGATCATGGCCAGCATTCCCGGATCGTGTAGAAACCACATCGGCATGGCGAGCGGGCCGCCGTCGGCTTGAATGGTCGCCAGAACGACAACCTCCTTCGTCGCCAGGAAGCGTTGGACCTGAGGGTCGGCGAGGGTCGTCATCGAATCAACGTCGCGGCCAGACGTGGCAGTGACACGACGGCCACCCAAATGGCCGACGCGAGCGCCAGCGTTGCACCGAAGCTCCAGGCCTGCCGAAAGCCGAACCAGCACGCCAGCACGAACACGAGGGACGCCGCGGTGCCCACGATCATCGAGCCGGCGAAGTCGGCGGTCTGCCGGCCGTCGCCACGGCTCGCGGAGTACACGATCCACATCGCAAGCGGCGCCGTCAGCGGCATCGTCGCCACCACCGCGGCGAGATGACGCGAGCGCTCCTGGACGATGGCGACGATCACGATGACGAGTACTGACAAGACGACCGGCACGATCCGTTCTTGCATCACGAGCCGGCGCGGTCCCACTCGTTGACCAGGATGTCGAAGTGCTGCACGTGCGGCGGCAGCTCGAGGAGGTATTCGTGATCCTT
This sequence comes from Candidatus Methylomirabilota bacterium, assembly GCA_046725765.1. Lineage (GTDB taxonomy): Bacteria > Methylomirabilota > Methylomirabilia > Rokubacteriales > CSP1-6 > AR12. Next base: position 3,061 of record JBKOZH010000208.1, on the reverse strand, counting down.
CGGCAGGTGATGTGTCTTTTCGATGTCGTCGCCGGCGTAGCGCCGGATTTCGTCGCGTGAGCTCCAGTACGAGATCGTCATGAACTCGGCGACGCCGTCCCGGACCCGTCGAAACACCTGGACGCCGAGATTGCCGTTGGTCGCCCGGATCTTCTTCACGCCTTCTTCGTACAGATACTGGGCATACTTGTCCGCGCTCGATTCGCGTGTGCGCCCCTGCCAGATGCGGGCGACCGCGGGCTGGGCCATGACGTGGTCCTTTCTAGCGTGCGGGAACGATGCGCCCTCGAACGTCCGTGAGCGTGAGCAGGATTTCGTACCGGGTGGCATCGAGGGAAAACGACAGGTGTCGCTTCGGGGGATGGCTGGTCAGGATCACGGGTAGGTATGTGACGTCCGTGGCGGCGAACTGCGTGCGCATCCAACGCGGCACGTCGGCATCGCGGTGGCGGGCGACGTCTTCGAGAATCTTCACGACCTTCGCATAATGCGCGGGGTTCGAGAGCTGGAGATCAGCTAGCGCGCCGGGCGCGCCGAGGTCGATGGCCCGAGCCGCGCCCGCGCCGCCGGACACCCACGCGACAGCCGAGAGCACAACGACACCTATGAGCAACCATCGCGACATGGCCGTCCTCCTACTGTGTGGGCTGGATCGTATCACCCGGATCGTTCGTCCTGGGTGGTCGCGACGGGCCTCCCCACCGTCAGCGCATCTCGCAGCGTCGGGTCCAGATCATTGAACCTGGAATCGGGCTGCGCGCCCAAGGCGTCGAGCAGCTTGCTGAAGAAGCAGCGCGCGGCGGCCGTGGCCGCGACATCGAAGATCTCTTCGTCACGGTAGCCGTGAGACCTCAGCTCGTCGATGTCATCGCGCGTCACGCGGTCCGCGTTGAGCGCGACTTTCTCGGCGAACGCCATCATGACGCGCTCTCTGGGCTCGAGCGGTGAATGCTCGGCGTCCTTCATGATGCGGGTCACGGTCGGCGCGTCGAACACCTTGTCAGCGAGCACCTTGCCGTGAGCCAGCGAACAGTACGAGCTTCGTAGCGCGCGGGCGGCGGCGAGCGTCGCGAGCTCGTACGTGCGCACCGAAAGGTTCGACTGGATGGATTTCAGCAGGGAGACCCAGCCGTCGCCGACACCGGGCCGAAGACTGAAGACGCGCGCCCAGTTGGGGATGAAGCCGAAGCGCGCGTGCGTTTGGTCGTACATCGCCCGCACAGCGCCTTCGGCCTGGGCCGGCGGGATCGTGCGGATGAAGGCCATGTCGTCCTCCTGCGCCAACGAGACTGTGCAATGAAGGAGATAGCACAGATTACTGGCGGCGAGGGAGGAGTCGGCGTTGCGGGCCGCGCGCCCCGCGGCGAAACCACGGAACGCGCGGCCGGAACGATCAGAGCTGTCGCGTCGTGATCAGGACTTCGATACGGCGGTTGAGATCGCGACAGGCTTGCGTCGCCGTCGTACAGACGGGCTGGCGCTCGCCGAAATCGCCGACGTGGATGCGGCGGGCATCGACGCCGCGATCGATGAGCGCGGCACGCACGGTCTGCACGCGAGGCCCGGCGAGGGCGCGCTCCTCGAGCTGCGCCTCGCCCGCGTGGCCGTCGAGACCCACCTGGACCCTCGGGTTGGCCTCGAGCCACGCGACGAGTTGCTTCATCTTGTCCGCGCAGTGCTCGAGCATTTGGGTACTTCCTGCAGCGAAATGAATGTTCTCAGCCGGCACCCAGGACGTTTTCCCGGGCTCGCCCGCCGGTCCGGCGGGTCCGGCGGGACCGGAAGGCCCCGGCGCGCCGGCGGGACCCGTGGGGCCGGGCGGGCCGGGAGGTCCTTGAGATCCGGCGGGTCCGGCTTTGCCGGCGGGTCCGGCGACGCCGGGCGGTCCGGCGGGGCCGGGCGCACCAGCGGGGCCCACAGGTCCTTCTCTCACCAATGTCGACCGTCGACATGGCGAGTCGGGGAGCACCATGTACTGACCGTTGCCCATCGAGTAGACCTCATAGACCGAGGCGGGCGGGCCCGCATAACCGTACTGCCCGCCGCAGCCCGCGGTGACGAGCAATGCACCCACGACAACGATGCTCGCCAGGCGGCTCATCGCGTCCCTCGTGGGCTCGCCATGGCGCTCGTGTCGTCGGTCCCGAAGTAGACCTCGACACGGCGATCAGCCTGGAAGCAGCCCTCGTCGTTTTTGCTGGTGCACTTGAGAATTCGATCGCCGAATGCCGCGACGCGCACGCGGTCAGCCGGCACGCCGGCATCGATCAGGGCCTTCTTCACGGCCTCAACCCGGCGCTGGCTGAGCTTCATGTTGTAGGGGTCGGTGCCTCGCGGGTCCGCGTGGCCATCGAGTCGCACCACGAGCCCGTCGTTCTTCTTGATGTACTCCGCGAGCTGCGTGATCTTCGCGGATTCGTCCGGACGAATCTCTGCGCGGTCGTAGTCGAACAGCACGTCCTTGAAGGACATCCACTTCGCGTCGGCGCCCGCCGCGCCTGCGGCGCCGACCGCGCCTGCGGGACCGGCCGGTCCAGCAACACCTGCGGCGCCTGCCGGACCAGGAGGGCCTGCCTGACCGATCTGTCCCGCTGGTCCGGTAGGGCCTGCAGGTCCGGCGGGGCCTGGTGGTCCGGCCGGACCGGGCTCGCCCGGAGGCCCTGCGGGCCCGACGATCTGCCAGTCGGTCCGCGCCGCGCAGCCCGCCACAAGCATCGCGATCATTCCAAGAGTCACAAAGGTCTTCATGTCGCCCTCCCTGGTGGCCCAGCGTCGTCAGCGTGCGTCACCGCTGACATGTCTGCGCAGAGCCCAATGGCGGGCGTGCGGGACCGGCTGGCTCTGAATTCTGGAGGGACGAACGTTGGGGTGTTACTGGACGTCGGGCGAGGATTCGGTCCCCGATAGGTAAGCAATGAGCTTGTCAGGAAAATTGACCGTCATGCCGTCGGCCCCCGCGCGGACGACCTGTCGCATGAGTGCCTCGTTCTCGACGCCCCACGCCCGCACAACGAAGCCTTCGGCGTGGAGGCGGCCGACCAACTCAGACGTTACCGTCGTC
>JBKOZH010000177.1:0-6882 GCA_046725765.1 Candidatus Methylomirabilota bacterium | reverse complement strand
TGCCCGCAACCGGTCGTAGAGATCGGGCGCGTCATCCACCGCGGTGGCGGTGACGATCGGCAGCAGGCCGCGCGCGTCGAGCGCCTGGATCGTCCGCACCGCCCGCTGCCACGTGCCGGCTCCGCGCACGCGATCGTTGCTCGCGGCGTCCGGCGCGTCGAGGCTGACGCGGATCTCGAGCGAGTAGCGTGCGGTACGCGCCAGCGCGGCAAGCGCGTCGAGGCGCGCGTCGGTCATCACGGTGCCGTTGGTGAGCACGGTGGTCGCCGCGACGTTCAGGCTGTGCTCCAGCAGCGGCAGGATCTCCCGGTGCAAGAACGGCTCACCGCCGGTGAAATAGATCTCGCGGACGCCCAGCGCGTCCGCCTCGGCGATCGCGCGGCGCGCCGCTGCGGCGTCGAGCGGCGCGAGCCATGGCGTCTCGGGACCGCTGGCGTTCAGACAGTGTGTGCAGCGCAGGTTGCACAGCGTGCCGGTGAGGACGAGCCAGAGCGTCGACAGCGCGACGAATGGCGCGCGCGGCACGTCGAGACGCGCGCCGGCGGACGGCGACATACGGCCATGATGCCACCCGAAACGCCAGCAAGCGCGTGGTACGATCGCCCGTGTGACGCTCGCCGTCGATCTCGTTTTCATTGTGCAGGTGCTGGTCCTGGCGGCGATTCTGGTGTGGCGGCGAGCGCGCGTCGGCATCGGCCTCGCCATCTGGCTCGGCGTGCTGGCGGTGCTGGCGGGCCAGGGTTACTTCCTCAACTTCACCAGCACGCCGCCGCGAATAGCCGTCGCCGGCCTGCTGCCGCTCATCGTCGGCCTGCTGATGCTGCCGACGCACGGCCTGCGCCAGTTCCTCGCCGTGACGCCGCCCGAGCGGCTCGTCTATCTGCAATCGTTCCGGATCCTGATGGAGATCATCCTGTGGGCGCTCTCCGTCCAGGGTCGCGCACCGCAGCTCATGACCTTCGAAGGCCGCAACATCGACATCCTCATCGGGCTGACCGCCATCCCTGTGGGCTGGATGGTCGTCGAGCGACGGGCATGGCCCGCGTGGGTTGGCACCGTCTGGAACATCGCGGGCATCTTCATTCTCGCCAACGTGGTCATTCACGCGCAGCTGGCGCTGCCGACACCGTACCGCGCGTTCGTGACCGAGCCGTCGACGGCGTTCCTCGGGACGTTCCCGTACATCTGGCTGCCGGCGTTCCTCGTGCCGTTCGCCTTCTGGCTGCACGCCGCCTCGCTCGTGCAGCTCGCGCGGTGGCCGCGCGCCGCCAGCGCGCCCGCCGCCTGACCCTCAGCGCGCGGCGCGCGCCTCGCGCAGCATCGCGATCAGCGTGTCACGGCTCTGCGCCGCCGTCGTCACCTCGCGCGGAAACGCGATCCGCACGCTCGAGAGTCGCGCTCCGCTGCGCACGCGGAGCTTGAAGCCCAGCCGGTCCACCGCGACCATGGTCGCCTCGTCGGCCGGCTCGCGGCCGAAATAGCGCGCGTACTCGATCAGCGCATCGGCGTGGTCGCGATTCATATGCTCGACGATCCCCGCCGCGGCGTCCGCAAGTGGGTCGGGCCGGGCCGCGCAGTACTCATTCGCCGTGACCCAGTCCATCGCCGCGAAGCCGCCCACGAAGTAGAGGTCGACGAGGTCGAGCCGCCAGAGCGAGAAGTCGTCGAAGTCGACCCAGTGGCGTGCGCGCTCATGGCGCTCGAGATAGCGCTCGCGCGCGGCAGCCACATCCGATGCGGCCACGCGGCTCGCGTGGCCCATGAGCGTCAGCCGCCCCGCGGCGAGCGGATCGCCCGACCATCCCGGCTGCGTCACGAGCAGGCTCGCCCGCGCGTCGTGCTCGAGGTTCTGCGTGTGCATCGCCATCGCACTGATGAGCATGAGCGGGCCTCCCGCGTCGTCGAGCGCGTACGGCATCACCGAGGCGAACGGATGCCCCGCGTGGCGGCGCGAGAGCGTCGCGAGCGTTCCGGTGCGACCGAGGTAGGCCAGCGTGCGCGCGCGCTCGGCGAACGTCGGCTCCGGAACGGGCGGTGTGTCCGCGGGGTTCGGCGGTCCGGCGTGGGCGCTCATACGCGCACACCGTAACACGCGGTTGACGGCGAGGTTCGTGCGGCGGCGCGCGGTTGACGCCGAGGTCGCTGCGGCCTACCCTGCCCCGACCATGCTGCGCGATCTTGGCGGCGGGCTTCTTATGCGGCGCGCCACGGAGGCCGACGCCGAGCGGCTCGGCGCCTTCAATGCCGACGTGCTCCGCGGGCAGGATGCGCCCGAACCCGCCCCGTGGATGGATCTGTGGACCCGCGATCTCATCGGCGGCCGCCATCCGAGCTTTCGCGCCGACAGCGCCTTGCTCGTCGAGGACACACAGACGAAGACGATCGTCTCCTCGATGGTGCTGTTGCCGCACACGTGGACCTACGCCGGTGTGCCGCTGTCGGTCGGGCAGCCGGAGATCGTCGGCACGCGCGCCGAGCGCCGTGGCGGCGGTCTCGTGCGCGCGATGTTCGAGGTGGCCCACGCGTGGAGCGCCGAGCGCGGCCACGAGGTGCTCGCGATCAACGGCATTCCGTGGTTCTACCGGCAGTTCGGTTACGAGATGGCGCTGGAACTGGGAGGTGGACCGCGGCTCTACACGACCGGCCTCGCCGCGGCGGTCGCGCAGAAGCAGCCGCCGTACCGGCTCCGGCCAGCGCGCGACGCCGACGCGCCGTTCCTGGCTGCGACGAGCGCCGAGGCCGGCCAGCGCTATCTCGTCACCGCGCCGCGCGACGAGGCGGCGTGGCGCTACATCATGGGCGGCCGCAGCGCCGGCAGCGCCGCGCACTCGGAGGTGCGCATCATCGAGAGCCAGGCCGGCGAGCCGGCAGGCTACGTCGAGCACGTCGGACGTCTGTGGGGCCCGGGCATGCCCGTTCGCGAAGTGGAAGTGCGGCGCGGCGTGTCCTGGCGCGCCGTCGCCTATCCCGTGCTCGCATATCTCACCGAGATGGGCGAGACGTACGCGCGCGACGCGAAGGCCGAGCTCGGCTTCATCGACGCGTGGATGCTCGGAACGGCGCACCCGTTTGCCCAGGTCGTTCAGTTCTCCAGCACGCGGCGACCGTACGCCTACTATCTGCGCGTTCCCGATGTCCCCGCGCTGCTGCGACGTATGGCGCCGGTGCTCGAGCGACGGCTGGCCGCCTCGCCGCTGATCGGCCACACGGGAGAGCTGCGACTGAGCTTCTTTCGGAGCGGCGTTCGGATCGTGCTCGACGGCGGCCGCATCACCGTGCACGACTGGCCGCCATCACGCAGGGTCGTCGGCCTCGACTTCGGCATCCCGTCGGCGGACGAGCGCCGGCCGTCGGCGACGTTCCCGGATCTCACGTTCCTGCAACTGTTGTTCGGCTACCGTTCGCTGGAGGAGCTGGAGGCGGCGTTTCCCGACTGTCTCACGCGGGGACAAGAGCCCCGCGCGCTGCTGCAAACGCTCTTCCCAAAGGCGCCGTCAAAGGTCTGGCCCATCCTCTGATACCCTTTGCCGCGAGGAGGACCGCACGTGGGCGACATCCTCGGCCTCGGCGTGACGCACTACCCCCCGCTGGTCGGACGCGACGAGAACATGGCTGGGATCCTGCGCACGATCCTGCGTGATCCCGGGCTGCCGGAGCGCTACCGCGATCCCGCCAATTGGCCGGCGCCGATGCGCCGCGAGTATGGTGAGGACGGCGGCACCGCGTCGGCGGCCGCGCACCGCGAGACGCTCGTGCGGCACTTCCGCCGCGCGCGCGCGGTCCTCGACGAGTTCCGGCCGGACGTGGTCGTGATCTGGGGCGACGACCAGTACGAGAACTTCACCGAGGACATCATTCCGCCGTTCTGCATCCTGGCCTACGACCAGGCAGAGGCGCGGCACCGCTCGCGCGACGCGGGCGCACCGAACGTCTGGGGCGAAGGCGCCGATACGGTGTTTCGCGTCCCGGGGCACCGTGAGGCGGGGAAATACCTGGCCTCGCGCCTACTCGAGGACGGCGTCGACATGGCGTACGCGTACCGGCCGCTGCATCACGCCGGGCTGGCGCACGCGTTTTTGAATACGATCATGTTCCTCGATTACGACCGCGTCGGCTTCCCCTACCCGGTCGTCGCCTTTCAGGTGAACTGCTACGGGCGCCGCGTGATCGCTCAGCGCGGCTACCGCAGCAATCTCGCTCAGCCGATCCCCGAGGGGGACCTGGATCCGCCCTCGCCGTCGCCGAAGCGCTGCATGCAGGTCGGCGCCGCCACGGCGCGCGCCATGCGTGAAAGCCCATGGCGCACGGCGCTGATCGCGTCGTCGAGCTGGTCGCACGCGTTCCTTACCGACAAGCACTACCAGCTCTATCCCGACATCGAGGCCGACCGCCGCCTCTACGAGGCGCTGCGGGTCGGTGACTACGAGACCTGGCGCAAGACACCGCTCGCGTCGATCGAGGCCTCGGGACAGCAGGAGATGCTCAACTGGTACATGCTGGCGGGCGCGATGGAGGAGCTTGGACGCAAGCCGGACGAGTGCGCCTTCGTCGAGACGTGGTCGTTCAACTCGAACAAGTGCTTCGCGGTCTTCAACCCCTGAGCGGGCTTATTCGCGCGTGGCGGTGAACGGACAGATCTGCCGGTAGGCGCACCACCGGCAGGCGTTGCGTGACGGCGTGGCCTCGAAGCGCCGCGCGCGGATGCCGGCGGCGGCGGTCTCTACGGCTGCCAGCGCCTCGTCCACGTCGGCGTCGGTCGGAACGTGGCGACCGACCACGTTGGACTCGATGAAGCGCAGCTCCACGCGCTGCGGAAGACGGCCCGTGCTTTCGCGCCACGCGAGCGCGTACATCTTGAGCTGCAGGCTGCCGCTCACGCGCCGGTCGGCGTCCTGCTGGCGAGTGACCTCGCTGGTCTTGTAGTCGACGATGGTCGCGCCGAGCAGGTCTTCGTCCACGCGGTCGAAGCGCCCGCGCACGCGCGTGGCGCCGACGGTGAACGCGAAGTCCTTCTCGATGTAGGTCGGCTTGGTCCCCGCGCTCTCCTCGTGATTCCAGAAGCGCCGGAGCGCCTCGCGGCCGGCCGCCCGGCGCGCCTCCTGGTGCTCCCAGGTCAAGAAGCCCTGGTTGATCCACTTGGCGTCGTACTCGGCGAGCAGATCCTCGAGCGAGGTGTAATTGCCTTCGACGCGGCGCTTCAGATAGAACTCGACGACCTCGTGGATGGTCGCACCGTAGACGACGGTGTGGTGGCGCAGGATCGGCACGCGCAGCTGGTGGACGTAGCGGTACTTCAGCGGGCACGTCTGATAGTCGTCGACCTGTTTGTGGCTGATCGTGATCTCTTCGTCGTCCGGAATCGGCGGCAGCGCCGCCGCGTCCGCCGCCGCCGGCGGCGCGAAGCGGTCGATCTCCTCCACCGCCCTGGCCTTGAAGGGGCGCGCGGCGTCCTTGGCGAGCTCGAGCCCCTCGAGCACGAACTGGCTTACCTTGCGCTCGCGCGTGCCGCCATAGTCGCGCGCGCTGGTGAGAAACAGCTCGCGGCACGCGCGCGTCATGCCCACGTAGAAGAGGCGGCGCTCTTCCTGCGTGTGGAAGTCCCCGCTCGGCGCCACGTCCCGCAGCAGCTCGACGGGCAGCTCGAGCGCGTCGCGGCGCTTGTGGGTCGGGAACTTGCCCTGGACGAGATGCACGAGAAAGACGACGGGAAACTCCAGCCCCTTCGCCTTGTGCACGGTGAGCACGCGCACGGCCGGCGTCTCGACGTCGGCCTCGGCGACGGCCGGATCCTCGCCGGCGTCGATGAGCGCCTCCAGGTGCTTCACGAACTCGCGGACGTTGTCGTACTTCAGCGCGCGGGAGGCGTCCTGGATGCGCCGGAAGAACTTGGAGATGTTCTGCACCTCGGCCTCGTCGCGCGCGGTGACGGCCTTGGACATCCGGGCCAGCCAGCCGGAGTCGACGAGGAACTGGTAGAGCAGCTCGCCGGTCGGCATCTCGCGGCCCAGCTCCATGTAGCGCACGACGTCGCTCACGAGGTGCCGGATGGCGCCGCGCGCCTCTTCCGACAGCTCGCCGGCGAGCTCGGGAATCGCCTCGGCGTCCTTGAGCACGTCGAAGAGCCAGCGGTGCTTTCGGTCGGCGTGCGTTGCGCAGCGCGTGAGGTCGACGATCGGCACCTGGTAGAGATCGGACGAGGCCAGATAATGCACGCTCACCGAGTCGTCGGGGTGCGCGACGGCACGCAGGAACGCCAGGAGCAGCCGTACCTCGGGCCGCCCGTAGAGGCCGGCGTTTCCGGAAAACGTCCACGGGACGGCTCGCAGATTCAGCGCGCGCAGGAACGGCTCGGCGTCGTCGTTTGAGCGCACGAGGACGGCCACGTCGTCGTAGGACCACTCGCCCGCCTCGACGCGATCGCGGATGGTCTGGGCGACGCTGTCCGCCTCCTGGCTGGCCGTCTCATAGTGCCAGTGACGCGGCACCGGCCCCGGCGCCTCGCGCACGGCCGTCAGGCGCTTGACGATGCCGCTCTTGACCTCGAGCCGATCCGGGTTGTTGTACTGGATCAGCGTGTACGCCGCGTCCAGGATCGCCTGGTGCGAGCGGAAGTTCTCCGTGACGACGATCTGCCGGGCGTCGGGATAGTGGCGCAGGAAGCTCAGCACGTTGGAGATCGCCGCGCCCCGGAAGCGATAGATCGCCTGGTCGTCGTCGCCGGTGACGGCGACGTTGCCGTGGCGGGCGGCGAGCAGCTTCACCAGCTCGAACTGCGCGTAGTTGGTGTCCTGGAACTCGTCGACCAGGACGTACTTGAACCGCCGCTGGTAGGCGTTGAGCACGTGCGGCCGCGCGCGCAACAGCCGGAGCGCGAGGACGATC
>JBKOZH010000303.1:0-9664 GCA_046725765.1 Candidatus Methylomirabilota bacterium | reverse complement strand
TGCCGTCGGCCTGATGTTCCTGCCCGAGCCGCCCCTGGATCTCGACATACCCGCGCAGGAGAAGGCGTACAGTGCGCCTCTGACAGCCGTCATCGCGGGCGGCGTCGGCATCGCGGCAGGCTTCGTGGGGGCGGGAGGTGCCTGGCTGTTGATGCCGCTGCTGCTCGTCGTCGTCGGCGTGCCGATCCGCGTGACGATCGGCAGCTCGCTCGCGATGACGGCGCTCGCCGCGACGGCCGGCGTCATCGGGAAATTCGCCGCGGGGCAGGTGCCGCTCGCCCCGGCGCTGCTCGTCGCGCTCGGCGCGGTGCCCGGCGCGCAGCTCGGCGCGATGGCCAGCCGGCGCCTCGCGGGCGGCGCGCTCAAGGGCATACTGTTCGTCGTGATCGTCGTGACCGGTGTGCGCGTCTGGTGGAACGTGCTGTTCGAGCGATAGGGGGGCGACCCTGCGTTACGGCTTCGTGATCGACCACCGCAAGTGCATCGGCTGTCACGCGTGCACGGTGGCGTGCAAGGAAGAGAACCAGGTCCCGCTCGGGACGTTTCGCACGTGGGTGAAGTACGTCGAGAAGGGCAGCTGGCCGCACACGCGGCGCTATTTTTCGGTGCTGCGGTGCAATCACTGCGACGATGCGCCGTGCGTCACCATCTGTCCCACCGTCGCACTCTACCGTCGCGCCGACGGCATCGTCGACTTCGACGGCGAGCGCTGCATCGGCTGCAAGTCGTGCATGCAGGGCTGTCCCTACGACGCGCTCTACATCGATCCCAACACCAATACCGCGGCCAAATGCCACTACTGCGCGCACCGGCTCGAAGTCGGGCTCGAGCCGGCGTGTGTGATCGTCTGCCCCGAGCGCGCGATCATCGCCGGCGATCTCGACGATCCGCGCACGGAGATCGCGCGCATGGTGGGCCGCGAGCAGGTGGAGGTCCGCAAGCCCGAGCAGGGCACGCGACCCAAGGTCTATTACGTCGGTGCCGATTCCTCGGCGCTCTCGCCGCCGCTGCAGCGTTCGACGTCGACCTACCTGTGGGGTGAGCGACCCGCCGGCGAGCGCGACCTCGTGGGAATGGTGGCGGCGCTCCAGGAGACCGGTCACGGCGACGGCCCGCTGGCGCGGCCGGTCTACGACGCGCCGCACGTTCCGCGGCCGTGGGGATGGAAGGTCAGCGCCTACCTGTGGACCAAAGCGATCGCGGCCGGCGCCCTGCTCGTGCCGGCGATCGCGGGCAGCGCGTGGTGGGGGACGACGCTCACCATCACGGCGCCGGCGATCTGCCTTCTTTTCACGTTACTTACGACGGCGCTGCTGGTGCTCGATCTCAAGCGGCCCGAGCGCTTCCTCTACATCCTGCTCAAGCCGAACTGGCGCTCGTGGCTCGTCTGGGGCGCGTGGATCCTGATCGCGTTCGGCGCCGTCGCGACGGCCTGGTTGGTCATCGGCCTGTCGGGTCGGTACATCCCGAACCCCATACGCTGGCCGGTGGCGTTCCTCGCGCTGGCGACCGCGGGCTACAGCGCGTTCCTGTTCGGCCAGGCCGAGGGGCGCGATTTCTGGCAGAGCCCGCTCGTGCTGCCGCATCTCATCGTCTCGGCGTTCGCCGCCGGCTGCGCGACGCTCCTGCTGGCGTCGCTCGTGTGGCCGGGCACGATGCCGGCACGCGGCGTGCCGGCGCCTGCGACGCGGGTGGACGAGGCTCTGCTGCCCCTGCTGTTCCTCGCGATCATCGCGCACGGCGCGCTGGTGCTGATCGAGGTGCTGAGCCGTCATCCCGTGCGCGACGCCGCGCTGGCCGCGCGGCTGCTCACGCGCGGCGCGTATCGCGCGCGGTTCTGGGGCGGCGTGGTGGTGCTCGGTACGCTGGCGCCGCTCGTCGCGCTCGTCGGCGCCGTCGCCATCGGTTCGATCGCGCTCGCCGCGGCTGCGGCAGTGCTCGCGCTCGGCGGGCTGTGGTTGTGGGAGGACGTGTGGGTCAAAGCCGGCCAGTCCATTCCGCTGAGCTAGCAGTGCGAGCCGCAGCACGTCGTGGGGCTGGGGCCCCACCGTGCGAGGCGAGCATATGAATGAATCGATGAGCCGTCCGAGCGGCGAGCCGCTGCATCCGGTCGCGCGCGATCTGACGCCGCGTGAAGGCGGCCTGGCCGCGTATCCGCCGGTCGAGCGCTGGGACGACTGGCAGGAATTCGACCCGCTCGCATGGCCGCGCAAGGTCCCGCGGCGCTACGAGCTGATCCCGACCATCTGCTTCAACTGCGAGGCCGCGTGTGGCTTGCTCGCCTACGTCGACAAGGACACGCTGCGCATCCAGAAGTTCGAGGGTAATCCGGTGCACCCCGGCAGCCGCGGCCGCAACTGCGCCAAGGGCCCGGCGACGCTGAATCAGGTCCAGGATCCCGAGCGCATCCTCTATCCGCTGCGGCGCAAAGGTCCGCGTGGCGGCGGTGAATGGCAGCGCGTGACGTGGGACGAAGCGCTCGATGATATTGGGGGACGTATTCGGAAGGCCCTCGTCGAGGGTCGTCCCAAAGAGATCATGTATCACCTCGGCCGCCCCGGCCACGAGCTCGTGTACCTGCAGCGCGTGTTCCACGCCTGGGGGATCGACGGCCACAACAGCCACACCAACGTCTGCTCGGCCAGCGCGCGCGCGGGCTACGCGTTCTGGCACGGTATGGACCGTCCCTCGCCCGATCACGCGAACGCGCGCTTCATCCTGCTGCTGTCCTCACATCTCGAGACCGGCCACTACTTCAACCCGCACGCCCAGCGAATCATCGAGGCGAAGATGCGCGGCGCGAAGGTGGCCGTCATCGACTCGCGGCTCTCCAACACCGCGTCGATGGCGGATTACTGGTTGTCGCCGTGGCCGGGGACCGAAGCGGCGATCCTGCTCGCCATGGCGCGCATTCTCGTGCGCGAGCGACGCTACGACCGCGCGTTCGTCGAGAAGTGGACCAACTGGGACGAGTACCTGCGCGAGGAGCGGCCCGACCTGCCGGTGACGTTCGACGCCTTCCACGCAGCCCTCGAGGACCTGTACGCGCCGTACACGCCCGAGTTCGCCGCGGAGGAAAGCGGCGTCCCCGCGGCGACGATCGTCGAGATCGCGCGTGCGATCGGCGCCGCAGGCGGCGCGCTCGCCACGCACATCTGGCGGAACACCGCCGCGGGCAATCTCGGCGGCTGGCAGGTCGCGCGCGCGCTGGAGCTGCTGGTCGTGCTGATGGGCGCCGTCTCCACGCCGGGCGGTACGGCGCCGAGCGCCTGGAACAAGGCGATCCCCGCGCCGCCGATGATGCCGCCGCCGGGCAAGGTGTGGAGCGAGCTTCTGATGCCGCGCGAATACCCGCTCGCGTTTTTCGAGATGTCGTTCCTGCTCCCGCATTTCCTGCGGGAGGGGCGCGGCAAGCTGGCCATGTACTTCACGCGTGTCTACAACCCCGTGTGGACGAATCCCGACGGGATGTCGTGGCTGGAGATGCTCACGGATGAGGCGAAGGTCGAACGGCATGCGTGTCTGACACCCGTTTGGAGCGAGACGGCGTGGTTCGCCGACTACGTGCTGCCGATGGGCCACGCCTCCGAGCGTCACGACCTCATGTCGCAGGAGACGCACGCCGCGCGCTGGATCGGCTTTCGCCAGCCGGTGCTGCGCGTGGCGCTCGAGAAGCGCGGCAAGACGTTCGACCTCACCTGGCAGGCGCACGAAGCCGCCGGACTCGGGCAGGTGTGGGAGGAGGACGAGTTCTGGATCGAGCTGTCGTGGCGGATCGATCCCGACGGCGCTCTCGGCATCCGCAAGTACTTCGAGTCGCCCTACCGGCCCGGCCAGAAAGTCCGCATCGAGGAGATCTATCGCTGGATCTTCGAGAACAGCGTGCCCGGATTGCCGGAGGCGGCGCGCAAGCAGGGCCTCACGCCGCTGGCGTACATGCGCAAGTACGGCGCCTTCCTGGTGGAGGACAACGTGTATCGCACGTACGAGACGCCGGCGGACAACGGCGTCGTGGTCGACGGCGTCCCGCGCACCGGCTTTCCGACGCCCTCGAAGAAGCTCGAATTCTTCTCGAAGACCCTGAAGGAATGGAAGTGGCCGGAGCACGCGGTGCCCGGCTACATCAGGAGCCACGTCCACTGGTCGAACATCGACCGCGCCAAGGGCGAAATGGTGCTACTGCCGACGTTCCGCCTGCCGACACTGATCCACACGCGCTCCGGCAATGCCAAGTGGCTCTACGAGATCTCGCACACGAATCCGCTCTGGCTGCATCCCGAGGACGCTGCGCGGCTCGGCGTGACGACCGGCGACTTGCTGAAGATCGTCACGGCCATCGGCTGGTTCGTCGACAAAGTCTGGGTGACCGAGGCGATTCGTCCGGGCGTCGTCGCGTGCTCGCATCATCTCGGACGCTGGCGCCTGGCCGAGGCCGTGGGCGGAGAGCGATGGTCGACGGCGCTCGTGGATCTGCAGCGCGAGGCGCCGGGCAAATGGCGCATGCGGCAGCTGCACGGGATCGCGCCATTCGAGAGCGCCGATCCCGACTCGGCGCGCGTGTGGTGGGAGGACGCCGGTGTACACCAGAACCTGACGTTTCCCGTCCAGCCCGATCCCATCAGCGGGCAGCACTGCTGGCACCAGAAGGTGACCGTGTTGCGCCCGGGCTCCGACGAGCGCTACGGCGACATCTTCGTCGACACCGACAAGTCGTTCGAGGTCTATCGGCAATGGCTCGCGCTTGCGCGGCCGGCGCCTGGGCCCGGCAATCTCCGGCGGCCGCTCTGGCTGCCCCGCGCGTTCAAACCCGACGCGTCGGCGTTCCGGCTCGAGGCATAGGCGAAGCGGCCGAGTCGTAGTAGAAGTAGAGGGCGGGAGGGGCCATGGAGCAGCCGATCACTCGACGCGCGGCGCTCGGCACGCTCGGCGCCGTCGGCGTGGCCGTCGCCGGGCAGGCGCTGGGCGTTCCGGCGCGGGCCTCGGCGCAGGAGGCCGCGCAGGCGCTCGGACGGCAGGAGTCCGTGCAGGACGGTCTCAAGCGCGTCTTCGGCGGTCGTCCGATGAAGGACGGCACGTCGGTGATCAAGCTCGACATCCCGCCGATCGCCGAAAACGGCGCCGTCGTGCCCGTCAGCGTCGAGGTGAACGCGCCGATGACGCCGGCGTCGTACGTGAAGAACATCTGGATCGTCGCCGACAAGAATCGGATCCCGATCGTCGCGAAGGCGACGCTGACGCCCGACGCCGGCCAGGCCTTCGTCGGCGCCAACATCCGACTGGGCGAGACGACCGACGTTCGCGCCGTGGTCGAGCAGAGCGACGGCACGCTGCTCACCGCCAAGCGCGAGGTCAAAGTGACCGTCGGCGGCTGCGGAGGCTAGCCCATGAGCGACGTCGGCAAGATCCGCATCCGCGTGCCGGCCAACGTCAAGCCGGGTGATGTCGTGCGCGTGCGCTGTCTCGTCATCCACCCGATGGAGCGCATCGAGCGCGACGCGCAGGGCAAGATCATCGACCGCAACTACAACTACATCACCCGTGTCACCGCGACCTATCTCGGCAAGCCGGTGGTCGCGTTCGATCTCACGCAGAGCGTGAGCGAAAATCCCGCGTTCTCGTTCGCCCTCAAGGCGACGGCGCCCGGGCCGCTGACGGTGACCTTCGTCGACACGCACGGCGGCAAGTACGAGGGTACGGCCAACATCGCCTTCGCCTGAGCCGCGGATGCGCTCCGTGCTCGCGCTTCCTGACGTTCGTCTGCGCCGCGTTTCCCTGCGCGCCGTCACGCTCGCCGCCACCCTTGCGGGCTGCGCCCTC
Organism: Candidatus Methylomirabilota bacterium; assembly: GCA_046725765.1. GTDB lineage: Bacteria > Methylomirabilota > Methylomirabilia > Rokubacteriales > CSP1-6 > AR12. The sequence continues at coordinate 3,847 of JBKOZH010000303.1, read as the reverse complement.
GCGACACACGACTCCGCGCCGGTGGCGCCGGGCGCGTGGGTGTCGCGCGCGATTCCCGAGGCGCGCGGCGAGGTTCGCGTCGCGGCGGATGGCACGCGCACCGCCGTGCGCTACAAGGGCTGGACGACGCGCGACTTCGCCGCGTTCCGCACGTACGCTTCCGACGACGCGCGGCCGCAGCCTCCCGTACAGAAGGCGACCATGCCCGCCGGCGTCGCGGGCGATCCAAAGAAAGGCCGCGCGCTGTTCCTCGATCGTCAGAAAGGGCCGTGCACCGGCTGCCATCTGGTGCCCGGTGCCGACGTCTGGCCCGCTGGCAACGTGGGTCCCGATCTCTCGGCGTTTGCCGACCGCAAGCTCGCCGACGCATACGTCTACCAGCAGCTCTGGGATCCGCGCGTGATCTACCCGCAGACGGTCATGCCACCGTGGGGCGCGCAGCGGATCTTCACGCCCGAGGAGCTCGTCAATCTGGTCGCCTATCTGCAGACGCTGCACGGACCGGTGCCGCCGGAAGCCGACGACGATCGCAATCCATTCACGCGGCGGCGTCCCACGGGCTTCGGCGACAACCTCGATCCGACCAACAATCCAGCGGTCATTCGCGCCGAGGAAGCGCAACAGCTCTGGGGAGCGCGCGGGCCGAAGGGCAAGGCGTGTGCCGACTGCCACCCCGGCGAGCCGGCCCAGGCGATGCGCGGCGTGGCGACTCGCTATCCACGCATCGTCGCCGAGTACGGGCGCGTGATGAGCCTCGAGGACTTTCTCGCGGTTCACGCCGAGACGACGACCGGACGTGCGCTGCCCTCGGAGAGCGCGGCAAACGTCGACGTCAGCGTGATGATCAAGATGGCGTCGAACGGTCTGCCCGTGGCCGTCGACACGACGAGCCCGGCGGCGCGCGCAGCGATCGACCGCGGCCGCGCGGCCTTCTATCGCCGTGTGGGGGAGCGCAACCACGCCTGTGCCGACTGCCACACGCCCGAGCATGGTGCGAACAAATTCCTCGGCGGCCGCTTCCTCGGCGACGTCAACGCCGGCCTCACGCGTCACTTTCCGACCTGGCGCACGAGCCAGGACGAGATCTGGGACATGCGCAAGCGCTTCCAGTGGTGCATGACGCCGCTTGGCGCGAACATGCTGGCGGCGGACGCCGTGGAATACGCCGAGCTCGAGCTCTTCCTGACGACGTTCGACGTCGGCAAGCCGATGAGCGTTCCCGGCATCCGCCATTGATTGGGATGGGAGCCCCGAAATGGCTCGCGCGGCGCTGACGCTGATCGCGCTCGGCATCACGGTCGCACTGGGCACCACCCCGGCCGCCGGCGCGACGCTCGACGAGCTCATGGCCGAGCTCAACCTCACGCCATTGCATCGCGCCGCGCCGCCGCCGCTGGCGCTCGAGCGCTTCGCCGACGGCAAGACGGTCGTGCTGCCGTTCCTGCGCGGCCGGCCGGTGATCGTGTACTTCTGGGCGACGTGGTGACCGCACTGCTCGAGGGAGTTGCCCTCGACGATGGAGCAAGTGCACCGTGACTACGGGGCGCGCGGCCTGGTGGTGCTGGCCGTGAACATGGAGCAATCGCGCGACACGGTGCGCGCGTGGGTGCGTGATCGCGGCGTGACCATGGACGTCCTCCTCGACGTCGCCGGCTACGTCAACAGCGCGTGGAGGGTCGCGTACTCGCCGGAGGTGTTCGTGGTCGGCCGCGACGGGCGGTTGATCGCGCGCGCGATCGGCACGCGCGACTGGACGGGGCCGGACGGCCGGGCGTTCCTCGACGCGCTGGTGGCGAAATGATCGACGTCGTCGAGTCCGACGTCCTCGTGCTCGGCGCCGGCGGCGCCGGACTCTGCGCCGCGCTGCACTGCGCCGACGCGTCCCCTTCGCTGTCGATCAACGTCGTCGTCAAAGGGCTGTTCGGCCGCGCCGGCTGCACACGCATGGTGCAGGGCGGCTACAACGCGGTGCTGACGCCGCCGGACTCGCTCGACGCGCATCTCATCGACACCCTCAACGGCGGCGGCTGGATCAACGATCAGGAGATGGTGTGGCGGCTCGTCACCGAGGCGCCCGGTCGCGTGCTCGAGCTCGAGTCGCGCTACGGCTGTCTGTTCGATCGCAACGCGCAGGGGCGCATCCACCAGAAGCCGTTCGCGGGCCAGACGCACGATCGGACCGTGCACAAGGGCGACCTCACCGGGATCGAGATCATGAACCGGCTCACGGAGCAGGCGCAGGCGCGGCCCTCGATCCGCACCCTCGAGGAGTGCCGGGCGGTGGAGCTCTTGCGTGACGACGGCGGCCGCGCCGCAGGGGCGCTGCTGCTCGACATCCGCACCGGCCGCTTCGTCGCCGCGTGCGCCCGGGCGACGCTCCTGGCCATGGGCGGCGGGCCGACGATGTATCGCGTGATCGCGTGCTCGGCGGACAAGGCCGCCGACGGCATCGCGCTCGCGTACCGCGCGGGGCTGGCGCTGCGCGACATGGAGATGATCCAGTTTCATCCCACCGGGCTCGTGATTCCGGGCTCGCTGATGACCGGCGCGCTGCTCGAGGAGGGGCTGCGGGGCGCCGGCGGTCAGCTGCGCAATGGTCTCGGCGAGCGGTTCATGGCGCGCTACGACGCCGCGCGGCTGGAGCGCTCCACTCGCGACCTCGTCTCACGCGCCTCGTTTCTGGAAGTCAGCGAAGGGCGGGGCACGCCCAACGGAGGCGTCTGGATCGATGTCTCGCACCTCGGCGCGGAGGTCGTCGAGCGCAACTTTCGCGGCATGGTGCGCCGCTGCCGCGACTTTGGCCGCGATCTCGCGCGCGAGCCGGTGGAGGTGGGGCCGACCGCGCACTTCATGATGGGCGGCGTCGTCGTGGATCCGGACTGCCGGACGGCGATGGAAGGCCTCTTCGCGGCCGGCGAGGACACCGGCGGCGTGCACGGCGCCAACCGCCTGGGCGGCAACGGTGTCGCGGAGTCGACGGTGTTCGGCGGGATCGCGGGCGATGTGATGGCGGCATTCGTCGCCGGTCGTGCGCTGCCGCGCGTGAGCGCCGCCGCGCAAGACGCGAGCGCCGCTCGCTGCGCCGCGCCCCTGGGCCGCGGCAACGCGGCCGAGGTCTATGCGATTCAGCGCGAGCTGCGTGATCTCATGTGGGAGCGCGCGGGCCTGGTGCGCGATGCCGAGGGCCTGCAGCTCGCGGCGGCGAGCATCGAAAGTCTCGCCGAGCGGCTGCAGCGCGCCGGCGTGCCGGGCCACGGCACGCTGAACACCGCGTGGCAGGACTGGCTCAATCTCGACAGCCAGCTCACCGCCGCGCGGCTGATCGTCGCCAGCGCCCTCGCGCGCCGCGAGAGCCGCGGGGCGCACTGGCGGCGCGATTTTCCCGCGGCGTCGGCGACACCGCCGGTGAGCGTGCGGGTTCAGCGCCGCAACGGTGGGCCCGCGGTGTGGTCCGAGCCCGTGGCGCTGTCGCGCGCCCAGCCGCCGGCGGACATGCCGCGGCCGGTCGCCGTGGAGATCGGCGACTGAGCGCGGCCGTGACCAAGCGAACGCGCCTCGTCATGCTGGCCACGGGCGGCGGGCCGAGGCCCCGCACGGTGCGCGGCAACACCGCCCACGCGCTCGTCGTCGATGACGTGCTCTACGTCGTCGACTGCGGCAGCGGCGTCGCGCGGCAGCTCGTGCAGGCCCGCATCCCGCTGCCGGTGCTGCGTCACGTCTTCATCACGCACCATCACTCGGACCACAACCTGGACTACGGCAACCTCATCATGCAGGCCTGGGTGAGCGGGCTCGGAACCCGTGTGGACGCGTGGGGGCCGCCGCCGCTCGAGAAGATGACGCGGCT
>JBKOZH010000011.1:0-4768 GCA_046725765.1 Candidatus Methylomirabilota bacterium | reverse complement strand
CCGTCGTCAGCGCCGCTTTCGTCGCCATCACCCTGCTCGCCCTGGCTGGCGCCGCGGCCGCCCAGGACCGGAGTCGCACGAAAGAAGTCGTGATCGGGCTCGGCGCCGAGCCGCGCACGATGCTCGCCGTCACGATCGTGGACTGGACGACCAACAACATGCTCGAGCACATCTACGATCGGCTGCTCGACCGCGATCCGAAGACCTTCAAGCCCAAGCCGATGCTCGCGACGGAGTGGAAGATCGTCAACGACACGACGTGGGAGTTCAAGCTGCGGCGTGGCGTGAAGTTCCACAACGGTGAGCCGTTCACGGCGGCCTCGGTCAAGGCGACGATCGATTACGCGGTCGACCCGGCCAACAAGAGCCACTTCGCCACCGCGGCGTACTGGGGTCTCGTGAAGGAAGTGCAGGCCGTCGACGACTACACGGTGCGCTTCATCACCAAGCAGCCGTGGCCGAACCTGGTCGACAGCGCCTCGCTGACCAACTCGCTCATCATGCCGGCCAAGGCCCTCAAGGAACTCGGCCCCGCGAAGCTGGCGGAGAAGCCGATCGGCACGGGCCCGTTCAAGTTCGTCGAGTGGCGGCGCGACGAGCGGTTGGTCCTCGAGCGCAACCCCGACTACTGGCAGGGCGCCGCCGACGTGAGCCGCGTCACCTTCCGCTTCATCCCCGAGTTCAGCGCGCGCATGGCCGCCCTGCTCTCGGGCGAGATCGACATCATGAAGGACGTGCCGCCCCACGCGGTGGAGGCGGTGGAGAAGAGCGGCCGCGCCAAGCTCCGCGCGACCGTGTCCTCGCGCATCAACTATCTGGCGCTGGTGAATCTCAAGCCCGGTCCGATGCAGGACGTCCGCGTACGCCGCGCGATGAACCAGGCCGTCGACGTCGACGAGCTGATCAAGCAGGTCCTCAAGGGCCGCGCCACGCGCATGTGCGGGCCGCTCTCGCCGGCCAACATCGACTACGCGCCGGTCGAATGCTACAAGCACGATCCCGCACGCGCGCAGGCGCTGTTCAAGGAGGCCGGTGTCGATCCCAAAGCGCTGAGCCTGACGCTCGACACGCCGTCCGGCCGCTATCCGCTCGACAAGGACGTGTCGCTCGCCATCGCGGCGCAGCTGCAGCGGCTCGGGATCCGTACCAACGTCGTGGTGAACGAGTGGGGGACGCACCTGGACAAGATCAAGAACCGCAATACCGGCGAGCTGTTCTTCCTGGGCTGGGGACCGGCATTGCACGGTCAGGGGACGATGCAGCCGCTGTTCCTCGCCGACCAGACTTACTCGTCCTACGGCAACAACAAGACGATCGACGAGAAGGTCGCGCGCGCGCAGACGCTGATGGAGCCGAAGGCGCGGGCGGACGCGTACGCGGAGCTGCAGCGGCTCGTCCACGACGAGGCGCCGTGGGTGTTCCTCTGGCAGCAGCACGACCTCTACGGCGTGGCGCAATCGGTGGAGTGGACGCCGCGCGCCGACGAGAAGGTGTGGATGTACGAGGCGAAAGTCGTCGCGCGATAGCGCGGCGGAGGTGAGCGCGCGATGAGTATCCATGTCTTCACCAACGCGTTTCTGATCGACTGCACGGGCGCCGATCCCGTCGAGGGCGCGACGGTGGTCGTCGAGGACGATCGCATCAAGGACGTGCGCGCCAAGGGCGGGCCCGGCCCCCTGCCCGGGCCGGTGACGACGATCGACTGCGCGGGCGCCACGCTCATGCCCGGCCTCACCGACGCCCACGTCCACATCTGCGCCGTGACCGAGAACATCACCGATCAGCACCGCTTCTATCCGCCGTCCTATATCGCCGCGCGGGCGATGAAGCGCGCCGAAGAGTGCCTGATGCAAGGCTTCACCACGGTCCGCGACGCCGGCGGCGCCGATTACGGCTTTCGCATGGCGCTCGAGGAGGGCCACTTCGTCGGGCCGCGCCTGCTCGTGTCCGGCCGCTACATCTCGCAGACCGGCGGCCACGGCGACAAGCGGCGGCGCTCGGAGTGGACCGATCCGATCGACTGTTGTGTCGGCATGATCGGCTTCATCGCCGACGGCCCTGACGAGGTGCGCCGCGCCGCACGCGAGAACATCCGCCGCGACGTCGATCAGATCAAGATCATGGCCTCGGGCGGTGCGATGTCGCCGTCGGACGAGCTCGACACCACGCAGTTCACCGTCGCCGAGATGCGGGCGGCCGTGGAGGAGGCGCAGGCGGTCGGCAAGTACGTTCTCAGCCACGCCTACTCGGACTCCGCCGTCCGCCGCGCGATCGAGGCCGGCGTGCGCTCGATCGAGCACGGCAACCTCATCCGCGAGGCCGCCGCCAAGGCCATCAAGGACGCCGACGCGTTTCTCGTGCCGACGATGGTGACGTACGAGGCGATTTATCGCGAGGGCAAGCGCTACGGCATCGGCGACCACCAGATTGCCAAGATCGACATGGCGCGCCAGCAGTCGATGCAGGGCCTGACGTATGCCTACAAGGCCGGCTGCAAGATCGGCTCGGGCTCCGACCTGCTGGGCGATATGGCCACCCAGCGCGCCGTCGAGTTCGAGCTCAAGGCCCAGGTGATGAAGCCGATGGAAGTCCTGATGTCGGCCACGAAGGTCAATGCCGAGCTGTTCCGCATGCAGGACCGGATCGGCAGCGTCGAGCCGAACAAGTACGCCGACCTCATCGTGGTTCAGGGCAACCCGCTCAAGAACCTGCGCGTGTTCCAGATGCAGGACAACCTGCGCGTGATCATGAAGGGCGGGCGACTGTACAAGAGGCTCGCGTGACGGACGCGCACCGCGAGGCGATTCTCGATCAGTTCACGCGCCAGGCCGTGCCGTTCGCGACCGCCCCGTCGATCCGCGACGAGGCGGCGCTGCGGATGGTGATCGAGTTCAGCGGCTGCGGAGCCGACGACACCGTGCTCGACGTGGCGTGCGGTCCCGGCATTCTCGCCTGCGCATTCGCCCGCGTGGCCCGCCACGTGACGGGCATCGACCTCACCCCCGCGATGCTCGAGCGCGCGCGCGTGCTGCAGGCCGAGCAGGGGCTGACGAACGTGACGTGGCGGCACGGCGACGTGCTGCCGCTGCCATTCGACGACGCCGCGTTCACCCTCGTCGTCTCGCGGTTCGCCTTCCATCACCTGCTCGACCCGGGCGCAGTGCTCGTCGAGATGCGCCGCGTCTGCGCTCCCGGCGGCACCGTGATGGTGATCGACAGCGCGCCGGCGCCCGAGAAGGCCGCCGCGTTCAACCGCGCAGAGCTCCTCCGCGACCCCTCGCATACGCGCGCGCTGCCGCTGGCCGAGCACCGCGCGCTGTTCGCGAAGGCCGGGCTCGGCGCGCCACGCGAGACGTTTTACAGGCTGCAGACCGATCTCGAGGGCCTGCTCTCGCGCTCGTTTCCCAATCCAGGCGACGCGGACACGCTGCGCGCGACGTACATGCGCTCCATCACCGACGACGCGCTGGACATGGCGGGGCGTCGTGACGGCGACACGATCCGTCTGAGCTACCCGGTCGCGGTGCTGGCCGCGCGGCGCTGAGCGGCGGGCCGCGGCCGCCGCCGCGATAAAATGAGCACGTGAGCACGCTCGATCTCCGTCTCGCTCCGATGGCCGGCGTCACCAACGCGCCGTTCCGGCTGGTGGCGCGCGAGTGCGGCGCCGGTCGGCTCACCAGCGAGGAGATCGACGCCCGCGCGCTCGTGCGTGACAACGCGCGCACGGTGGCGCTGACCGCCTACCTGCCCGAAGAGCGGCCGCTCGCGATGCAGCTGCTCGGCGAGGACCCGGACATCCTGGCCGAGGCGGCGCGGCGCCTCGAAGCCGCAGGAGCCGACGGTATCGATCTCAACATGGGCTGTCCGGTCGCCAAGATCGTCGCCAAGGGCCAGGGCGCGGCGTTGATGCGTGATCCGCTGCGCGCCGCCGTCGTCTTCCGCACGCTGCGCAAAGCGGTCACCGGTCCACTCACCATCAAGATCCGCGGCGGCTGGGACGACCGCACGATCAACGCGCCGGAGATCGCACGGCTGGCCGAGAGCGAGGGCCTCGATGGCGTCACCGTGCACCCGCGCACGCGCTCACAGCAATACACGGGGCGGGCGCCGTGGGACGTCATCGCGGCCGTCGTCGACGCGGTGGCCGTTCCCGTCGTCGGCAATGGCGACGTCCGCTCGGTCGACGACGCGCGCGCTATGGTGGCGGCGACACGCTGCGCGGCGGTGATGATCGGTCGCGGCGCCCTGGGCCGGCCGTGGATCTTCCGCGGCGCCGACGTCTCGCGCGACGAGCGCGCGGCGGTGATTCGCCGCCACTGCGCGCTGATCGAGACGCACCTGCCCGAGCGGCCGGCTCTGATCCAGCTCAAGAAGCACCTCTCCTGGTACTCGGACGGGCTGCCGTTCGCCGCCCGCGCGCGCCCGGCGCTGTTCGCCGCGCGCTCGGCCGCCGAAGTCGCCGAGATCTTCTGGCGGCTCTGGTGAGCACCGGCCAGCGCTGGTTCGAGGACTTCAAGGTCGGCGACCGCTTCGACAGTCCCTCGAAGACGCTCACCGACGCCCACTTCATGTTCTTCGCGGGCATGACCGGCGACGCGCACCCGCTGCACTACGACGACGAGTACGCGAAGACGACGCGGTACGGCCGGCGGCTCGCCCACGGCCTGCTGCTGACGTCGATGACGGCCGTCGGCGCCTCGACGCTGGCGCCGATCATCGAGGCCTCGATCGTCGCCTTCGTCGAGCAGTCGACACGCTTTCGCCATCC
>JBKOZH010000144.1:0-33421 GCA_046725765.1 Candidatus Methylomirabilota bacterium | reverse complement strand
GATCATCGGCGGGCCGTCGGGACTGCCGGACGAGCTCTATCGCCGACTGCGCGTCGAGCTCGGCGTGCGGCGCGCGGCGCCCGTCGTCGAGGGTGACGTGGCGGTGTTTGCGGAGCCCGCCGGCTCGCCGGCGTCGAGCAGTGTCGGCTACGAGATGGCGATCGGTCGCGCGGGGCGCAGCCTGCATCTGCTCGGCATCGACCCGTTCGTTGATGCCGAGTTCCGGCCGTATCTCGACGCCGATGAGCGTCGCGAGTCGCGCGCACGCGACGCGCTCTCGCGCGTGTCGGATCTGGTCGGCCGTCCCGGCACCGCGCTGATCGCGGCCGCCACCGCGCGCGAGCTCGGTCTGGCGATCGGACGGGAGCTCATCATCGAGGTGAGCGGCCACCGCCGCCCGCTGATCATCGTCGGCCTGCTGCAGCCGGCCGATCCCGCCAGCGCCCGTGCGCTCGACGGCATCCTGGTGACAGACATCACCACCGCGCAGGAGACGCTCGACGCGGTCGGTCGGCTGTCGCGCGTCGATCTAATCGTTGCTGACGATGCGCCGGGGCGCGCGCTGCTGACGCGCGTCGCCGAGGCGCTCCCACCGGGCGCAGATCTCGTCGCGGCCGGCTCGACGGCCGGAGCCACCGCGCGAATGATCCTGGCGTTTCAGTGGAACCTGACCGCGCTCTCGCTGCTGGCGCTCGTCGTCGGCATGTTTTTGATCTATCAGACGATGACGTTTTCGGTCGTGCAGCGGCGGCCGCTCATCGGCTCGCTGCGCGCGGTCGGCGTCACGCGGGGCGAGATTTTCGTCCTGGTCATGAGCGAGGCGCTCGTCATCGGCATCGCCGGCACGGTGCTGGGTGTTGCGCTCGGGTTCGGCATGGCGCAGCTGCTGCTGCGGCTGGTCACGCGCACGATCAACGATCTGTACTTCGTGCTCTCCGTGCGCGAAGTCGTGCTGGATCCGCTGATGCTGACCAAGAGCGTGCTGCTCGGAATCGGCGCGACCGCGTTGGCGGCGCTGCCGCCCGCGCTCGAGGCCACGACCGCTCCGCCGCGCGTCGTGATGACTCGCGCGGCGCTCGAGACGAGCGCACGGCATCGCGCCCGTCGTGCCGGGTGGCTGGGTCTCCTGGTGCTCGCCGCCGGCGCGCTGATCCTCGCGGTGCCGGCGGGCATCGTCGTCGGCTTCGCCGGGCTCTTCGTCGTGATGGTCGGCTGCGCGCTCGTCACGCCGGCGGCCGCGCTCGGGCTGCTGCGTCCGCTGCATCGCATCGCGGGCGCCACGTTCGGCCTGCTCGGCCGGCTCGCCACGCGCAGCATCGTCGCCGCGCTTTCGCGAACGTCGGTCGCGATGGCGGCGCTGATGATCGCCGTCGCCGCCGCCATCGGCGTCGGCGTCATGATCGCGTCGTTCCGCGAGGCCGTCACCACCTGGCTCGAGGGCACGCTGCGCGCCGACATCTATATCGCGGCGCCGAGCCTGGCCAGCAGCCGGCCCGACGCCACGCTCGACCCCGAGCTCGTCGCGCGCCTGGCCGCCACGCCGGGCGTCGCGCGGGCCAACACGTCACGCGGAGTGAGCGTGCAGAGCCCGCGCGGACCGGTGCAGCTGGTCGCGCTGGACGTCGATCCGGCGCGGCCGCCGCGCTGGCGTTTTCGCTCCGGCGGCGACGCGGGCGTGTGGGATGGCGACCGCGTGCTCGTGTCAGAGCCGTTCGCCAATCGCCACGCCGTGAGCGCGGGCGACACCGTGCGCCTGCGCACCGATCATGGCGACCGCGATTTCCGCATCGCCGGCGTGTTCTATGACTACGGCTCCAGCGCCGGCGTCGTGCTCATGAGCCGTGGCACGTACGACGCCGCGTGGAACGACCGCAAGATCTCGGGCCTGGCGCTCGAGGCGGCGCCCGGCGTCGACGTCAACGCGCTCGTCGCGGCGGTGCGCGAGCGCGCCGCCGACGGCCCGCGGCTGGTCATTCGCTCAAACCGCGCGCTGCGCGAGGCGTCGCTTCAGATCTTCGACCGCACGTTCGCCATCACTGGGGTGCTGCGCACGCTGAGCCTGGTGGTCGCGTTCGTCGGCATGCTCGGCGCGCTCATGGCGCTGTCACTCGAGCGCGCGCGCGAGATCGGCGTGCTGCGCGCCCTCGGCCTGACGCCACGCCAGGTGTGGGGCCTCGTGACGGCGCAGACCGGCATCATCGGATTGCTCGCGGGCGTGCTCGCCGTGCCGAGCGGCCTGCTGCTGGCGGCCGTGCTGGTCTTCGTCATCAACCGCCGCTCGTTCGGTTGGACGATGTCGATCGATCCGTCGCCGTCGATTTTGCTCACGGGCGTCGCGCTGTCGCTGCTGGCCGCGCTGCTCGCCGGCCTCTATCCCGCATGGCGCATGGCGACCGCGCCGCCGGCGGAGGCACTGCGCGATGAATAGGGTGGTGGTCGGCCTGGTCGCGGTCGTCGCCGCGCTGGGCGTCGCGCTGTTTGCGTTGTGGCCGTCGGGATCGCGACCGCGCATCGACGCGACGGTGGCCGTGCGAGAGGCGCTTGCCGCGGAGAGCACCGGGTTCGCGCGCGCCACGGCGGCGCGGCTGTTCGTGTTCCCGGCGGATCACGGCCCGCACCCGGACTTCCGGACGGAGTGGTGGTATTACACCGGCAATCTGCGGACGGCGGCCGGCCGGCAGCTCGGATTCCAGCTCACGTTCTTCCGCATCGCGCTCGCGCCCGATGCAGTCGAGCGTGCCTCCGCGTGGGCCACGCGCCAGCTCTACGTGGCGCACTTGGCCATCACCGATGTCGCCGGCGGCCGCTTTCACGCGTTCAGCCGCACGAGCCGCGAGGCGCTCGGGCTGGCGGGCGCGTCGGCGTCGCCCTACCGCGTGTGGGTGGAGGGCTGGTCGGCGGAAGGTGACGGAGCGTCGGTCCATCTGCGCGCCGCCGAGGCAGACGTCGCGATCGACCTCGAGCTGTCATCGGCCAAGGCGCCGATCGCCCAGGGCGATCGTGGCCTCAGCCGAAAGGGTGGCGACCCCGGCAACGCTTCCTTTTATTATTCGATCACTCGCATGCCGGCACGTGGCGTTGTCCGCGTGGGCGGCGAAATGCTCGACGTGTCCGGCGAAGCGTGGATGGATCGCGAGTGGAGCACCAGCGCGCTCCCGCCGGGCGTCGAGGGCTGGGACTGGTTCGCGCTACAGCTGGAGGACGGACGCGAGCTGATGTTCTACCTGCTGCGCCGTCGTGATGGCCGGGTCGATGCCTTCAGCGCGGGCACGCTGGTGGCGGCCGACGGCACGACGCAATCGCTGGACGCGCGCGACGTCCGCGTCGAAACGCTCGCACACTGGACGAGCTCGCGCAGCGGCGTTCGCTATCCCGCGCGCTGGCGTCTCACCGTGCCGTCGTTCGATGTGCGGCTCGAGATCACGCCGCGTCTGGCGGACCAGGAATTGCTGGTAGGTACGCGCTACTGGGAGGGCGCCGTCGCGGTCGCGGGATCCGACCGCGGTCGGCCGCTCGTGGGGCAGGGATATGTCGAACTCGTGGGCTACGCCGAGTGACCGCCTTCCCGTCCCGCCTCGATGATCCGAGCAAGCACGTGGGGATTCAGTGGCTTCGTGAGATGCGCGTCGAAGCCCGCCTCCTTCGCGCGAGCGGCGTCGTGAGGTCCGCCATAGCCCGTGATCGTGACGAGGAGAACGGCATCACCGCCTGCCCCGGACCGCACCGCCTGCGCCACGGCATAGCCGTCGATATCCGGCAGGCCGACGTCGATCAAGATGACGTCGGCGCGAGAGGCTCGCCAGATCTCCAGCCCCCGGGTGCCGGTGGCTGCCGCCTCGACTCGGTGGCCCCAGGACTCGAGCAGGATGCGAAGCCCCCGACGGAAGTCAGGATTGTCCTCAATGATGAGAATCTGCCGAGCACGCTCGGAGACCACTGCCGTGTCGTACAAGGCGGGGGACACGGCGGCGTCCAGCGTTCGCGGGATACGGACGACGAACTCGCTGCCGGCTTGCGGACCAGCGCTCGACGCCGACACAGACCCCCCGTGCAGCTCGACCAGGCGCTTCACGAGGCTGAGCCCGAGACCGAGGCCGCCCTCCGAACGGCCCGACGCCGGATTCGCCTGTACGAATGCCTCGAAGATCCGCGGCAGCATGTCGGCATCGATGCCGACGCCCGTGTCGCGGATTCGCAGCACGGCATCCCTTCCTTCGGCCGCGACGCTGATCTCGATGCGTCCGCCGGGCGGGGTGTATTTCAGCGCGTTGTCGAGAAGGTTCGAGACGACCTGCTCCAGCCGTACGGGGTCGGCGGACACGGTGATGGGTCCGCCGACGATCCCCACCCTGTGGCGTGTTATGCGTCCGACTTCCTCGAACGCTGTCAGGACGCGCCGGCAGACGTCGTTGAGGTCTTCCGGGCGCCGTTGCAGCTCGATTTTGCCGGCGACGAGCTTGGAAATGTCGAGCAGATCGTCGAGCAGGCGCGACAGGTGTCGCGTCTGTCGCATGATGATGGCGCGAAGCTCGGCGCCATGGTCATCGGGCTTGCCGATCTTGTCCAGGACGTGAATCGCGGCGCTCACGGCGCCGAGCGGATTGCGCAGCTCGTGGCCGAGCATCGCCATGAACTCGTCCTTGGCGCGATTGGCGCCTTCGACGCCCTTGAGATGGAGGGCGAGGATCTGCTCGTTCTTGCTCCGCAGACGCTCACTGACCTTGAGCAGAATGTCGAACTCGAGATTCGGCCGCGTCGTGGCGAGGCGTCGAAGGTGCTCCCCGTTCAGCTCGAGAACGACGCTGCTCTCTCGAGCCCGGACGGTCGCGGAACGCGGGCGCTGCTCGAACAAACCCATCTCGCCGAAAATGTCGCCGCTGAGCAGCACCGAGAGCACGATCGTGTGGCCGCCAATGCTGGACAGAACGGCCTCAACGGACCCGGACCCGATGAGAAAGATCGAATCGCCCAGCTCCCCTTCTCGAATGATGGTGTCGCCGGGACCATAGGTGCGCTCCGTCGACGCTTGCTCGTCGAGGAGGCCGACGTGCCGGTCACCCAGCCCCGAGAAGATTGGGTGCTGTCGCATGAATGCGGCCCAGTCGAACTGCTTCATACGCCTGGCCAGTGGCCGGCGGCCACAAACGGCAGCGACGTGCGAGCACGGGGCCTGCGAGCGTCCACGACCACTCCGGCGATGACGGACCGATGATAAGCGGCCCGACTCTACGCTGGGGCAGTGGAGGGGTCAAGACGGACAACCGGGCACTGAGACTCTGGACGCACCGAACCGAGACTTTGGCCTAGAACCCTACCAACGAAACGAAAGAGAAGAACTGATGGACTTGTTCGTCTTCGCCCGGTTTCACGCGCGTCCTGGCAACGAGAACGCCGTAGCAGCAACGCTGCGCGCCGTCGTCGCGCCGACGCGCCAGGAGCCTGGGTGCGTGAGCATCAACGCGTTTCGATCGACACGCGACCCCGGCCTTTTCTACATTCACTCGCGCTGGAGAGATGAAGCGGCGTTCGAACAGCACGCGGCCCTGCCGCATACGGTGACCTTCCTCGAGCGCGTGCAGCCGCTGATCGATCATCCGCTCGACGTCGCCCGCACGGAGCCGATCGGCTAGACACGTGGTGCTTGCGCTCGCTTGACAGCGGCGCGAACCTATTAACCATACGTTTAGTTGATAGAGCCCTTCGTTGAGAGGACGGCACACGGATGACCGGCACCACGACCGCCCCGGCCCGCCGGCGCGACGCCGCCGCAACCCGCGACGCCCTGCTGAGCGCCGGCGCCGAGCTGTTTGCCGAGCGCGGCTACGACGGCGTGCCCGTCGCCGTCATCGCTCAGAAGGCCGGCGTGAACAAGGCGATGATCAACTACCACTTCGGCGGCAAGCGAGGCCTGTACGTGGCCATCGTGAGCACGACGTTCGGCGAGATCATCGCGCGCGTGGAAGCGCTGGCGGAGTCGCCGCGGCCGGCGCCGGAAGTGCTGCGGGAGCTGATCGCCGCCGTCGGCGAGCTGGCGACGCGGCGGCACCCGCACTTCTGCGCGATGATGCTGCGCGAGGTCGTCGCCGGCGGCAAGCACCTCGATCCGGAGCTGATCGACAAGCCCGCGCGGGTCCTCGGCGCCGTGCAGCGCATCGTTGCGCGCGGTGTGGCCGACGGCGATTTTAGACCGGTCGATCCGCTGCTCACGCATCTGAGCCTGGTCGGCAGCCTGGTCTTCTTCTTCGCGACGACGCGCTTTCGCGAACGCGTGCTCGCCGCACGCCGGCCGCGGATCGAGCCGCCGGCGGCCGCGGGATACGTCAAGCATATGCAGGATCTGATGGCACACGGCCTCGCCGCCGAGCGTCATGGGCTCACGGCCGAACGCCGGACCGGAAGACGGCGCGCATGAAGAAACGCCGCCGGGTTGCCATCGTCCTCGTGTTGCTCGTCGCGCTGGCGGCGTTCGCCGTGTGGCGCTTCGTGCTCCGGCCGCCGGCGGTGCCGCCGGGCGTGATCGCGGTGAGCGGGCGCATCGAGGGCGACGATTCCGCCATCGCCGCCAAGACCTCCGGACGCATCCGTGAGATCACCGTGCGTGAGGGCGATCAGGTGCAGGCCGGTCAGGTCATCGCCCTTCTCGATGACGAGCAGATTCGCGCGCGCGAGCAGCAGGCGATGGCGGCCGTGCGCCAGGCCGAGGCGCGCGCGACCCTCTCCGAGCACCAGATCGCCGTGCTGGAGGAGCAGCTGCGCCAGAGCCGGCTCGGTGTCGATCAGGCGCGCGCCGATGCGGAGGGCAAGGTCAGCGAGGCCGAGGGCAAAGTGGCCGCGGCGGAGGCGCAGCTCGCGCAGGCCGAGGCGGCGTACGCGCAGGCCAAGTGGGACCGCGAGGCGATGGCGCGGCTGTTCAAGAAGGAGCTGGTCGCGGAGCAAGAGGCGCAGCGTGCGCAGAACAACGAGGAAGCGCAGGCGGCGATCGTGGCGGCGTCGCGCCGCCAGGTGGAAGCCGCGCGCGGCGCGCTGACGACGGCGAAGGCAAACCTGGTCAACCCGGCCATCCGCTCCTCGCAGGTCGCCGCGGTGCAGGGGCAGATTCTCCAGGCGCGCGCCGACATCTTGGCCGCGCAGGCCGAGGCCGAGCGCGCCCGCGCGATGCTCGAG
Organism: Candidatus Methylomirabilota bacterium; assembly: GCA_046725765.1. Classification (GTDB taxonomy): domain Bacteria; phylum Methylomirabilota; class Methylomirabilia; order Rokubacteriales; family CSP1-6; genus AR12. The sequence goes on along the minus strand of JBKOZH010000144.1, from coordinate 26,257 downwards.
GAGGCGCGCGCCAACCGCAGGGACCTCAACGTCATCGCGCCGTTCACGGGCACCGTCGCCACGCGCACGGCTGAGCCCGGCGAAGTCGTCAACGCCGGCACGCCGATCGTCACGCTGGTGAACCTCGGCGAGGTCTATCTCCGCGCATTCGTCCCGGAAGGGCAGATCGGCCTCGTGAAGCTCGCCCAGCCCGCGCGCGTGTTCCTGGACTCCGCGCCCGCGAAGCCGATCGACGCCTACGTGCTGCGGATCGATCCGCAGGCCTCGTTCACGCCGGAGAACACCTACTTCCGGGAGGACCGCGTGAAGCAGGTGGTCGGCGTGAAGCTGCGACTGAAGGGCGCGACCGGCTTCGCCAAGCCGGGGATGCCCGCCGACGGCGAGATCCTCATCGACGGCGCGGAATGGCCGACGCGCCAGGCGCGCCGATGAGTGAGCCGGTGCCCGAGGAGCGCCACGGGTTTCCCGGGGCGCGACGAGCGCTGGGGGGTGTGGGGGGCCATGTCAGGGCCCCCCACGTAGACAGATGAGCGGCGCCGTCGCCATTCAGACGCGCGCGCTGACCAAGCGCTACGGCCAGCTCGAAGCCGTGCGCGGTATCGATCTCGAGGTGCGCGCGGGGGAGATCTTCGGGCTCATCGGCCCTGACGGCGCGGGCAAGACCTCGACGTTTCAGATCCTCGGCGGCGTGATGGAAGCGACGTCGGGCGACGCCCTTCTGCTCGACCAACCGGCGCGGCAGGCGCGCGCGTACGTCGGCTACCTCACGCAAGCGTTCAGTCTCTATCCCGATTTGAGCGTCGCCGAGAACCTCCGCTACGTCGGCGAGCTCCGGCGCGTGCCGCTGCACGACATCCGTGCGCGCGGCGAGCGCTACCTCACGATGTTCGGGATGGAGCGCTTCATCGACCGGCTCGCGGGCCGGCTGAGCGGCGGTATGAAGCAGAAGCTCGCGCTGGCGTGCGCGCTGGTGGCCGAGCCGCGCATCCTCCTGCTCGACGAGCCGACGACCGGCGTCGATCCGGTCTCGCGGCGCGAGTTCTGGGACGCGCTCGCGCAGCTCTCGGCGCAAGGCATGACGATCTTGCTCGCCACACCGTATCTCGACGAGGCCGAGCGCTGCCATCGCGTGGCGCTGATGCACGAGGGACGACTGCACCGAACGGGAACGCCGGGCGAGCTGCGTCAGGGGCTCGGGCTGCAGCGCCTGGAGGTGCGCGCGGCGGATCTGCGAACCGCCGAGGTGAAGCTCGACGGGCGCGACGGCATCGCGGACGTGCAGCGTTTCGGCGATCGTCTCGATGTGCTGGTGAGCGACGCGCGCGCGGGCGAGCGTGCGGTGCGCGAGACGCTCGGCGATGCCGTGCGCGGCGTACGGGCCGCGCCGCCGACGCTCGAGAACACGTTCGTCGCGATCCTCCGGTCGCTGCAGGGTGACCCGCACGTGCCGGCGTTTCCAGGCGGCCGCCCCCACGAACACGGCGACGAGACCATCGCGATCGGCGCGCGCGATCTGCGCAAAACCTTCGGCGAGTTCGACGCGGTCAAGGGCATCAATCTGGAGATCCGGTACGGCGAGGTCTACGGGCTGCTCGGCGCCAACGGCGCGGGCAAGACGACCACCATCAAGATGCTTTGCGGTCTGCTCGAGCCGAGCGTGGGCGAGGTCCGGCTGGCGGGCGAGGCCGGCGAGCTGCGCTCCGAGGACGTGCGCCAGCAGGTCGGCTACATGTCGCAGAAATTCTCGCTCTACGACGACCTCACGATCGACGAGAACCTCGACTTCTTCGCCGGCGTGTACCAGGTGCCGCGCGAGATCCGGGAGGCGCGCAAGCGCTGGGTGCTGGAATTCGCGGGCCTGCAGGGCAAGGGGTCGCAGCTCACCGGCAGCCTGCCCGGCGGCTGGAAGCAACGCGTCGCGTTCGGCGCGGCGATCATGCACGAGCCGCGCGTGCTGTTCCTGGACGAGCCGACGTCGGGCGTCGATCCGATCGCGCGGCGGGCCTTCTGGGCGATGATCAATCAGCTCGCCGACCACGGCACCGCGATCCTCGTCACCACGCACTATCTCGAAGAAGCCGAGCAGTGCAATCGACTCGGCTTCATGGTCGCCGGCGAGCTTCAGGCCGAGGGCACGCCGAGCGGCGTGAAGGCCGCACAGGGTGGCCGCGTGCTCGAGCTCCACGCCGACGACCCGCTCCGCGCCGTCGCGATCCTCAAGCGCGCGATGGAGCCGTGGCGCGTGTCGCTCTTCGGCGACCGCTTGCACGTCATCGTCGACGGCGACCCGCAGGCGGCGGCGCGTGATCTCACGGCGCGACTGGCGCGCGAGGGCGTCCGCGTCCTCGAGGCGCGTGACGACGAGTACTCACTGGAAGACGTCTTCCTCGTGATCGCGGAGCGGAGCGCCGTCGCCGCCTGACGACGGGAGCAGCATGCGACGCATCGTCGCCCAGGCCCGCAAAGAGCTGACGCAGCTGCTGCGCGATCGGCTGGCGCTCGCGCTGGCGCTGCTCCTGCCGGTGGCGCTGACCGCGATGATGGGCACCACGGTCTCGCTCACGGTCACCGACATGCCGATCGTCATCCAGGACCTCGACCAGACCCCGCTGTCGCGGCAGTACGCGGACGCATTTCGCACCTCGCTGACGTATCGCGTGGTCACGCTGCCGCCCGCGACCTCGCCGGAGACGCTGCTCTCCGCGGGCCGCGCGCGCGCCGCGCTGATCATCCCCGAGCACTTCGAGCGCGAGCTGCGCCGTCGCCGGCCGGTGCAGACGCAGCTGCTCGTCGACGCCACCGACGGCAACACGGCCAAGATCGTGCGCGGCACCGCCAGCCAGGTCACGAGCGCCTTCGCGCGCCAGCTCGGCGGCGCGCCGGCGCCGGTCATCCAGACGGCGACCCGGCTCTGGTTCAATCCCGGCCGCGAGCCGCGCAAGTTCTACGGCCCAGGCTTTCTCGTGCTAGGCCTGTCGATCTTTCCCACCGTGCTCGCCGCGCTCGCCATGTCGCGCGAGGGGGAGCAGAAGACGATCCTCCAGGTTTACGTCTCGAGCATCTCGGCGCACGAGTTCCTGCTGGGCAAGATCCTGGCCGGCATGATCACGGGCGTCGCCCAGTGCACGCTGCTCGCGCTGCTGATGTTCACGCTGTTCGGCCTGCGATTCGCCGGCGATCCCACGCCGGTCATCGTGGGCAGCGCGCTGTTCGTGTTCTGCGTGATGAGCTTCGGCACGCTCGTCGGCGCCGCCATCCCCAACCAGGCGGCGGCCGTGCAGGCCGTCGGGCTCGGCGGCTTCCTGCTGGCGTTCCTGCTCTCCGGGCTGATTTTCCCGATCGAGAACATTCCGGAGGGTCTGCGCTGGGTCTCGTACTTCGTTCAGGCCCGCTACTACGTGCTCATCGTGCGCGACGCGTTCCTGCAGGGCGGTGGCTGGCCCGCGGTCTGGTGGGCTGTGCTCGCCATCGGCGCGATCGGCCTCGTCTACTACGCGTTGGCCTGGCGCACGATGCGGCGCATGCAGGTGAAGGCATGATCCGTTGGCTCTTCGGTGGCCGGTTCTGGGCGCTGGCGCTGAAGGAGCTGCGGCAGATCCGCCGCGACCGCCGGCTGACGATCTCGCTGATCGTACCGCCGACGCTGCAAATTCTTCTCTTCGGCTTCGCGCTCGATTCGGACGTGCGGAACCTCAAGCTCGGCGTCGTGGACCAGAGCCGCACCGTCGAGAGCCGCGAGCTGGTCTCCGTGCTCACGCAGAACCGCACGTTCCGGCTGACCGGCATGTATGCGACGTCCGAGCTGCTCGGCAACGACCTTGCCGCCGGCCGGCTGGACGTCGGCGTGGTCGTGCCATACGACTACGCGCGCCTGCGCGCGCGCGGCCGCCCGGCCACCGTGCAGATTCTGCTCAACGCGGCGAACGCGAACACGGCGCAAATTGCGCAGGGTTACGTCGAGGGCGCCGTCACGTCGCTGAACCGTGACGCGGCGGGCATCCGCGCCGCCCCGGTAGAGCTGCGCGCTGCGCTGCTCTACAACCCCGGCCTGGTCAACGCGTGGTTCATCGTCACCGGCGTGTTCGGCACGCTGATCATCCTCAACGGCTCGCTCGTGTCGGCGGCGACGATGATCCGCGAGAAGGAGCGCGGTACTGTCGAGCAGCTCCTGATGACGCCGGCCAGCGCCCTCGAAATGATCACGGCCAAGATGGTGCCGCTGTTCGTCCTGCTGATGACGATGGTGCTGCTGGTGATCACGGTCGCGCGCGTCGTCTTCGGGGTTCCGTTCCGGGGCAGCACGGCCCTCGTGCTCGCCGCGTGTGCGTGCTGCGTGCTGAGCGGCATCGGCCTCGGCACCTTCATCTCGACGTTCGCGCGCTCGGCCAGCCAGGCGCAGCTCATCAGCTTCTTCATCAACCCGCCGCTCGCCATGCTGTCCGGCGGCCTGACGCCGATCGAGGCGATGCCGAAGTGGGTGCAGCCGCTCACGCACCTCAACCCCATCGCGCACTTCGCCACCATCGCGCGCAGCGTGCTGATCAAGGGCGCCGGGCTGGACGTCGTCTACCCGCATCTGCTCGCGCTGTTCGCGATCGCGAGCGTGTTCGTGGGGATCAGCGCGTGGAGGTTCCGCCGGCAGCTCGCCTAGCTGGCTGCTTCGTCCGCCGGGTGAGGTCCCAGCGCACGGTCCCGAGCCGCCAACCGCGCCTCGACCGCTTTGCGCGCGATTTGCTGCCGCTGCTCGGGCGTCAATCGTTGGGCGCGTGCGAGGCCTCCGAGGCGCGGATCGGGCGGCCCCGTTCCGACCCCGTTCCTAAACCGCTGCCAGCGTGACTCCGCGGCTTTTCGGGCGATCTCGCTGCGCCGCTCAGCCGTCAGCCGTGCAGCGCGCGCGAAGCCGCCGTGACTGCCGCGGCGAGGACTCGCAATCGAGTCGCCGTTCGAGCCCTCGGATCCACCGCGGATCATGGGAAATCTGTCGGCCATCATGTGCTCGACGCTAACGCGGCGGCCGGGGCATTCAACTCAGGAGTTCCCTGGTAGGGGTCTCAGGCTTCGGCTGGTGGTACCGGGCTTGCTGACTCAGTGCGTCGGATGTGTTGTGGTAGCGCCTTCAACGGTAAACCGTACATTTCTGTCGACGACAAATGACCAAACGACGTAGAAGGGGACGCGCAATGGACGAACCAAAAGGACAGGCACAGGCACAGCGCGTGGCGGCCGAAGCGAGTCGACGGATGCGAGAGGGGACGGAAGAGGCCGCGAAGATGGTCACCAAGCTCGCTGACCGCGGCGCGCAGACGAGCGCCGCGCTGACGGAAGCCAATCAGCGCGTGATGCACGAGTTCATGGGCCTCTCCATGGAGACTTTCCAGGAGAGCGCGCGGATCTTCATGCAGATGCAACAAAACACGCTGGACATGCTGCGCGAGGGCCAGGCCGCGGCGATGCGCGCGCAGATGGCATGGCCGGAGGCCTTCAAGGACCCGATGCGCTGGTACCAGTCGGTGTGTCACCAGAGCATGGAGGGCGCCCGTAAGGCGTTTGACGTGATCAACGAGACGTCGGAGGCCGTGACCGAGTCGGTGGGCCGGCTGCAATCGTCCACGCAGCAGGCTGGCACGAAGATCGAGCAGGCGCTCAACACGGCGGCGTCGCGCATGAAGGATGCTGCCTAGCTGCTGACGGCCGTGGCACAGTGGCAGGCGGAGCTGGAGCGTCATGTCCACCGCATGCAGAACGCGGCGGCCATGGCCTCCGGCTCCCACAAACCGAAGCTCGGCCAGGCGCCGCGCCGCGAAATCGCGGCGAGCGGCACGGCGCGGTTGTATCGTTACGAGGGCCGGCGCTCTCACGAGACGCCGGTCCTCTTCGTGCCGAATCTCGGCATCAGCCGGCCCTACATCTTCGACCTGCTTCCCGGCGCGAGCTTCGTCGAGCACATGACGGGGCAGGGCTTCGACTTCTATCTGCTCGACTGGGGCGCGTTCGGACCTGACGACGCCGACCTGACCTTGGAAGAATGCGTGGCGAGCATCTTACCGGCCATGTCGCGCGCGGTGCTGCAGGAGTCCGGCGCGCGCGAGCTGAGCGTGCTCGGCTACTGCATGGGCGCGCCGCTGTCCGCCGCCTTCGTAACGGCCTATCCGGAGATTCCCGTCAGAAGCTTCATCGATATGGCGGGGCCGATCGACTTCTCGCAAAGCGGGCTCTTCGGCCGGTGGCTGCAGCAGAAACACTTCGACGTCGACCGCGTGGTGGACGCGCTCGGGGGCTTCATCCCCGCGCATGTGATTCGCGCCGGCTTCAAGCTGATCCGGCCGACCGCGGACGCATCGGCCTATCTGAATCTCTGGTGGAACCTCTGGGACGAGCGCTACGTCGCGGGCTTCACCGCGCTGAACACGTGGTCGAACGAGTACGTCGCGCTGCCGGGCGCGTTCTTCCGTCAGTGGGTCCGCGACTTCTATCAAGGGAACCGGCTGTATCGCGGCGAGCTGCGCTACGGCGGGCGCACGTCACGGCTTGACGCGATCACGTGCCCGCTGCTGGCGGTGGGCGCTGCGCAGGATTACATCGCGCCGCCGGCGTGCGTGCGCGCGCTGGTCGATGCCGTGGGGAGCACCGACAAGGAGTACATCCAGTTGCCCGGCGGCCACATCTCGCTGATCGCCGGCCGCGGGGCGCTGCGCACGTGCTGGCCGCGCGTGTCCGACTGGCTCGCCGCGCGGTCGGGGCGTCGCGAGACCGTGTCGAATGGAAGGAGGCGGTGACGATGGCAGCCGATCCCGTCATCGAGTACTGGGCGGAGCTCATGGGTCGCACGGCCTTCACGCCCGACGTGATGGCGCAGTGGAAGCGCGTGATGGATCACGGCCTCGAGGCGTGGTCGCGCGCCCTCAGCGAGGTGATGGCGACGGAGGACTTCGCGCAGCTGCTCGGCACGTCGATCGAGCAGTGGTGCGCGACGCAGGCGTCGTTCGTCGGCAAGCCCGCGCCGGTCACCGGGCAGGCAGAATTGCTCGCGATGCTGGCAGCCGAGGTGCGCCGTCTGGGAGAGCGCCTGGGGCAGCTCGAAGAGCGCATCGCGAGCACCGCCGAACCAGCCCATGCGCAACCGCTGCAGGTGTCGCGAAGGCGGAGCCGGCGGCGCCGCGCGGCGTGAGCGCGGTTTTTGCTGAACCCGTCAGCCGAGGATGTCGGCGACGGCCAGCGGTGTGTCGCCCGCGGGCTCGCGGTAGATCTCGACAGCGACGTGTCGCCTTCGTCAATGCTCAGAGTTCAATACGCTGCGACCGCGGGCGGCTTATGGGTGAGACTTTCGTCGAGGTAGGGCGGCCACCGGCGAGGGTGGTATCGTGGAGTTGTTGTCCACCCAGCAACAGTCCGAGGCCCTGCTTGCGGCCGCCCATGACGCCGTGCTCGTCGTCGACGACAAGCGCACCTTCGTCGACGCGAATCCCGCCGCGTGCCGATTGCTCGGCTTCCCGGTCGAAGCGTTGCGTGGCCGGCGCTTCGACGAGTTCCTTGCACCCCCCGCCGCTGACCTCGAACCGGCGTGGCAAGCCTTTCTGCGCACGGGAGAGCACCGCGGCGAGCTGCAGCTGATCCGCCCTGACGGCCAGACGCGCCACGTCGAGTACAGCGCAACGGCGCGCTTCATGGCCGGTCGCCACCTCGCGATCGTGAGAGACATCGCCGACCGCAAGCGTGCGGAAGCGGAGCGCGCGGGGCTGTTGGAGCGCGAGTCGCTGCGTCTGCGCGAGACCGAGACGCTGCTGGACGTGAGCCGGGCGCTCAGCTCGACGCTCGATCCCATCGAGACGATGCGGCGGGTCTCGCGCGAGATCGCGCGAGCGCTCGGCGCCGACATGGTCGGCGCGTACCTGGCCGACACGTCGCGGACGAAGCTCTCACCCGTCGCGGGATATCATGTGCCGCCCGACATGATCGACGACTTCCGCCGCATTCCGATTCCCATCAGGAATCACCGGGCCATCGAGGAGGCGTGGGCGCAGCGGCGCGCGGTATGGACGGACGACGTGCCGAGCGATCCACGCGTGGATGCCGAGACGGCGGTGCGACAGTTCCCGCACCAGTCGGATTTGTTCGTACCGATTCGGATCAAAGACCGGCCCGTGGGCGGCTTCTTCGTCATCTGGTGGACGGCTCGCCGGTCCTTCACGGAGTGGGAGATCCGCCTCGTGCAGGGCATCAGCGATCTGGCGGGCATCTTTCTCGAGAACGCGCAGCTTCATCGCCAGACCATCGACGACAATCGCGCGAAGGACGAGTTCCTCGCCACGCTGTCGCACGAGCTGCGCAACCCGCTCGGCGCGATCTCCAATGCCGTCGCCGCCCTCGAGCGTCGCCCAGCTTCCGAAGGCGCGCCCGAGCGGCTGCGACAGATCATCGGGCGCCAGACGCGTCACCTTACCCGGATGGTCGATGACCTGCTGGACGTGGCGCGCGCGGTGGCCGGGAAGATCGCGCTGCACATCGAGGCCGTCGATCTCAGTGAGGTCGCGGCGCGCGGCGTGACCGCGCTGCGCGCGAGCGGTCGGGCCGACAATCTCCAGGTGGGCTTTCGCGCCCGGTCGGTCATGGTGAACGCCGACGTCACGCGGCTGGCGCAGATCATGACCAACATGCTCGACAACGCGGTGAAGTACACGCCGGCCGGCGGCACCATCGACGTCGAGGTCGTCCGCGATGCTGACGACGCCGTGCTCCGTGTGCGCGACACCGGCATGGGCATCGAGCCCGAGATGCTGCCGCGGATCTTCGAGCTGTTCACGCAGGCGCAGCAGCCGATGGACCGCTCCGTCGGCGGGCTCGGCATCGGCCTCACGCTGAGCCGCCGGCTCGTCGAGATGCACGGCGGCACGATCAGCGCCGCCAGCCAGGGCCGCGGGCGCGGCGCCGAGTTCACCGTGCGGCTCCCCGCGGCGGTCGCGGTGACGCCAACACCGAGCCCGGCCGTGCGCGGCCCCGAGCGCAGCCGCACGGTGCTGGTCATCGAGGACAACGAGGACGCGCGCGACTCGATCAGGCTCTTGCTCGAGAGCCTCGGCCATCGCGTCATCGCCGCGGGCAATGGGCTCGAGGGCCTCACGCTGGCCGAGGCGCAGCGCCCTGAGGTGGCCCTGATCGACATCGGCCTGCCGGGCCTCGACGGCTACCAGGTCGCGCGCGCGCTGCGCTCGAGCCCGCACGGCAAGAGCATGACGCTCGTCGCCGTCACGGGGTACGGCCAGGCCGAGGATCGCCACCGGTCGAAGGATGCCGGCTTCGACGAGCACCTCGTGAAGCCGGTGTCGGAGCGCGCGCTGCTGAGTTTGATCGCGACGGGGTGATCGGCCGCGCCCGCGCGACGTGCCACCGGCGCGCCGCTCCCGGTAGAATTGCGGTGTGACCGGAACCTGCGCCGGCTGCGGCTACGAGGCCTCGCCCGACTTCACGTTCTGTCCGCGTTGCGGGCAGCGGCTGCCCCGTCGATGCTCCGCCTGCGGCCGCCCGTGCGACGCGGATTTCGCGTTCTGTCCTCACTGCGGCGTGCCGCAGGGCGCGAGCGCCGCGGAACCGGCGATGAAGCCCGCGGCACCGCAGGCGGGCGACCGCGAGGCCGATCGGCGCCACGTGACCGTCCTCTTCGCCGACCTCTCCGGCTTCACGACGCTCGCCGAACGGCTGGACCCCGAAGAGGTGCGCGCGTTCCAGGGACGGCTGTTCGAGACACTCGGCGGCGTCATCTTCCGCTACGACGGGTTCGTGGAAAAATTCGTCGGCGACGCGGTGCTGGCCGTCTTCGGCGCGCCGATCGCGCACGAGGACGACCCCGCGCGCGCGTGTGACGCCGCGCTTGAGATGCTGGATCGGTGCGGCGGTCTCAGCCGCGAGTGGCAGTCGCGTCTGGGGCAGCCCGTGTTGCTGCACATCGGGATCCACACCGGCCCCGTCGTCGCAGGGAATCTCGGCGACGCCGCGGGTGCGGCCTACGCCGTGACCGGCGACACCGTGAATACGACGGCGCGACTGCTGGCGGCGGCGCCACCCGGAGCGATCCTGATCTCCGACGCGACCCACGCGCTGGTGCGACATCGCTTCGCCTCGGAGGCGGCCGGTGAACTGACGCTGCGCGGTAAGAGCGAGCCCGTCGCGGTTCACCGCCTGACCGGCGCGCAGACTCAGCGCGGATCCGATCGCGGTCTCGCCGCGATGGGGCTGACGTCGCCGTTCGTGGGACGCAACGACGAGCTGGAGGTGCTGGTGGCGGCGTTCGGGCGCATGCGGCGTGGACAGGCGCAGGTCGTGAGCCTCGTGGGCGAGGCGGGTATCGGCAAGTCGCGGCTCATTGCCGAGCTCATCGACCGGCTCGAGCGCGACGGTGCGCTCGCCGACATTGCCGTGCGACGGGCGGTGTGCTCGTCGCTCGGCGAGGCCGCCTACGGCCTCTTCGGGACCCTGTTCCGCGAGGCTTATCAGATCGAGAGCGCGGACTCGCTCGAGGTGGCCCGGCAGAAGCTCGTCGCGGCACTGACGACGCTCGGCGCAGGCGAAGCCGAAGCGCACACGATCGCCCCGGTGCTGAGCTATCTGCTCGGGCGTGAAGGCGACAGCGCGCCCGACATCGAGCCCGAGCAGCTGCGGCGTCAGATTCTCTTGGCGGCGCGCGCGCTCATCGACAGGCGGCTACAGAACACGCCGTTGCTCGTCGTCGTCGAGGACGTGCAGTGGGCCGACAGCGCATCGGTGGAGCTCTTGCACGATGTCGTGGACCAGCTCGCGGACCGCCAGCTCATGCTGCTGCTCTCGCTCCGTCCCGAGGTCCGGCCGCCGCTGTTCGGCCGCGCCGAACAGTCGGTGATTCGCCTCGCGCCGCTATCAGACGGCGAGACGAGCACGCTCATCTCCGGCCTGTTCAGCGGCTCCGCAGACGTCCTCGCGCACGTCACCGATTTCATCACGGCGCGAGCGGGCGGCAATCCGCTGTTTGTAGAAGAGATCGTTCGCAACTTCGTCAGCCGCGGCGTGCTGCAGCGTGACGGAGATCATTGGCGATGCACGGCGGCGTGCGAGGGCGTGGAGGTTCCGCCGTCGCTCCACGGGCTGCTGCTCTCCCGTGTCGATCGGCTGCCGGCCGACGCGCGGCGCGTGCTACAGGAAGCCGCGGTGCTCGGCGCGGAGTTCGACGCGCCGCTGCTGCAGGCCGTGACCAGCGCGCCGCAGACGGTGCCCGCCGCGCTGGAGCGGCTCGCCGAGGCGGATCTGATCCAGGTTGCCGACCGCCCAGACACGGACGGGCGTTGTCGCTTCACGCACGGCCTCGTGCGCGAGGTCGTCTATCAGAATCTCTTGTTGTCGCGGCGGACGGAGATGCACGAGCGCATCGGACGGGCGTTGGAGGAAATCGTCGGCGCGCGTCCAGAGCGTCTCAGCGATCTGGAAGCACTCGCGCATCACTTCCGCCTGAGCCCCGACAAGCTCCGCGGCGCGCGCTACCTGGTGGCCGCGGGCGACCGCGCACGCGCCGTCTACGCCAACGAGGACGCGATCCGCCACTACGAGCGCGCGCTGGAGACGCTGGCCTCGTGCCCGGCGGGCTGCGAGGCGGAGGCGCGCGGCGCGCGCGAGCGACTGGCCGATCTGCTGGCGCTGACCGGGCGGCGCGCGGACGCCCTCACACATTATGAGGCAGTGCTGAAGAACGCCGAGCTGGCACCGGACCACGCGACGGCCGCGCGGCTGCAGCGGAAGATCGGCGGGCTGCACTGGGACGCCGGCGATCGGGAGCGGGCAGGCGCGTGCTTCTCCGCCGGGCTCGAGCTACTCGGAGACGAGGGCCATCCGATCGAGCGCGCGCACCTGTTCCAGGAAATGGGACGCTTGGCGTTCCGCGCCGGCGACAACGCGGCCGCCATCACGTGGGCCGAGCGCGCGCTGGCCGAGGCCGCCCGTGACGGGCACGCACGCGCCGAGCCCGATGCCGCGCGTGAGGTCGCCGCCGTCAGCGCGCAGGCGTGCAACACGCTGGGCGTCGCGCTGGCGCGTACGGGTCGCGGGCGCGAGGCCGTGGAGCAAATCGAGCGCAGCATCGCGCTGGCCGAGGCGCACGACCTGCTGGCCGCCGCCTGCCGCGGCTACACGAACCTGGGAGTTCTCTATAGCTCGCTCGAGCCCCGGCGCAGTATCGAGACGTGCCTGCGGGGGCTCGAGACGGCAAAGAAGGTTGGCGATCTCGGATTCCAGTCGCGGCTGTACGCCAACCTTGCGGTCGCGTACTGCGCGCTCACCGACCGGTGCGAGGCCGAAGGCATTGAGGCCGCACAGGCCGCTATCGATCTCGATCGGCGACTGGGCCTGCTGGATCACCTCGCCGTGCCGCTCATCGTGCTCGGCCAGATCCATCAGTGCCATGGCGACCACCGGCCGGCCTTCGCGATGTACGAGGAGGCGCTGAGCCTCGCGGAGGCGGTCGGAGAGCCGCAGCTGTTGTTTCCGTGCTACGACGGCCTTGCCACCCTGTATCTCGATGCGGGAGACCAGGCCAAGGCCGAGCTGTACCTGACGAAGGCCCAGGAAGTCTGCGCGCGGGCCGGCGTCGAGCCGGACGCGCTGATGGTGCTTCCGTTCCTGTGCTGAACTGCTGTTTCTGCTGAACCGCAAGCAAGGAGTCGAGATGACGACGAATGAAACGCGTCCTCCGGTCGCGCCGGGAGAGCCGGCGCCCGATTTTACCCTTCCGGCCGTGGATCGATCCGAGACGGTGTCGCTCGCCGACTACCGGGGCCAGAGCCCGTTGTTCCTCGCGCTGATGATCGGGCTCTGGTGCCCGTTCTGCCGACGCGCGATCGCGCAGATGGGGCCGATGGAGAGCCGGCTGAAGCAGATCGGCGTGGAGACGCTGGGTGTGGTCGCCACGACGCCTGAAAACGCCCGGCTGTACTTCAAGTATCGTCCGACTCGGCTGCGTCTGGCCTCCGATCCCGAGCTCAGCACGCACCGCGCGTTCCGCGTGCCGAAGCCGGCGCCGACGCCGGAATTCATGAGCGCGCTCGAGACCACGCGGATCAATCCCTTCGGCGACCTGCCGGAGCCGATGCCGATCATGAAGGTGGCGGAGGCCGTCGCAAAGTCCGACGCCTACGTGGAGACGCCGACCGACAAGACCGAGATGGAGCGCCAGTGGCCGCAGCTCAAGGCCCAGTTCCTGATCGATCGCGACGGCATCGTCCGCTGGGCCAACGTCGAGTGCGCCACGGAGGGCCCCGCGGGAATGGGCAAATTCCCATCCGTGGAAGAAATCGTTGCGGTCGCGCGGGCGCTGCCGAAGTAAACCGAGATGACGACCGTTGAATCGCGTCTACCCGCTGCGCCGGGAGACGGCGGCGCAGACGCTGGCGACCTTCTGACCCGCGGCCGGCCGAACGGCGGTCCGCGCCGGGGGCTCAGCGAAAAAAGATCGAGATGCCGACGACGCCCGTGTGGGAGTTGATCCCGCGATTGGGACTGTCGGTTCCGGCGTTGGAAATGTGCTGAAGCCGGTAACCCGCGTAGAGAGCGGTGCGCTCCGTGAGGAAGTACGAGGCGCCAGCCCCGGCGAACAGCAGGAACACGAGGTCGGTCTGCTGCTCCTGGACCCTCAGATCGGTGTAGCCGGGCGCGCCGCCGAGCTCCAGGTACGGCACGAATCGCTCGAACGGCAGGAAGTGATAGCGGGCCACGGCTCCCAGTCCCGCGAAGAATGCTTTGGCCTTGTCGGGCTCCACAAAGCGCTGATAGAAGGGCTCCAGACCGATCTCGAGCGCGCCTCTCAGAGGGCCTTGGCCGGCGGCGCCCCACGGCAATAGCCCCAGCCGCACGCCGGCGTTGAAGAAATCCAGGCCAGTGATGCTCGTGTTCCAGGCGTCGAACTGCTGGCCGTACCCGCCTTCGAGGGAGAGGACGTAGCCGCCCTTCGGAAAGGCCGCGTCGGCGTCGAATGCCTCACCGCGATGGACATTGCCGAGCAGCGCGACAGCAACGATAGCGAGGGACAGCCGCGCAAATCTCATTGGCCCAACTGTATGCCGCGGTGCGGGGGACGGTCAAGGTCGGCCATAGACGCGCATCGACGACCGCGCTACCGTATCGACGCTGGAGAAGGGACGCCGGCACGAGGGCGGCCACGGTAAGGAGTCAGGCCATGCCGACCTACATCGTCCTCGGAAAGTTCACCGACCAGGGGATCCGCGCCGTCCGGGACTCGCTCAAGCGGGAGGACGCCTTCCGCAAGCAGTGCGAGAAGGTCGGCGCGCACATCAAAGACGTCTATCGCACCATGGGTCGCTACGATCTGGTCGCCACCCTCGAGGCTCCCGACGACGTGACCGTCAGCTCGCTGCTGTATTCGACCGCAGCACTCGGCAACATTCGCACAGAGACCATGCGCGCGTTCTCACGCAATGAGACCGAGGAGGCTTTCGCGAAGCTGACCTAGCGCCACAACGAACTGACCTACTCGCCGCCGTGCCGGCGCCCCACTCCAGCAGCGGGCGGCGGATGTGCTGGATGGACTTCGACGTCGTCATCATCGGTGGCGGTATCGCCGGCAATGCGCTCGCGGCCGTCCTCGCGCGCGCCGGCAAGAGCGTCCTCGTGCTCGAGTGCTCCACCGTCTATCGCGACCGCGTTCGCGGCGAGTTCTTCCACGCCTGGGGCGTCGCCGAGCTGCTGACGCTGCATCTTTTCGAGACCTTGATGCGAGCCGGCGGCACGGTGATCACGCGAAGCGTTCCGTACGACGAGACAGAGGAGCCGGCGGAGCCCGCGACGGCGTTCGACGACCGCGTGCGCGAGCGCTTGTTCGCACCGGCGTAGAACGATTTGATCGCCGCGCCGTGATCGCGGGGGAACTGCGGCTTACGGCGCCTCCGGAGCGCGGCGCTCACGATCACGCGGCGCGTAGGGCGCATCGGAGCGCGGCGCATTCAGCAACTGCTCGTCGAGCGACTGCCGGTACCGCAGGCAGCCTCGCAGAAACTCCGGCCAGCTCGGAACGGTCGGCACCGGATCGGTTCTGTCCGGCAGAAGCCCCCAGAGCGCGGGATGATGCCAGCAGAGATCGTGTCCCGTGCTGTCGCGATGCTTGCGGATCCCCGCGCGGAGCCGCCTCGCCTCGGTAACCAGCTGCTCGCGCGTCATCTTCTCGAGATCCTCGTCCACGGCCAGAGCCTCAGCGCTTCGCCAGTGCTTGCTCGATCTCGTCCAGGTGCTCACGGCGATGCTCCGAGCGCTGCAGCTTGATCGGGCTGCCGGCCGCGGCGTTCTTCGCGAGCAAGTCATCCGAGAGCGCGGCGACCGCCTGGTCGATCGCGCGCGCGGTCTCGACGGCGAGCGTGGCGGCCCGGCGCGGCGGCAGCGCCAGCTGCGTCGGCTTCGCGGCCTCGTTGATCCACTCGACGTCAGCCTCGTTTTCCTGGGGAACCTTGATGCCGCGCTTCATGAAGTCGATGAACGTGACGATGCGCTGGTCCCAGAACGCGAGGTGGGCGAGCACGGCGCCCACCGTCCAGCCGTCCGGCATGGGCCGGCTCAGCGCCGCGTCGTCGAGCTTGCCCACGAGCGCTTCGAGCCGGCGACGTTCGCGATCGTTCTCGGCGATGTACGAGCGGTCGGCTGTCATGCGTGGCCTCCCACGGCGGGCGCGTCATCGTTGGCCCGCCGCGCGCCTGGAAGTTCGTTACGCGCTTGTGGACCAGCCCTCTGGCGGATCGCAGGCGACGGTGCCCATGTCCGCCGGAACGGAGATCTCCAGAAGCTCGAGGTCTCTCGACGCTCGCGTCTCGTTGTGCCGCAGGCCGCCGGGGATGTAGAGCGACTCACCCGCCTGGATGCGCAGTTTCTGGCCGTCCTCGAACTCGAGGTCGACCCATCCGCTGAGCATGTACACGAACTGGCCCTCGCAGACGTGGTAGTGCCATCCCGTTGGCTGCGTCATACCGTCGGTCCCGATCGTTACCTGGGCGCGGATCTTCCCGCTGCTCGCGGCCGTGACGCCGAGGTCGCGGTACTTGAAGAAGGAGCGCCGGCCCGCCACCAGGGGGGCCGTGGCCGGCGTCGCGTGCGTCAGCTTGCCCGGGGCGTTCACGGCAGCGGGTTGTTTGGTCGACGTGCTTGCATCGTTCATCATGGGAGCCTCCTCCGCGTTCGTACCGCCGATACTACAGCGCGACCAGGCCCTGCCGCACGCCGACCATCACCGCTTCCAGCAACGGGGCGCCAGCGCGCGGTGCGCGGGGTTACAATGCTCGCCTTCAGGGCCGACCATTCGAACGAGATGAGCGAGACGAGCGAGCACGCGGCGCGGCTGCTGCGCGCCTACCAGGCGCAGGAGAAGCGCTTCGTCGAGCGTCGCTTCCCGCTGCAGTTCGCGCCCGAGGTGCCGGCGCTACGCGAGCTCTACAGCCAGGCGAAGGGTTTTCGGTGGAATCCGGAGACCGACATCCCGTGGCTTCGCTTCGACCCCGCGCGCTATTCGAAAGATGCGCGCGAGGCGGCGCGCCGAACGTGGAGCCGCCGCGCGTGGAGCGTCTACCCCGGGCTCACCGAGAGCACCGCGCTGCTGATCCGTTTCTGCCTCGAGTCGGGAAGCCTCGGCATGGACGCCAAGCTCTTCCTCTCGTTCCGCCCCGCGGAGGAGGCGAAGCATCTCGAGGTCTGCCACTTGCTCGCGGAACGGCTTGGCGGCTACGAGCCAGATCCGGGCGACGCCGGGCTCGCGCGCGCGAGCAATCACCCGTTCGCGCAGGCCGCGCTGGATCCCGACATTCCCGTCGAGGCCTACATCGCCGCGCTCGGCGCGCTCGACGATCAGCTCGATCTGAATCTCTACCTGAGCCACCTGCAGCACGCGCAGGACGAGGTCGTGCGCGCCGCGCTGCGCCTCATTGCCGGCGATCGCGCACGTCACGTCGCGTTCGCGTGGACGCTGCTCGGCAGCCGCGTGCCTACGCTCGACGCGCACGCTCGCGGCGCGGTGGTGGAGACCGTGCGCGATCTGCTCGCCAACGTCATCCTCGCGGGCTATCGCAACACGTGGCTGCTGCCCGAGAAGAGCCGCGAGCCCTGGCTCGCCGCGGAAGACGAGACGGCGCGCGCCGGACTGGGCGCGTCGACCGTGACGCAGGAGCGCAGCGTGCTGCGCGCGACCATCGCCCAGGTGCGCGAGCGCTTCGCCGTCTGGAAGCTCGACCTGCCCCGCGTGAGCCACCCCGAGCTTGGCAACATATAACGCTCGGCGACATATAAGAGGATAGCGACCATGCTGATGGAGAAGGAGCGCACCGAAGCCTACGTGCCCGAGCACCGCTATCCGCTGCCGCTCGCGTCGAAAATGCCCGACGTGTGGGAGCTGTGGCAGCGCGCGAAAACGCTCGAGTGGGACCCGCAGACCGATATTCCGTGGGAAGAGCTCCATCCCGAGCGCTACAGCGCCGAGCATCTGCTGGCCGCGCAGATGTACTGGAGCCGCCGCACGTGGGGTGAGTACGGCGCCATCTCGGAGAGCCCGGCGCTGCTGCTGCGCTTTTGCCTGGAGCGGCGGCTGCCCGATCTGCAGTTCTTCTTCACGATGCGCACGATGGAGGAGGGCCGGCACGCCGAGGCGTCGTGGCTCATGGCCGAGCGGCTCGGCCGCTACTTTCCGCAGCCGCAGAACCCGCCGACGGCCGGCGCCGTCGGCACCCACGGCGTGCGGCGCATGGCATTCGATCCCGACACGTCGCTCGAGGGCATCTTCGCCAGCCTCGTGTGCGCGGCCGAGGAGATTCTGATCGACGTCTTCAAGGCGACCGTGCACAAGGCGACCAACCCAGCCGTGCGGCGGCTGATGGAGCTGATCCTCCGCGACGAAGTGCGCCACATCGCCTTCGGCTGGCAGTGCCTGGACGCGTGGGCGCCGTCGTTCACGCCCAAGACCGTTCGCAACATCGAGTCCGCGGTCATCACGATGATCGAGAACGTCGAGTTCCGCGGCTATCGCAATCTCTGGCTCGCCATCGAGGGCGGCAGCGCGACGCCGGCCGAGATCGACGCCGACCGCATTTCCTGCGAGGCGGGGCTGGGCGGGAACACGCCCGAGGACGAGATGACGGTGTTTCCCGAATTTCTGAAGAAAATCCGCAAGCGCATGGCGCCGTGGGGCGTGAACCTCCCGATGTTCGACCACCCGCGCCTGGGAAAGGTGTAGCCGCCGGCAGTCCCAAAAGTCCTTGACGGTGTGACCGTTTCACCGCATCCTCCCGGCACCCCGGGGGTCACGAGCGGATGGGACTTCTCGCTCTCGAAGACCTGCACCTGAGCTTCGGCGGCGTGGCCGCCCTGGCCGGGGTGAGCCTCGAGGTCAACGCCGGCGATTTCTTCGCGATCATCGGCCCCAACGGCGCCGGCAAGACGAGCATCTTCAACTGCGTCAGCGGTATCTACGCGCCCACCCGCGGGCGGATCGTGTTCGACGGCCGCGACATCACGCGCCTGAAGCCGCACCAGCGCGCCGAGCTCCGGATCGCGCGCACGTTCCAGAACATCGCCCTGTTCCGCGGCATGACCGTGCTGGACAACGTGAAGATCGGCCGTCACGTGCACCTCCGCTCCGGCGTGCTCGCCTGCGGCCTCTACTACGGCCGCGCGGCGCGCGAGGAGCTGGCCCACCGCGCGACCGTGGAGCGCGAGATCATCGATCTCCTCGAGCTGCAGGACATCCGGCACAAGATCGTGGGCACGCTGCCCTACGGCCAGCAGAAGCGCGTGGAGCTGGCGCGCGCGCTCGCCCTCGATCCCGTGCTGCTCCTGCTCGACGAGCCCACCGCGGGCATGAACGCCGAGGAGACCGAGGACATGGTGCGCTTCATCCTCTACGTCGCGCGCGTCAAGCGCCTGACCGTGGTGATGATCGAGCACGACATGGGCGTGGTCATGGACATCTCGGACCGCGTCGCCGTGCTCGACTTCGGCAAGAAGATCGCCGAAGGCGCGCCCGCGCACGTGCAGCAGGATGCGAACGTCATCAAGGCCTACCTCGGCGAGGACGTAGAGGTGGCATGACCCTTCCCCAGATGCTGGCCGCCCACGCCCGGCGCCACGGCCGCGGCAAGATCGCCCTGCGCGAGAAGGAGTACGGGATCTGGCAGGAGGTGACGTGGGAGGACTACGCCGCGCACGTCCGCGCCGTCGGTCTCGGCCTCGAGACGCTCGGCCTGCGGCGGGGCGAGACCATCGCGATCGTCTGCGGCAACCGGCCGGCGTGGCTCTACACGGAGCTAGGTGCCCAGGCGCTCGGCGCGATCCCGGTGGGCATCTACGTCGATAGCCTGCCCGACCAGGTGCGCTCCGTCCTCGAGCACAGCGAGGCGCGGATCGTGATGGTGGAGGACCAGGAGCAGGCCGACAAGGTCCTCGGCGTCCGCGCCCATCTGCCGCGGCTTCAGCGGATCGTGGTCGACGACACGCGCGGCCTCGAGGACTATCGCGAGCCGCTGCTCGTCAGCCTCGAGGAAGTCGAGCGGCTCGGCCGTGAGACGGACGCCCGCGAACGCGGGCGCTACGACGCGCTGCTCGCGCACGGCAAGCCGGAAGACGTCGCGCTCCTCTCCTATACTTCTGGCACCACGGCCGCGCCGAAGGCGGCGATGATCAGCCACCGAAATCTCCTGTCGATGGCGGCCGGCATGACGCAGGTCGATCGCGTGTTCGACACCGACGACATCGTCTCGTTCCTGCCGTTCTCGTGGGTCGGCGAGCAGCTCTTGAGCGTGGCCATCGCGCTCCACGCGGGCGCGACGGTGAACTTCCCGGAGGAGCCCGCCACCATCCGGGAAGACATGCGAGAGATCGGCCCGCACGTCATGATCGGTCCGCCGCGCTTCTGGGAGACCATGTGCTCGGAGTATCAGGTCAAGATCGCGGACGCCGGCCGGCTCAAGGGCGCCGCGGCGCGCCTCGCGCTCGACATCGGCATGCGCGTGGCCGAGCGCCGGATCCGCCGGCAGCCCGTCGGTGTCGGCCTGCGCCTGCTCGCCGTCTTGGCGCAGCTGCTGACCTTCCGCGCGCTCCGCGATCGGCTGGGACTCTCGCAGGTCCGCTACGCGTACACGGGCGGCGCCGCGCTGGGGCCGGAGCTGTTCCGGTTCTTCCGCGCGATCGGTCTCAACCTCAAGCAGGTCTACGGCCAGACGGAATCCAGCGGCATCTGCGTGCTCCATCCCGACGACGACGTGAGGCCCGAGACGGTCGGCAAGCCGACCCCGGGCACGCGGATTCGTATTTCCGAGGCCGGCGAGATCCTCGTCTCGAGCCCCTCCGTCTTTCTCGGCTACTACAAGAACCCCGAGGCCACCGCGCAGGCGCTCGACGACGGCTGGCTGCGCACGGGCGATGCTGGGCAGATGGCGGAGGACGGCCACCTGGTCGTGATCGACCGCCTCAAGGACGTCCTGCGGCTCGCCGACGGCTCGAGGTTCTCGGCCGCGCTCATCGAGAACAAGCTCAAGTTCAGCCCGTACGTGCGCGAAGCGGTGGCGGTGGGCGAGGGGCGATCGTTCGTGGCGGCGCTGATCCAGGTCGATATGGGCACGGTCGGCAGCTGGGCGGAAACCAGCCGCGTGCCGTTCACCACGTTCAAGGATCTCGCGGGCAAATCGGAAGTCGTCGCGCTGATCGGCAGAGAAGTGGCGCGTGTGAACGAGGACCTGCCCGCGGCCGCCCGCATCCGCGCCTTC
Organism: Candidatus Methylomirabilota bacterium; assembly: GCA_046725765.1. Classification (GTDB taxonomy): domain Bacteria; phylum Methylomirabilota; class Methylomirabilia; order Rokubacteriales; family CSP1-6; genus AR12. Next base: position 5,498 of record JBKOZH010000144.1, on the reverse strand, counting down.
GCGCTGTTCGACAAGGAGCTGGACGCCGACGACGACGAGCTCACGCGGACCAACAAGGTCCGGCGCTCCACGATCCTCGGGAAGTACGGCGACATGATCGACGGGCTCTACGTGAGCCAGCGTCCATGAGCGACCAGATTGTCTTTCTGCTCCAGCTCGTCATCACCGGCGTCGCCGTGGGCGCCGTCTACTCGCTGATGGCGCTCGGCTTCGTGCTGATCTACAAGGCATCGACCGTCGTCAACTTCGGCCCCGGCGAGCTCGTGCTGTTCGGCGCCTACGTGGCGTGGGCCACCATCCTCAACATGAAGCTGTCCCTCGCGGTCGCGCTGCCGTTGACGCTCGCGGTGGCCATCCTGCTCGGGCTCGTCATCGAGCGCGGCGTGCTGCGTCCGCTCATCGGCGAGCCGATCATCTCGGTGATCATGGTCACCTTCGGCTTCGCGAGCGTCGTACGGGGCGTGCTCAACATGACGTGGGGCAGCGACACGCGTCCGTTCCCGGCCCTCTTCTCGTCGCAGCCGTTCCACCTCGGCCCCGTTCCGGTGTCGCCCGTGCATCTGTGGAGCTTCGTGACGGTCATGGTGCTGCTGGCGGGCTTCTCGCTGTTCTTCAAGTTCTCGCTGCTGGGCACGGCCATGCGGGCGACGGCGGACAACCAGCAGGTGGCGCAGTCGCTTGGGGTCAGCGTCAAGGGCGTCTTTGCGCTGTCGTGGTGCATCGCCACCGTGGTCTCCGCGCTCGGCGGGATCATCCTGGGCAGCGTGCGGGGCGGGGTGGACTTCTCGCTCGCCGATTACGGCCTGAAAGTCTTCCCGGTCGTGATCCTCGGCGGTCTCGACAGCGTGATGGGCGTGATCGTGGGCGGCATCATCATCGGCGTGCTCGAGAACCTCTCGGGCGGCTACCTCGACCCGGTCTTCGGCGGCGGCGTCAAGGAGGTCGCGCCGTTCGTCGTGCTGGTGCTGATCCTCATGATCCGGCCCTACGGGCTGTTCGGGAGAAAAGACGTGGAGCGCGTCTGATGCAGTGTGGCGACTTCCGCGTGACCTACATGTCCGACGAGCGCATCTTCGAGACCCGCCTGCCCATCGTCGTGCTGGTGGCGTCGCTCGCGGCACTGGCCCTGGTGCCGCTCGTCGCAGGGACGTACTGGCTCGACGTGCTGAACCGCATCGGGATCGCGATCATCGGCGCCATCGGGCTCAACATCCTGGTCGGCTTCACCGGACAGATCTCCATCGGGCACGCCGCCTTCCTGGCCGTGGGCGCCTACAGTACGGCGATCCTCGAGACCAAGGCCGGGCTGCCGTTCTGGCTGGCCATCCCGCTCGCCGCCGCGCTGACCTCCGTGTTCGGGCTGATCTTCGGCGTGCCGTCGCTGCGCCTGAAAGGCCTCTACCTCGCCATCGCCACGCTGGCCGCGCACTTCATCACCACGTACGTGATCATCCACTGGGAGCGGATGACGAACGGCGTGCTCGGATTCAACGTGGCGCCGGCGAAGGTGTTCGGCCTGCCGCTCGACTCCGACGCGCGAATCTTCTACCTGATCTTCGCCCTCGTGGTCCCGGCGGTGTTCTTCGCGAAGAACCTTTTCCGCACCAAGGTCGGCCGCGCGTTCATCGCGGTGCGCGACCGCGACGTGGCGGCCTCGGTGATCGGCGTGAGCCTCTATCGCTACAAGCTGCTCGCGTTCGTCATCAGCTCCTTCTACGCGGGCGTGGCCGGGGGGCTCATGGCCCACCACTCGCGCATCGTGTTCCCCGACGCGTTCAGCCTGCTCGTGGCCATCGACTACCTGGCCATGATCATCATCGGCGGCATGGGCAGCATCATCGGCTCGATCTTCGGGGCGGTGTTCATGACCCTGCTGCCCGAGGTGCTCAAGCTCAGCGCCACGTCGCTGACCGGCGTCTATCCGAACGCCTTTGGTCTGATCGCCTCCGTCCGCGACGTCGTCTTTGGCCTCGCCATCATCTTCTTCCTGATGTACGAGCCGCAGGGACTCGCGCGCATCTGGCTGCGGTTCCGGAGCTACTGGAAGCTGTGGCCCTACGCGTACTGATCACCGCGTGCTGAGAGTCGCGTACTGACAACATAGGAGGTCGTCACATGAGACGGATCGCTTGGCCGCTCGTCCTGTCCGTCGTGCTCGGCCTATTCGCATTGGGCGTGGGCGTCCCCGACGCCGATGCTCAGACCATCAAGATCGGCAACCTGGTGGACCTCACCGGGCCCACCTCGGATCAGGGCAAGGACATCGCCCAGGGTCGCAACGACGCCGTGCAGTACATCAACGAGAAGGGCGGCGTCAACGGCAAGAAGCTCGAGCTGATCAGCGTGGAGTACGGCTTCCAGCCGCCGCGTGCCGTCGCCGCCTACAAGAAGTTCGTCGAGAACGACAAGGTGCTGCTCGTCCTCGGCTACGGCACGCCGGACACCGAGGCGCTGCGCCCGTTCATCACCAAGGACAAGGTCCCGTACATCTCGGGCTCGTACTCGGGGCACCTGACCGATCCAAAGATGACGCCGTACAACTTCCCCGGCGGCATCGACTACACGAGCCAGATCCGCATCTTCCTCAACTGGGTGAAGGAAGGCTGGAAGGACACCAGCCGCAAGCCGAAGGTGGCCTTCATCTTTGCCGACAACGCCTACGGACGGGCGCCCATCGAGGCGGGCCGGGCGTACGCGAAGGAGATCGGCGTGGACCTCGTGGACGAGGAGGTCATCCCCACCGTCCTCACCGACGCGACGTCGCAGCTCTTGACCATGAAGACCAAGGATCCCGACTTCGCCTACATCAACACCAACACCCAATGGGTGCCGGTGGTGCTGAAGGACTCCTACAAGCTCGGCCTGAAGACGAAGTACGTGGTCAACAACTACGGCATCGACGAGCGCACGCCCGCGCTGGCCCGCGAGGCGGCCGAGGGCGTGTACGGCATCCAGGACGTCGCGTACTGGGGCGAGAACGTCCCCGGCATGAAGACGCTGATGGACTGGCACGCGAAGCACCATCCCAACGACACGCACGCCTCGCCGTACATGCGAGGGTGGCTCTGGACGCTCATGGCCGCCGAGGCGATCAAGCGCGCGGGCCCGAACCTGACGGGGGAAGGTGTGAAGAACGCGCTCGAGACCCTCAAGGAATGGGACACGTGGGGCATCACCCCGCCCTTCACCTACACGAACGAGGACCATCGGCCCACCAACCGCGCGCGGCTGGTGGTGATCAAGGACGGCAAGGTCGTGCCGGTGAAGGAGGTCTCGGTGGAGCGCGACATGAAGTGGATCGGCAAGTAGGGGGCGCGGGGCGCGCACAATGCTGCGGCTCAACAACGTACAGGTCATCTACAGCGACGTCATACTGGTCCTGAAAGGGCTGTCGCTCGAGGTCACCGAGGGGCAGATCGTGGCGCTCCTCGGCGCCAACGGGGCGGGGAAGACCACGACGCTGAAGGCGATCTCCGGCCTGCTCAAGACCGAGGACGGCCGCGTAACCGACGGCAGCATCGAGTTCATGGGACGGCGCATCGACGGCCTGGACCCGGAAGACATCTGTCGCCGGGGCATCGTGCAGATCATGGAAGGTCGCAAGGTGCTGGAGACCCTCACCGTCGAGGAGAATCTGAGGATCGGCGGCTACACGCGGCGCGACCCCGACGGCGTCCAGCAAGATCTGAAGATGATCTACGACTACTTCCCGATTTTGGTAAGGCGCCGCCACCAGATCGCGGGATACCTGAGCGGCGGCGAGCAGCAGATGCTCGTCATCGGCCGCGCCCTCATGGCGCGGCCGAAGCTCCTGCTGCTGGACGAGCCGTCGCTCGGGCTCGCGCCGCTGCTCGTGCGCGAGATCTTCGACATCATCCGCAAGATCCACGAGGAGCGGGGGACGACGCTCCTGCTCGTCGAGCAGAACGCGCAGATGGCGCTGCGCATCGCGGATTACGGCTACATCATGGAGAACGGCCGGATCGTCTTCGACGGTCCGGCCGCCAAGCTGCGCGGCAACGACGACGTCCGCGAGTTCTACCTGGGGCTCAGCGAGGCCGGCCGGCGCAAGAGCTTCAAGGACGTGAAGTTCTACAAGCGGCGCAAGCGCTGGGCGTTTTGAGGTCGTTTCATTCAATGACCTGATCCGCCCGTAGCAGCAACGACTGCGGAATCGTGAGGCCGAGCGCCCTGGCCGATTTCAGGTTGATCACCAGCTCGAATTTCGTCGGCTGCTCGACGGGCAGGTCGCCGGGCTTGGCTCCTCTCAAGATCTTGTCCACGTAAGTAGCGGCGCGCCGAAACAAATCGGCAAGGTCCGGTCCATAGGACATGAGCCCACCGGCATCGACGAACTCCCTCTGTAGGTACACTACCGGCAGCCGGGTCTTTGCCGCCAGGTCCACGAGGCGTCTTCGTTCGCTGAAGAACATGGCGCTTCCTAACACAGTCAGAGCACCCCCGCGCGTCCTCGTCATGTCGGAGAAGGCCTTGTCGAAATCGGCGGGACCGCGCGCCTCGACGAATTGAAGCCGCACCCCTAACGCGCGTGCCGCGACTTCTGCTGCCTTCAGCATCTCCTTTTCCGTTCGTTCGCCGACGGCACCTGGCTGCCAGAGGACGGCGACCCGGGTGACTTCGGGAACGGCGTGCTTGAGGTGTTCCAGACACTTGCCGACTAGCTCCGGGTTGACGTTGGACAACCCCGTGATATTGCCGCCGGGCCGCACAAGGCTGGTGACGAGCCCGTCCGTAACCGGATCGGGCGCGGAGGCAAAGACAATGGGGAGGGTCGTGGTCGCTTGCTTGGCGGCCAAGGCCGAGGGTGTGCCTCCTCCGGTCACGATCACATCAACCTTGAGCGCAACCAGCTCGGCTGCGAGAGCGGGGAGCCGCTCGATCTTTCCCGCCGCATCGCGATATTCCATCACGAGGTTGCGGCCCTCGACGTAACCGAGGTCACGCAGTCCTTGAAGGAAGACCGCGTGCAGGTGGAGGTTAGGGGCCCGGTTGAGCGATAGGAAGCCTATTCGAGGAACTCTAGCCGCCTGCTGGGCCTCGGCGGCAAGTAGCGCGACGAGGAGGCTGAGGACGAGGACGACCGCGAACGCTGCGCGTGTGATCATCACGCCGCCACCGTCTGCCGGGTCAGCACCGCGCCGATCTTCCGCCAGCCGTCGATCCGGCGCAACTTGATCTGCCCGCTGGAACCGCGACCTGCGGCATCCGCCGCCGGTAGCGGCTAGGGCAGCAGCGCGGGTCGTGCGGGATGCGCGTAGCGATAGTCAGCGCGCGGTTGAGGGGGAGCCGGCGCCAGAGCCGGCTCCCAGTGCTCGAGCCCCGCGTAGGTGCGTCCGTCGAGCGAGCCTACCGGCGCGCCGTCGTTGGCGGCACGATTCCGTTCATCCGGAGATAGACGACGAGCTGGCCGTGATGGTTGCGGATCTGGTACAGCGGCCCTTGCCAGTAGGTGAAGCGGGTCACCGTCAGGTCCCGGA
>JBKOZH010000082.1:0-5139 GCA_046725765.1 Candidatus Methylomirabilota bacterium | reverse complement strand
GCTTCCAGGTTCATCCCGAAGGGCCGCAGGCGATGGGGTGGTTCAAAAAGGAGATCCGGACGTTCAACGACATCAAGGGCAGCCGCTATCGGATCTACGCGGCCGGCGCCGAGGTGTACAACAAGCTCGGCATCGCCAGCGTCGTGCTGGCCGGCGGCGAGATCGTGCCCGCCCTCGAGCGCGGCGCGATCGACGGCGCGGAGTGGATCAACTGCTACGACGACAAGATCCTCGGCATGGACAAAGTTGCGAAGTTCCACTACGCGCCCGGCATGCACGAGCCGACCACCGTCGGCGAGTTCATCATCAACAAGGGCAAGTGGGATGCGCTGCCCGCGGATCTGAAGGAAGTCGTCAAGACCTCGGTGCAGGCGTCGTACTGGAACCACTTCGTGCGGTTCCAGGAAAAGACGGCCAAAGCGTGCCAGGAGCTCCTCGCGTCGGGCGTGAAGATCATCAAGACCACCGACGAGCTGAACAAGGGCTTCCTCCGCGCGTACGACGAAGTCTGGAAAGCCGACGCTGCGAAGGACGACTTCTACAAGAAGGTCATCGACTCGCAGCAGAAGTACTCGTCGCTGATCGTGCCGTACCGGCTCTCGTACTGGCCGAACTACAACTTCATCGCCGAGCACTATTACAAGGACAAGGTCTGGCTGAAGTAGGGAGGTAGCGGCTTGGCGACGGCTGCGCCACCAGGTCAGCATCACCGCGACGTCGCTCCGGCCGTCCGGACGACGATCGCGGTGATCGACAGGATCGCGAATGTGTCAGGCATCATCACTGCCTGGCTCATCGTCCCGATGACCCTCGCCGTCACGTGGGAGGTCGTGGCGCGCCACTTCTTCCGCGCGCCGACGATCTGGGCGTTCGACGTGACGTACATGCTCTATGGCACCCACTTCATGCTCGGCACCGCGTACACGCTCATGCGCGTCGGGCATGTCCGCACTGACATGCTGTATTCGCGCTGGTCGGTTCGCCGTCAGAGCTGGATCGACGCGGTCGGCTACCTGTTCTTCTTCTTTCCGGCGATGGTCCTCCTCTTCTATTTCGGCTGGCAGGAGTTCTCCCACTCGTGGGCGATCGGTGAGACCTCCGACGCCAGCCCGTGGCGTCCGATCGTCTATCCGTTCAAGGGCGTGATCCCGTTGACCGCGCTCCTCCTGCTGCTGCAGGGGATCGGCGAATTTCTCAAGGACATCTACGCGATCCGCACCGGCCGCGAGTGGGCCCATCGGGAGGCTATAGAGATCGGATGAGCCCCGAACTGCTCGGCGGCATCATGCTCATCGTCATGCTCGGCGCGATCTTCATCGGATTTCCGATCGCGTTCACGCTGCTGCTGCTGGCGCTGATCTTCGGCTGGGCGGGACTCGGTGACCGAGCCTTCTACATCATGGTCTTTCAGACCATCGGGCTCATGAAAGAAGAGGTGCTGGCCGCTGTGCCGCTGTTCATATTCATGGGCTATCTCATGGAACAGGGTGGGCTCATGGAGCGGCTGTTCCGAGGCTTCCAGCTCATGATGGGGCCGGTGCCGGGTTCGCTCTACGTCGGCGTGCTCATCACCGCGACGATCTTCGGCATCGCCGCCGGCACCGTCGGCGCGACGGTCGTGCTGATGGGCATCATGGCGGTGCCGATCATGACGAAGGCCGGCTACAACATTCCGATGTCGGCGGGGGCGATCACCGCCGGCGGCACGCTCGGCATCCTGGTGCCTCCCAGCGTGATGCTGGTCGTGATGGGCCCGGTGATGGGCGTGTCCGTCGCCGAGCTGTACGCGTCGTGCTTCGGTCCGGGCTTCCTGTTGGCCGGCATCTTCATCGTCTACTGCCTGGTTCGTAGCATCATGAATCCCAAGCTCGGCCCGCCGTTGCCGAAGGAGGAGCGCACCGGCAGTCTCAAGGAGATCGTGATCGAGCTGACGCTGGGTATGGTCCCCCACGCGATCCTGATCATCGCGACGCTCGGCACGATCATCTGGGGCTGGGCAACACCGACCGAGGCGGCCGCCATGGGCGTGGTCGGCGCCGCCTTCCTGGCCGTCATCTACCGTGAGTTCACGTGGCAGCGGCTGAAAGATGCCATCTACAACACGCTGCTGCAGTCCGCCACGGTGCTGTTTCTTGCCGTGGCCGGCAACGTGTTCGGCGCTGTCTTCTCCCGGCTCGGCACCGCCACCGTGGCGACGAACGCGCTGCTCAGCTGGCAAATCTCGCCCGTCGCCATGCTGGCGCTGATCATGGTCGTCATCTTCCTGCTCGGCTGGCCGTTCGAGTGGCCGGCGATCGTCCTCGTGTTCGTGCCGCTGATGCAGCCGATCATCCAGGGGATGAAGATCGACATGCTGTGGTTCGCGACGCTCATCGCCGTGAATCTCCAGACGGCCTTCCTGTCGCCGCCGGTCGCGATGTCCGCGTACTACCTCAAGGGCGTGGCGCCGAGCTGGTCGCTCGGCGACATCTATCGCGGCATGGGTCAGTTCATGGTGCTGCAGCTCATCGGGCTGGCCCTCTGCATCATCTTCCCGGACATCGCCTTGTGGTTCCCGCGTTGGCTCTTCGGAAAATAACGGACGCAGCCAGTGAGCACCTCTCTCAGGCCACCCACGGACGAGCGGGAAACAGCGCTCCGATACAAGGAGGCTCCATGAAGTCAAAGAGATTGCTCCTCGTCTGGCTCGCCTTTGCGCTTCCCGTGCTGATCCTCGCTGCCGCGATCTGGCGCGGCCCCGGCGATGCCGCCGCGCAGCAGAAGTTCGTCTGGAAGGTGCAGAGCACGTGGCCGGCGACCAACCTGTTGCACGTGTCCGCCGTCGAGCTCGCGAAGATGATCGAGGAGATGTCGGGCGGTCGTCTCAAGTGGGAGATGTCCGCGGCCGGCACGATCGTCGGCGCCTTCGAGGTCCTCGACGCCGTGAACCGCGGGATCATCGACGCCTCGCACGCGTGGCCCGGCTACTGGGCCGGCAAGAACTCGGCCGCGGGTCTGTTCGGGCCGGGCCCCGGCGGGCCGTTCGGCATGGATCGCGAGGAATACCTCGGCTGGCTCTTCGCCGGTGGCGGCCTCGAGCTCTACAACGAGCTCTTGCAGAAAGAGCTCAAGATGAACGTCGTCGTGCCCGTGTTCACCACGAGCCTGCCGTACTGGGAGCCGCTCGGCTGGTTCAAGCGTCCGTTCAACAGCCTCGACGATCTGCGCAAGATGCGCTTCCGGACGTCGGGGCTCGGAATGGAGATGATGAAGTCCATGGGCATCTCCGTCGTCACGCTGGCCGGCGGCGAGGTGATCCCCGCCCTCGAGCGCGGCGCGATCGAAGGCGCGGAGTGGGCCATCCCCAGTCACGACATCCTGATGGGCTTCCACAACGTGACGAAGAACTACTACATGCCCGACCTGCGCCAGCCCGCCTCGTACCAGGAAGTCCTCATCAACAAGAAAAAGTGGGACGAGCTGCCGAAGGATCTGCAAGCGATCGTGAAGTGGGCGGGGATGGCAGAAATCATTCGCATGACGGCGTACAGTGTGGATCTGGACAGCAAGGCCATCGACGAGCTCGAGAAGAAGCATGGCGTCAAAGTGCTGAAAACGCCGGACGACGTGCTGAAGGCGCAGGTGACCGCCATCGACAAGGTGTACGAGGCCGAGGCGCAGAAGAATCCGTTCTTCGCCAAGGTGCTCAAGTCGCAGAAGGACTTCGCGTCGCGGGCGGTGCCGCACGCGCAGAAGATCCGTCCACCGATCGAGGTCGTGGTGGCGCATTACTGGAAGAAGTGAGGGCAGGGGAAAGGCGATGCGACTGGTCGATCTGAGCATGACCGTCGAGGAGTGCGACTCCACGCCGTTCGCCAAGGAGGAGGCGTACTTCAAGATCAGGCCGATCGTGCGCTGGGAGGACAAGGGGTTCGTCTCCAACTGTGTGGAGATGACCGTGCACGCCGGCACCCATATCGATTCGCCGCATCATTTCTTTCGAGACAAGCCTGGCGTCGACGCACTGCCGCTGCAGGCGATGATCGGCGACGCGGTCGTGCTCGACTTGACGTTCAAGGGCACGGCCAAGGCGCGCATCACGCCCGAGGATCTCGACCGTGCCGAGCGGGAGCTCGCGGCGCAGGGCATCCACATCGTTCCTGGCGGCATGCTGCTGCTCCGCACGGACTGGCCGAAAGGGCATGTCACCACGGATCCAACGTGGTGGGACGAGTCGCCGTGTCTCACCAAGGACGCCGCCGAGTGGCTGGTGGCCAAGCAGCCGTCGGTGCTGGGCTTCGATTTCGCCCAGGAGGAAAAGGGCGCCGACTACGAGAAGGCCGGCGAGATCCTCACGTCGGGCATGCGGGTGCACCGCACGATCCTGCCCCGGGTCGTGTTCCAGATCGAGAACCTCACGAACCTGGATCAGATTCCCTCGCGCGTGAAGCTCATCGCACTGCCGGCAAAGTGGAAGACGGAGTCCGCGCCGGCCCGCGTGGTGGCGCTGGTCGAAGAGTAGCGTTTCGGAAAGGAGAGCGCATGATCTACGAGATCCGCACGTACGGTATCGCGCCGGGCAGCCTGGCCGAGGTCGAGAAGCGCTTCGGCGAGGGCTACGAGTACCGCAAGAAGTACTCAGCGCTGACGGCGTTCCTGCACACCGAGATCGGCCCGCTCAACGAGATCGTCCACATCTGGGGCTACCAGGATCTCGCCGAGCGCGCGCGGATCCGCGCGGAAGCGGCGAAGGACCCGAACTGGCCGCCGAAGATCCGCGACTTCGTCCGCACCATGCGCTCGGAAATCGTGGTGCCGTTCGACTTCGTGCCCGCGCCGCAGCCGGGCCGCATGGGCCCGATCTTCGAGCTGCGCTATTACACGCTGAAGCCCGGCATGCTGCCCGACGTGGCGAAGGGCTGGGGCGAGAAGCTGCCGGACCGTATGAAGCTTTCTCCAGTCGTGCTCGCCGGCGGCGTCGAGTTCGGCAAAGCCAACGGCTTCGTGCACATCTGGGCGTATCAGAGCCTCGATCAGCGTATGCAGATCCGCGACGAAGCGCGCAAGAAGGGTGTGTGGCCGCCGCCCGGAGGCGGTGATCGCTTGATCACACAGGAAACGAAGATCTGCATGCCGTCCTCGTTCTCGCCGCTGCAGTAG
>JBKOZH010000105.1:0-19734 GCA_046725765.1 Candidatus Methylomirabilota bacterium | reverse complement strand
AGCACGCTCGGCTCGTCGCTCATCGCTGCGCGAGATGTCGCGGAGACTACTCCATGCGCGCTTGAGACCGCCGTGGCTGTCGGCCGCGCTCGGGGGACATCGGGATCACGTGACCGTTCGACGATGATTGCGTCCCTGCGGCTCGGCGAGCGCGCAATCGGCCCTGTGCCGACTCCTGCTCGTGGAGCTCGAGGACGATCATGGCGACAAACGTGTCCACGTCAAGCCCGATCAGTTCGGCGAGCTCTTCGGCCGCGGCCAGGACAGGTGGACTCACCCACAATACACACCGCCGGGAATCGTTGCCCATTAGGCCTTGCCATGCTTGCACGCAGCGCGCCAGCGACTGCGAGCAGCGCTGGCCCGTAAGTGCCGACGCAGCTGACTGGCGATGGACGCGCACCGCCGGGTCAGTGCATTACGTACATGACACACGGGGACTCGACGGCCCTAGCGGGTGTGCTTGCACTCAGGCCCCGGGGGGAGGAAGATCACAGCCACCTCTCGAGGTGGCTGTCACATGTACGCGCAGATCATCGAAATGGCGGAACGCCTGGACGCAAATCAGCGTGTGCGCGCCGAGGCAGCCCAAGTCAGAGCGGCAGCGCGGGCGCTCCGGCTGCGCGCTCGTTATTCTCGAGCGCCAGAGCGTTACGATATGTACGACGAGGAGCGGCTACGCCAGCTGCTGTGCGATGTCGTGTCGAATACCGAAGCGCTGATCTCGTGGGTCGACGACAGTCGCGGGTCGGTCTGTCAGGCGTGCGGGTCGGGCATCGAGCCGCATGAGCTCGAGTTCTACGTTGCGGCCGAATCCTCCGAGCTGCGACTCGATCTCGCCTGTTACAGCACGTTGATCGACTGGCGTGCCGAGAACGGCGGCGACGACCTGAGCAACGTCAGCGCATCCAATGGTCAGCCAACTGATCGGTGCGACGATTTCGCCAACGACATGATCCAGGGCGTATGCCTGCGAGTGCTCGTGTCGGAGGACGCGGTTCGCGAATCCCGGAATCTGGCGCGGCAATCGCGACAGCTCATCGAGAGCGCACGACGCCGGATTCGCCAGAATCGCCCGCCGAATTCCGCCGGAGGCTGACGCCGCGCGAGCCGTTCCACCTCCCTCCTACGGCTCCTTCGCATCCATGAGGACGAACAGGATCCGGCACGGCTGCGTCCCGCGATTGATCCAGGCGTGATTCGTTGCCGGCTGTACCACGACGTCGCCCGGTTCGAGATGTACGGCCGTGTCATCCAGCGTCAGGTCGATCTCGCCAGACAGGATGACCGCATAGTCGACGCTGCGCGTGCGGTGCATCAGCGGATGCGTGACGGGCACGCCGCGCTTCGGCGCGCGGTCGCCGACCGTTTTCTGGAGAAAATCCGGCTCCATGGTCGCTTCGGTGGCGGCATCGAGCGGCGGGAACTCGACGACGCGGAACTTCGTGCCGTTGTCCGGTGGTGAGATGCCGATCGGCGTCGTGGCCGGATCGGCGTTGAACGAGAATCCCGCCGGGTACGAATCGGTGAGCCAGAGGTTCAGTGATGTGATGCCGTACGGGCCGGGCGCGAGTGTGAGCCGGCTATCGAATACCACGACGGCCTTGTTGTTCTGATCGAGCCCGGTGACGACCCGCCGAATGTCCGACGCCATCGCGGTAGGAGTTCACAAACGCCGCGGAGCTAGTGGCCGAACGTCGGCGTCCCGAGCCAGCCCGTCTTTGACACGTCGAGCATGACGCTGTCCGGTCCGAGCCACTTCACCTCGACGTTCCCTTGAGTCTCCGACCCGACGCCAAGCGCCTGCTCAACGTCGTGACGACGGCTCGCCCCCGCGGCGGTGAGCCTTTCCGCAATCGCGTCGAGGCTCTCGACCTGAAAGCCGATGTGGTGGATGCCAGAGAAGGCCTTGCCGCGCTCGACGCCGGCGGCCACGTCGTTCTTGAAGTTGAGGATGGCCAGGTTGATCTCGCCGTCCGTGAGGAAGACGCCGCGCGTCCCGGGATCGTTCACCTTGCCGACTTCCTTCATGCCGAACGTCTCGACGTAGAATTTCGCTGTCTTCTCGACGTCTTGGGTCGATAACGCGATGTGCTTGATCTTCGGCATTGCCTACCTCCATGTCCTTGGTGGCGCGAGTGTAGCGCGGCGTCCCGCGCGGCTCGCGTCGAGGCTCAGCCTTCGCGACAGGCCATGTGTGTAGGGCACCAATAGCGCGCGGAAGGTCGGACAAACGAAAAGGGCGCCGCGTCGGCGCCCTGTGCATCCTTGCGGAAAAAATGGCGGGCTCGACGGGACTTGAACCCGCGACCTCTGGATTGACAGTCCAGTGTGCTAACCAGGCTGCACCACGAGCCCGCACCGCCGTCCGTAAAGCCCCCAAACGCTAACACGCGTCGTCCGGGGGGTCAACGCGACGGCGGCGCGTGTGTTCGCGGCGTGCGTTAGAGCGAGAGCTGGCGACCGTCGTCGCGCGGCGGGAGATCCACCTGCTGAATACGCAGCTTGCCTTCCTGCGCCAGCATCGCAAGGACGGAGGCAACAGCGCCCTCTGACAGCCTCAACTGACGGGCGATATCGCGGGGACTCGTCGGCCCCGAGCGCTCGAGGATCGCGCTTACATCGCGGTCGATCTCGTTCCACCAGCCGTCCATTTTCAGCCCCCTTCCCGCTCTTGGATTGCGTCACCTTAGGCGCGCCGCTCGACCATCACAAGGCGTGAAAGTTTTTTCCCACTGCCATGACGAACCCGCAACACGCTGCGCGCCCACCGGCGCCGTTTTTGCTACGGTCAACAGACATGACAACCATTCCACGCGACTCGGATATCGTCGCGGCGGCCGCGCTGCTGGCGATCGTTCTCGTTACGGGTCTCGTTCGCGTTTTCGGTTAGTTCTCGCGACGGGCGCCCCCGCCGCTTCGCGAGAACCGGCGACCCGGCCATGTAGGGCCGTGTTCGCACGCTACCGCGCTGCAAGTTATAGCACTTGCAGCGCGGTTTTAATTAGCACTCCTTGCGCTCCGTTGGCAGGCCGCAGGCACGTGTCGTAGGTCGTTGAGAAGGATGGTGGGCGGAGCAGGGCTCGAACCTGCGACCCCGGCCTTGTAAGGGCCGTGCTCTCCCAACTGAGCTATCCGCCCGAGACATCCGAGTGTACGTCGCGGCGTGCCGTAAAGTGAAGTCATGACCGCCGCGCGTGCGCTCGAACGGCTCTACGCGGTCAGTCCGCGCGAGTTCACTCGCGCCCGCAACACCCTCGCCGCCGAGCTGAGAAAATCACGCGACGTCGAAGCGGCGCGCGCCGTGGCCGGACTGCGCCGACCGAGCGCGACGCTGTGGGCCGTCAATCAGCTCGCGCGACACGCCCAGGCGCCGCTGACGCGCTTCCTGCAGGCCGTCGAGCGCTTGCGCCGCACGCAGCTGTCCGACCCGCGCGGCGCAATGGAGGCGATGCGCGCCGAGCGCGCGCAGCTCGAGACGCTCGTACAGCGCGCGGAGCAGGCGCTATCGGAGGCGGGCTATTCACTGTCGGCCGAGGCCCGACGGCGCATCGGCGACACGCTGCTGGGCGCGGCGGCTGATCGACATCACGCCGACGCGCTCGCGCACGGCCGGTTGACCGAAGAGCTACAGGCGCCGGGCTTCGATGCGCTCACTGGCAGCGGGCGATTGCGTCTGGTGCAAGGCGGCGCTGGACAACGCGATGGCGCCCAGCGGCGCCCGCCTGACGATGAGCGCGCGCGACACGCAGACACTCGCGCGCGAGACGCGCAGACGCGCGCGCACGACGCGAAGACGCGCTTGCGCGAGACGAAAGCCCGCGAGCACGAGGCCAAAGCGCGCGAGCGCGCCGAGAAGGCCGAGCAGCGCCGGCAGGAGGCCGAGGCGCGTCGCCGCGCCGCCGCCGCGCGCGCCGCGGAAGTCGCCGCGCTCGAGCGCGAGGCGACGGCGGCACGCGAGCGGCTGGCGGACGTCCAACGCCGCCTCAAAGAAGCGCGCCGCGGAAAAAGCGCGCCGACGCGCTAGTCGCGGCCGGTCAGCCTCCGACCGAGCTGCCGGAATCCGGACGTGATGTCGTCGCCGGCGCTCGAGAAGCCTTTACGGATGGTGTCCCAGTCCTTGCGCACCTTGTCGGTGATGCCCGTCTCCGATGACTCCTGCGGCGCCGGCGGAGCCTTCGGCGCCGAGACCGCTTTGGGTGGCGCTGCGGGCTTCGGCGCCGAGGCCGCAGCGGCTGCTGGAGCCGGAGCCGCCGATGCGGGCTTCGGCGGTGCGGTCGCGGCGGGCGCCGGCGACGGGACAACCGGCGCGGGCGCGGTTTCCGGCGCCGGTGTCGGTGCGCTGTCGTGTGAGCGCTCGACTTCCGTCGACGGCCGGCGGGCCGGCGCCGCCGCAGCGATCTCTCGCGCGGGAGGTGCCACCACCGTCGTCTCCCGGACGGCCGCCGTCGCCGGCCGTCCGGGAGCAGGCCGCTCGACGTAGCGCACCCGCGCAGCTTTCTCGACGTCGTCGGCGACGCGCTTCAGCGCCGCATCGGTCTTCGCCACCGCCGCCTCGGCCTTCGCCACGGCGGCCTCCGCCTGCGCGACGCGACTCTCGGCCTGATCGAGGCGCGCGCGCGTGCCCTGCACGCCGCCGCCCATACTGCCGACCTCGTCACGCAGCGTCTGCACCGCGCTGCCAAGTGCTCGTATCTGCTCGCCGAGACGCTCGCGGTCGCGGTCCACGGCGGCCAGCCGCACGCTGAGCTCCGGCTCGGTCGCAGCCATCGGGCGGGGCGCAGGACTCCGCGCCAATAGCACCGTCGCCACGATCGCCGTGGTCGCGAAGCAGACGCCGGCGGCCGCGTGGCCCAGCCGGGTGATCAGGACATCGCGATCAGTGGGGCCGGATTCGGAGTTGGTCGGTGCAAACCCGCCCCGGAGGACGAGCAGGCACATGATGAGGGCACCCAGGGCGCTGGCAAATATGCAGACGACGAGCATGGATTCCTCCAGGCCCCTGTAGTCACACTGTACCAGTGCTGTCGAGCGGTCAGAGGTCGAGCGCGGCCACGCGCGCGGCCGTCGGCACACCCTCGGCGTCCCAACCGCGCAATCCGTAATACACGTCGAGCATTTCCCGCAGCTCGTCGGGCGGACAGTGCATCCCGGCCGAGGGGCCCTCGGGGATGGGCTCGTGCATGACGCGCCACGGCAGCGTGTCGTCGGCGCGGCGGACCCCCTCACGCACGTTGAAGAGCCGCTCGAGGTTGACGATCCGCTCCCCCACCCGCTCGAGCTCGTCCGCGCTGACATCCCAGCCCGTGACCGCGCGCACCATGCGGGCGTACGGCTCTCCGACGAAGAGGCCGAAGCCACGCTCGGAGGTGAAGCGGCACATGACGAGCGAGTCGCCGATCGCGGTGAAATGCTGGCTGCGCATCGCAAACGCGGGCTTGTCCTTGGTACCGCGGCGGTCGAAGGTCGGCGCGTACTGAGGCGTGGGCCGCGTGTCGTGATGGCTGCCGCCCCGGGTGGCGGTCGCGTAGCCGATCGACAGGCCCTTGAGGGCGCGCGCCGAGTGCGCGGGCAGCTCCAGGCGCTTCACCGCATACACGAGATTCGTGGCATCCGGCCGGACCGAGGCCGCCAGCCGCCAGGCGCCTTCGGCGAGCCGATCGCCGAACCCCTCACGCGCGGCGGTCATCTCGACCAGGCGCAGCATGCCGCGCCAATCGCCCCAGCCGAACGGCACGCCGACGTCGGCCTTCGTGAGCCAGCCGCGCTCGAGCGCTTCGGCCACGAACGCCAGCGTGACGCCCATGGAGATCGTGTCCATTCCGCCGAGGTCGCAGAGGTCGTTGGCGAGGATCAGCGCCTCGGGATTGTCGATGCCGAGCATCGGACCGAGCGCGAAGATCGTCTCGTACTCCGGCATCTTCGCGCGGCGGCCAGCGAACTCGCCCTCCGCGATCGCGTACTGCTTGCCACACGCCACCGGGCATTTGAGACACGTCGTGTCCCGGTCATGGTAGTGCGCCTTCATCTCCTCGCCGCCGATGACCCGCGCGCTCGCGAAGACTTCGGTCTTGAGGTTGAACGCGCCCAGCGCGCCGAGCGCGTTGATGGGACCCACGAGAAACGGCGTGCCGTACGTCGACAGCGCCTTGGTGCCGGTCGTCAGCGGCTCGCGCGTTTCCTCCAGCAATGCTTTGAGCGCGGGAGCGTCGGCGACGGTCGTCTTGCGCGCGCCCCGCACGACGACCGCTTTGACGTTCTTGCTCCCCAGCACCGCGCCGATGCCGCCGCGGCCCGACACGCCCTCGCGATTCTTCCAGTAGTGGGCCATGGCCGCGAAGCGCACGCGGCGCTCGCCGGCCGGGCCGATGGCGATCGCATCAGCGTCGGCGCCTTCCGCCGTGACCAGCGCCGCGACGCTGTCGCGGGTCGAGCGCCCCCACAGCGCGTCGGCGGGCTTGAGCACCGCGCCATCCTCGGTCACGAGCACGTAGGATGGCGCCGGCGCGCGGCCGGTCAGGCAGACGGCGTCGAAGCCCGTGCGCTTGAGCGTGGCGGGAAAGCGACCGCCGAACGTCGAGTCGAAGAACAGGCCGGTGAGCGGCGACTTGCTCGCCACGAGGGCGCGGCTGTTGCCCGGCACGGTGGTGTCGGTGATCGGGCCAACGGCGAAGACGACGGCATTGGCGGGATCGAAGGCATCGACACCCGCGGGCACGCGATCGTAGAGAATGCGCGCCGCGAGCCCATTGCCGCCGAGCAGCGCGCGCGCCGTCGAGTCGGCGAGCGCTTCTACGCGCGTGGTGCCGGTCGTGAGATCGACGAAGAGGAGGCGGCCGCCGTAGCCGTTCACGGTGCTGTGCGCGGAAGCGCCGCCAGCTCTTTGCGGGCGGCGTCGCGCACGGCGGCCGGCAGATCGCTCTGAGCGAGCAGCTTCTTGTACGCGCTCGTTGCCATATCCGACTGGCGACTCGCGGCGAATGTGCGCGCCGCGCTCAGCAGGCCTTGACGCCCCGATTGGCTGTCGGGCGCCACGTAGGCCGCGCTCAGGTAGTACTCGACGGCCGCTTGCGTGTCGCCCTCGCCCGCGTACGTCTCGCCCAGCGCCAGCGCGATGTCGGCGGCCGCGCCGCCCTCGCTGGTCTTGAGCAGCCGCTCGAGGATCGGGCGCGCAGCGTCCCAGCGCTTTTCCTGGACCAGTAGGCGCGCATGGTTCAGCTGCAGCTCGCGCGTCCAGCCCGGCCCGTTGGTGTCGCGCGGCCCTTGCGAGTACGCCTCCAGCGCACCCTTGCGGTCGCCGGCGGCCTCGCGGACGCGGGCCAGCGCGAGCCATGCGCGAGCCGCGTCGGCGTCCTTCGGCCCGGTGGCGACGTACTGCTCGAGCGCCGGCCGCGCCTCCGCCGGCCGGCCGGTATTGATCTGCGCCTCGGCCAGCCGCAGCCACGCGCCCTGCGCGAGCGGATGTTGCGCATAGCGGTCGCGCAGCAGCTTCGTGCTCTCGAGCGCGGTCGGCCACGCCCCGGCCGCCGCCGCACCGGCGCCCACGCGCTCGAGCGCGTCCGGCGCCACGTCGGCGTTGGGATAGTCGTTCACGAGACGACGCGCCGTGCTCAGGGCCGTCGGCCAGTCCTTGTCCTCGACGGCGATCGCCGTCAGCGCGTACAGCAGGGGCGCGCCACGCGACGCGCCAGCGGCGCCCGACGGCAGCCCGGACAACGCCGCCTGCGCGGGTGCTTTGAACTCGCCCAGCGAGCCTTTGGCGTAGGCGACGACGGCGAGTCCGTACGAGGCCGCCGCCGCCTCGTCCGGGGTGCCGGTGTCGCGCACCGTGGTGTAGAGCTTCTCGGCGTCGTCGCGACGGCCGCTGGCGAGCGCGATGTTCGCGGTGCCGAGCTGCCCCAACGCGACGGCGCCGTCCTTCTGCGCCAGCGTGAACTCGCGCAGCGCCTCGTCGCGCTTGCCGCGCGCGAGCAACGCGGTGCCGAGCACGGCGTGAGCGCGGCCGAACAGCGCGGGGAAGGGCGCGCGTCCAAGCCAATCGCGCATCGCCGTTTCCGCGGCGGGAGCGTCGCCCTGACGGAGCAGCGCGAGCGCCCGGTTGAAGCGGGCGAAATCGGCGCGCTGGTGCGTGGGATACGCGGCGATGATGCGATCGGTCATCTCGCGGCCGGCGGTCAGATCACCGGCGTCGAGCGCCAGCTCCGACGCCAGCAGCAGCGCCCCCGGCGCGCGCGAATCGTCGGGCGCCGCGCGAACAGCCTCGAGCAGCTCGCGGCGCGCGTCACCCTTGCGCCCTTGCTTGAGGTACGTCCACGCCAGCGCCGTGCGCGCCATCGGCGCCTGCGGGTCGTTCGGGAATTCCACGAGGAAGCGCCGCAATGCCACTGCGGCCGCGCCGAAATCGCCCGCCTGGTACGCCGCTTCACCCTCCAAGAGCAGCGCCGGCAGGAGCACGTCGGGCGCCGGCGCGGGCTTGGCGTTGAGCACGGGCGTCAGATCGCTCACGGCCTGTCGAAACTCGCGCAGCTCGAAATCGACGCGCGCCTGTCGGACGGCGGCCTGATGCGCCGCCGGCGAGCCGGCCGCAACCTTCTGCGCCAGCTCGAACTGCGTTCGCGCGTCGTCGCGGTTGCCCTGCGCGCGCTGCGCCTCGCCCTTGACGAGGAGGACCCAGGCCCGCGCGGGCGAATCGAGACGGCCGCCGAGCAGATCCTGGTACACGGCCTCGGCGTCGACCGGCTTGCTCGTCTCGGCCGCGGCGCGCGCGAGCCGGAAGAGCAGCGGATACGCCAGCGGCGAGCGCCGCGCGGTCAGTGCGGCGACGCTCTTGCGCGCTTCGGCCCAGTCGCCGCTGGCGAGCAGCGCCTGGGCGAGCCCGGCGGTCGCCCATTCCGTCTCGGCGCTGCCCGAATACGCGCGGAACGCGGCGAGTGCCTCGGGAACGTGGCCGGCCGCGAGCGCCCACCAGCCAAGCCGCAGCACGCCGGCGGGAAAGAATGGATGGGCACCGCCCTGGGTGAACTGACGAAGCTTGATCTCGCCGCGCGCCGGCTGCCCGACGCGCCCCAGCGTGTCGCCGTGCCAGAACAGGACGTCGCGCACGAGCGCCGGCGGCACGCCGCGCGACTCGAGCTCGGTCCATTCCTTGTCGGCGGCCTCCCAGCGTCCGAGCGCGTAG
The DNA here is from genome assembly GCA_046725765.1 of Candidatus Methylomirabilota bacterium. Classification (GTDB taxonomy): domain Bacteria; phylum Methylomirabilota; class Methylomirabilia; order Rokubacteriales; family CSP1-6; genus AR12. Next base: position 10,556 of record JBKOZH010000105.1, on the reverse strand, counting down.
TGGGAAAGCGCCAGACCGTGCCGGCCCCAGCCGTCGAGCGGCGACGGCATCGGTCCGGAGAGCAGCGCGCTGAACGTGTCGCGCGCGCGCGCCGCCTCGCGCAGCCGCAACGCGCTCCATCCCGCGCCGTGCAGCGCCCACGCGCCAAACTCCTCGCGCGGCGCGTCCTGCGCGACCTGACGGAAGAGCCAGTCCGCCTGCTCCGTGCGGTCCAGCCGCCAGAGCGTCTCCCCGAGCCAGTAGCGGGCCTCGCGCAGCTGCTCGCGCTCGGTCGCCTTACGCGTGGCGTTTTCGAGCGCCTTGGCGGCGTCGTCGAGCTCGCCGCGCTGGAAGCGCGCGCGCCCGCACTCGAGCGATTCGCTGGCGACGCCGAGCCACGAGCCGATGCACGGTAGCGCCCGCGGCGGGTGCACGAAGGCGATCGGCTTGTCGGCGGTGGGTGGCGCGGGCGGCGCGGGCGGGAATGCGGGCATTTCCACCGGCGGCGGCGGCAGCGGCAGCTCCACGGTGAGCGCGGGCTTCTCCGACGGCGCTTCGGCGAAGGGAATCAGACGCGCGAGATCCGGCGCCGGCGGCTCGACCGGCCGCGGCGCCGCACCAGCCAGCACGAGCCAGATCGCCGCGAGAGCGAGCGTGCGCCTCACGACTTGCCGTCCTTCTTGGCGGGCGACGACGGCTGCGCCGGCTTGGGCGCGGGCTTGGGTGTCGATTGCGCGATGCGCGTCTTCACCGCATTCGCGCGCTCGCGCGCCCAGTTGCGGAGCGTCGTATCCGGGCTGCGATTGGCGACCGCCTCGTACGCCGCCAAGGCCGCCTTCCACTCCTGCTGCTCCTCTCGCGCGAGTCCGAGGCCGGCCAGCGCGCGGAAGCGCACCTCGGCGTCGACGTCGGCCACGGCGCCCACCGCCTCGAACGCTTTTGCCGCCGGCGCGAAGTGCTTTTGCTTGAGCTCGGACTCACCGACCAGGAGCCACGCCTCGGCGCGCACGGCGTCATCGTCGCTCTGCGTGGCCTGCGTCGCGTAGGTCACCGCCGATTTCCAGCTTTTCTCTTTGAAGGCGTCCTTGCTCGCGTCGAGCGCGACCTTTCGCGTCAGCGGGTGATCGGGAAACTCCGTGGAAAGACGCTTCCACGCCGCCTCCTGATCGCGCGGGCGGCTGAGATCCTTGGCGATTTTCGCGGCATTGTAGAGCGCGTCCGCCGTCGGCGGCTTCTGTTCCATGAACATCTTGTAGGCGTCGAGCTTTTCGTCGCGATCGCCAGCGCGCCCGAGCGTCTGAGCGATGAGCTGCCGCGCCGCCGGCGCCTGCGCGTGATTGGGATTCGCCGCCACAAACGCCCGCAGCTCCGCGAGCCCGGCGCGCGACTCGCTGCCGTTCGTGGCCTTGATCCAGCCGCTCCAGAACTGCGCGTCGGGGAGGAGCGGAGAGGTCGGATACTTCTTGGGAAAGTCGGCGAGCACGCTCAGCGCCTCGGTCGATCGCTTCAAGTCCACGAGCATCCGCGCCGCCTGCACCGCGGCCGAGGGCGCCAGCGCGTGGTCGGGAAACGCGGCGAGCATCTCGCGGAAGCCTGACACCGCCGCCTCGGGACGACTCAGCTCCATGTCGCTCCACGCGCGACCATAGAAAGCGTCGGGTGCCATCGGTCCCGCCGCATCGGTCATCAGGACGGCGTCGTAGGCCGCGCGCGCCTCCGTAAAGCGCTTGAGGCGGAAGAGCGTCTCCGCCTCCCAGAAGCGCGCCTCGTTGGGACGGCCGGGCGGCGGCGTCAGCGTCTGCGCGCGCTTGAACGCATCCAGCGCGGCCGGCGCGTCGCCTCCCTGCAGTCGCGACTTGCCGAGCAGCAGTGTCGCCTCTCCCGCGCGCGAGTCCTTGGGATACTGTGCAACGAAGCGCTCGAGCGCCCGGCGCGAGACGGAAAACAGACCATCGGCGAACGCGCGCTCGCCGACGAGCCATAAGCGATCCGCCTCCTCGAGCGCGGTGGCGGGAGACACGAGGGACGCGAGCAGGAGCGCGATGCCGGCCAGGATGCGCGGCGCGCGGCGCTTCATCAAATGCAGCGTAGCACTAACCTCGGTGTTCGCGAAAACCCTTGAGACGGAAAAACATTTCCCTGCATCGCTATGATACGGTGCCAGCGTGCGTTTGTGCGTGTTCGACCTGGATCATACGCTCGTCTCGTCGCCGCTGGATCTGGCCGCGATGGCCCTCGAGATGCGCGCGTACATCGAGCAGTGCCGCGGTCCGCTGCCGGCGCGGGAGGAGCGCTACCGCGTCGGCGAGCTCGTCCGATGGTGCCGGGATCACGCGCCGGACATCAGCACGCCCGTGTGGGACATCGCGCTGGACCACGAGCGCCGCGCGGTGGCGGAGGCGTGGCTCGAGCCGGGCGCGCGCGAGGCGCTTGCCGGCGCCCGCGCGGCCGGGTTCGCCACGGCGCTGTGGACGAACAACGCGCGCGAGGTCACGGACGTCGCGCTCGGGCGCTTCGCCCTCCACGACGCACTCGATCTCGTCGTCACGCGCGATGAGATGACAGAGATGAAGCCTTCGGCCGCCGGCTGGCGTGTCATCGCCGCCCGCTTCGCCGGCGTGCGCGACGCCGTCGTCGTCGGCGATTCGTGGGTGGACGGGCTCGCCGCCGCCGCCGCGGGCGTGCCGTTCATCGCGTATCGCCCGCGCGACGGTGAGATGAGCCGCTGGAAGATCACGCCGATCGCACAACTCGGCGACCTCACCGACCTGCCGGCCCTGCTGCGCGCGCGCGTTTCGGACGGCGATGGTTCCCTGCTGGGGGGTGCAGGAGGGAGCAGCAGCCGCTCCCCCCTGCGGCAATAGATGGAGCTGTTTCCGGAGCCCGCGAGCGCCGCCGGCCCGGCACCGCCGGGCCCGCTGGCCGACCGCATGCGGCCGCGCACGCTCGACGACGTCGTCGGCCAAGAGCATCTGCTCGGTCCCGGCCGGGTGCTGCGCACGGCGCTCGAGCGCGGCGAGCTGCACTCGATGATCCTGTGGGGGCCGCCCGGCTCCGGCAAGACCACGCTGGCCTCGTTGATGGCGCACGTCACGGGGGCGCGGTTCGTGGCGTTTTCGGCCGTGCTCTCGGGCGTCAAGGAGATCCGTCAGGTCGTCGCGGAGGCGGAAGCCGAGCGCGCGCGGCGCCGGCGGCGCACGATCCTGTTCGTCGACGAGATCCATCGCTTCAATCGCGCGCAGCAGGACGCCTTCCTGCCGCACGTCGAGAAGGGCACGATCGTGCTGATCGGCGCCACGACCGAGAATCCGTCGTTCGAGGTCAACAGCGCGCTGCTCTCGCGCTGTCGCGTCTACGTCCTGCGCCCGCTCGCCGAGGCCGACGTGATCTCCATCTTGAAGGCCGCGCTGGCAGACCGGGAGCGCGGTCTCGGCGCCGCCGGCGTGCGCGTCGCGGGCGACGCGCTGGCCCACATCGCGCGCCTCGCCAACGGCGACGCGCGCGCCGCGCTGAACGTGCTGGAGCTCGCCGCGCAGCTCGCGGCAGACGAGACGATCACCGCCGCCACGATCCGCGAAGCCGGCCAGCGCCGCACGCTGCTCTACGACAAGAGCGGCGAGGAGCACTACAACCTGATCTCGGCGCTGCACAAGTCGCTGCGCGACTCCGATCCCGACGCGTCCCTCTACTGGATGACGCGCATGCTCGACTCCGGCGAGGATCCGCTCTACGTCGCTCGACGCCTCGTGCGCTTCGCCTCCGAGGACGTCGGCAACGCCGATCCGCAGGCGCTGACGCTCACACTGGCGGCGAAGGAGACGTACGACTTTCTCGGCTCGCCCGAGGGCGAGCTGGCGCTGGCGCAGGCGACGCTCTATCTGGCACTCGCACCCAAGTCGAACGCCGCCTACGTCGCGTACAACGAAGCGCGCGCCGACGTCGACGCCGCGCCGGCCGAGCCGGTGCCGCTGCACATTCGCAACGCGCCGACGGGCTTGATGAAAAATCTCGGCTATGGCGCGGGCTACCAGTACGCGCACGATGCGCCGGAGGCGCGTGTGGACCAGGAGCATCTGCCTGAATCGCTCCGCGGGCGGCGGTACTATCGTCCCACGGACCGGGGACTGGAAGCCGAGCTGTCCCGGCGCCTGGAGGAATGGCGCCGGTGGCGCGAGAGCAAGCGCAGCGGCACGACGTAGTCCCTGGCACCGAGTTTGCGCGACTGTTGCCGCGCGGAGGTGCTCTATGAAGGTGCCCCTCACCGCTGTCACGATTCTCATGCTCGCCGGTCCGGCGCTCGCCGCCCCCGGTGACCCGCGCCTGCTACGAGGCAATCTCGAGTGGCCGCCGTCGCTGTCCGCGGAGCCGTTCATCGTGGTGCGTGGCGACGACGGCGGCGTGTACTACGCGGACGTGAGCCGCGCGCGCCGCATGAGCGCCGCGACGATCAGCGGCGCCATCTCCCTCGTCGGCGTCGAAGGCAATCAACCGCACGAAGTCGCCGCGGTCGTCGTCGGACCCGGCGATTCCGCGCTGACGTTCGTCGCGCCGCCGGTGCCGGCACAGCCGGATGCCGCGCCGCCGCCGGCATCGCTGCCTCGTCAGACCGTCGCGCCGCCGGCGACAGCGGTCGCGCCGACGGCGCCACCGGGCGCGGTGACCAACCCGCCTGCTGCGGCGGTGCCGAATCCTCCTGTCGGCGTAGTACCGCCAGCGGCGGTGGTGCCGAACGCCCCGCCGCCGCCGCCGGCCGAGGAAGCGACCGGCCCCGAGGATCTATGGCGTGTGAGCGGCACGGTGACGGCGGTGACGGTCCGAGAGTTTGCTGTCGAGACGCGGCCGGGCGAGACCGTGTGGATCGACGTCAGCAGGCTGAGCGAGTGGACGCGCGACGCCGTCCGTCCCGGCGACCAGGTCAAACTGTTCGGAATTCCGCAAAAAGACGACCGACTCGTGGCGAACGGATTCATCCAGGAAGTCCCGCCGCGGAATGGAGCGCGCTAGCGGAAGCCGCTCGTAGCCGAAGCCGCTAAGGGAAGGGCCGCGCCCCCTGCTAGAATGCGAGGGATGGCCCCGCTCCGCGTGGGCGTGATCTTCGGCGGGCGGTCCGGCGAGCACGAAGTTTCGCTTGCCTCCGCCGCTTCGGTGATGGCGGCGCTGGAGCATCGCGGCCACATCGTCGTGCCCATCGGCATCAGCCGTGACGGTCGCTGGGTCGTCGGTGGCGATCCCCTCCGCGCGCTCGCATCGCAAGCCCGTGTCGCTGTGCCGACCGGCGACTCCACCGGCGCCGTGAAGAAGGCGCTCGCGGATCGTGCGGAGAGCGCCGAGACCGCGCTCGCGTCCACTGCGCTCGTCCGCGTCGAGCCCGCGGGCGGCATTCCCGCCGAGCTGCGCGGCGGTCTCGACGTGGTCATCGTCATGCTGCACGGTCCTTACGGCGAGGACGGCACCATCCAGGGCTTGCTCGAGCTCGCCGACGTACCGTACGTCGGCGCCGGCGTGATGGCGTCGGCGGTCGGCATGGACAAGGCGACGATGAAAGCGGTCTTCTCCGCGCACGGGCTGCCCATCGTCGAGTACACCGTCGTGCTCCGGAGCGAGTGGCGCGAGCGGCCACAGCAGGTCACACGGCGCGTGCGCGAGGTCACCGGGTTCCCCTGCTTCGTGAAGCCGTCGAACCTCGGCTCGAGCGTCGGCATCAGCCGCGTGCTCGATGCCGCGGCCTTGCCCGGAGCACTCGACGAGGCCGCGCGGTACGATCGCAAGATCGTCGTCGAGCGCGCGGTGTCGCGGCCACGCGAGGTCGAGGTCAGCGTGCTCGGCAACGACGCGCCGGAGGCGTCGCTACCGGGTGAGATCACGTACGACGCCGACTGGTACGACTATTCGACGAAGTACGCCGAGGGCCAGGCGCGGATCACCGTGCCGGCGCCGCTCGCGCCCGCGCTCACGGCGCGCGTGCGCGAGATCGCCGTCGCCGCCTTTCGCGCGATCGACGCCTCCGGGATGGCCCGCGTCGACTTCTTCATCGAGGGCGACCGCGTCATCCTGAACGAGATCAACACGATCCCCGGCTTCACCTCCACGAGCGCGTACGCGCGGCTCTGGGAGGCCAGTGGCCTGCCGTACGGCGAGCTCATCGAGCGGCTGATCGGGCTGGCGCTCGAACGACACCGCGATACGAGGAACAGCTGACGCGATGATCGCCCGACCGTCGAGCGGCGGAGCCCTGCGAAGCCGCTCCGACGGCAAATCAGAATGATCGCCATCGCCGGCGGTGGCACGGGCGGCCACACCTCGCCCGGCCTCGCCGTCGCGGCGGCGCTGCGCGCACGCGGCCTGCCGTGTGTCTGGATCGGCAGTCGCGGGGGGCTAGAGGCTCGCCGGGCGCCCGAAGCCGGCATTGCGTATCATGCGATTCGCACGGGCAAGCTGCGCCGCGCTCTGGCGTGGCAAAACGTGCCCGACGTCTTCGTCAATGCGCCGGCCGGCGTGCTGCAGGCGTGGCGTCTGCTACGACGGCTGCAGCCGCGCGTGGTGTTCGCCACGGGCGGTTTCGTCGCCTTGCCCGTCGCCCTGGGCGCCGCGCTCGCGCGCGTGCCGGTCGTCGTGCACGAGCAGACCGCCGTGCCCGGCCTCGCCAATCGCGTCGCCGCGCGCGTCGCGCGTCGCGTGGCTGTCACGTTCGCGGACTCCGCGCGGTTCTTCGGCGCGACGCCGACGGTCGTCACCGGCAATCCGCTCCGGCCCGAGCTCCGCCACGGTCGGCGCGCGGCGGCCTTCGAGCAGCTCGGCTTCGATCCGACGCTGTCCCTCGTGTACGTCACCGGCGGCGCGCAGGGGTCGCACGCGATCAATCGCGCGATCGGCGAGGTCTTGCCCGATCTGCTCACCCACACGCAGGTCCTGCACCAGTGCGGCGACAGCCGGACAACGGGTGACCGCGCGTGGCTGCAGGCGCGACGGGAGGCGCTCCCGCCGGCGCTCGCGCGCCGCTACGCGCTACGTCCTTGGGTCGGTGACGAGCTGGCCGACGTCTACGCCGCCGCCGCGCTCGTCGTCAGCCGTGCTGGCGCCGGTACCGTCAACGAGTGCTGCCAGCTGGGAGTGCCCGCGCTCTATATCCCGCTGCCGGGAGCCGCCGGCGACGAGCAGACCGCCAACGCGCGGCTGGTGGGCCGCGCCGGCGGCTGCGCGATCCTGCCGCAGCCCGGCATGACCCCGGCGCTTTTGCTCGGGCGCATCCGAGAGCTCCTCGCGGATCCCACGCGGCTCAAGGAGATGGGCGAGCGAGCGTGTGCGCTGGCCGTGCCCGATGCGGCGGATCGTATTGCCGCGCTGTTGCTCGAGCAGGCCGCGTGAACGCGGCCACCAGGTCAGCCGTCTGGCGCGCCGCCACGAAGATCGTGGCGCAGCGGACAGCCATCGCAGCGGGCGATCGTGCGGCAATGGTCCTTGCCGGCGGCGACGAGCAGAGCGTGGAACTCGTTGAACAGCGCCGGATCCGACGGCAGATGCGTCTCGACGAACGCGCGTGCGGTCTCGTAATCCGCGCGCGCCGACAACAGACGGTGCCGCGCCAGCACGCGGCGGGCGTACGCGTCGGCCACGAAGACGGGACGGCCGGCGGCGTAGAGCAGGATCGCGTCAGCGGTCTCGGGCCCGAGTCCCGGCACGGTGAGCAGATCACGCCGGATGTCGGCGAGCGGGGCGCGGCGCATGCCCTCAAAGCGCCCCCCGAAGCGCGCGAGCAGCCACGCGGAGAAGTCGCGCACGCGGCGGCTCTTGAGCCGGTACGTCCCGGCGGGTCGGATGGCGTCGAGCAGCACGCCGTCGGGTGCGGCGACGATGGCTCGCGCGCTCAGCAGCCGGCGCGCGCGCAGCGCGGCCACCGCGCGCGCGGCCTGGCTCCACGCGGTGTGCTGCGTGAGAATGGCGCCCACCGCGATCTCGAATGGGCTATCCCCCGGCCACCAGCCCTGCGGTCCGAACGCGCGCAGAAGATCGCGATAGAGACGCAGCAGGCGGGCGCGGACAGCGTCGCGCGGCGGGCCGGGAATCCGTCGCCACGCCGAGAGCGCCGGGCGGCCTGAGCGCGTGCTCGGCACGGTCATCGTGGCGCAGGCGCTGACGCTCGCGGTGAGCGGACCGATGTCGTCACCCGAGTATCTTCCCCTGCGCGTGGCCGACGCGGAAGGCTACTTCGCCAAGGAAGGCCTCGCGCTGACGCTCAAGACAACGCGAGCCGAGCCCGGCGCCGCCGAGGCGCTGGCCCAGGGCCAGGCCGACCTGGCCGCCACCTCGCTGGAGGCCATCATCCGGTTCGGTCCGCGCACGTGGCGACAGGCGCCACGGCTGGTGTTCGGCCTCACGGCAGCGCCGCCCGTCGCCCTCGTCGTCGCCGAAAGCCAGAAGGAGCTCGTCCGCTCGGTCGAAGATCTGCCCGGCACCCGGATCGGGGTCGCCGCGCCCGGCGCTCCGGAGCAATCCTGGCTCGCCTGGCTGCTCGCGCGCGCCGGCCTGAGCCCGGCGCAGGTGATGCTCGTGAGCCGAGGCGAGCGCGGTCTGCAGCACGCCGTGGAGACCGGCGACGTTCACGGCGCGCTCGTGCGCGAGCCGGCTGCTTCGCGGCTGATCGACTCGGGGCAAGCGCGCGTGCTCGTCGATCTGCGAACGCCAGCCGCGGTGCGCCAGGCGCTCGGCGCGACGACGGTGAACGCCGGGGTGTTCATGCGCGCCGACCGGCCGCTGCGCGACCGCGATCTCGCCGCCTTCAAGCGCGCCGTCCTCGCCGCCGAGAATCGGATCGCGACGGCGGAGGCGGCCGCGCTGTCGGAGCGTCTGCCCGCGACGGTCACCGTGTCGGCGGAGGATTTCGAGGTGCGCCTCTGGTCTTCGCGGGCGCTCTACTTGCCGGACGGCGTGGTGGCGGCCGACCAGGTGCAACAGACGTTCACGCTGATCCGCGCTCACCTGCCGCTGCCCGCGACGGCGCGCGTTCCGGCGCCGGACGAGCTGCTGCGGCCGTTGTCGCGGCGTGCCCTCACGCCTCCCGCGCCGGCGCGCTGACCTCCAGGCCGAAGCGACGCAGCAGCGCCGCGGTCACCGTGAGCGGCAGCCCGACGACGTTACTCCGCGAGCCCTGAAGCGCCACCACCAGCGCGCCGCCGGCCCCCTGGATCGCGTATGCGCCGGCCTTGTCGAGCGGTTCGCCACTGGCCACGTAGCGCTCGATGGCGTCGTCGGAGTACGCGTCCATGGTGACGCGGCTGATGACGGTCTCAACCGCGCTCTGTCCGGTCGCCGCATCCACGACCGCAACGCCGGTCATGACCTCGTGCGACCGGCCGCGCAGCGCACGCAGCATCTGCCGCGCCTCCTCAGCATGAGCCGGCTTGCCGAGTGCCCGGTCGTCGATCACGACGATCGTGTCGGCCGCCAGCACGATCGCCGCCGGTCGCGCAGGCGCCACGGCCCGGGCCTTTCGGAGAGCCAGACGGGCGACGGCCTCCGGCAGCGGCACCGCGTCGAGCGTCTCGTCGACGTCGCTGGCGACGACCTCGAACGGAATGCCGAGCGACGCCACGAGCTCGCGACGGCGCGGCGAGGCGGAGGCGAGAACGAGCGTGCCGGCGCCGCTCACCGGCGCCGGCTCAGATAGGGGACTTGGGGGACTTCGAGTCCCCCATCTTCATTAACTGACGATCAGCGGATGGGCGTCGGTGATGACGCGCGTCTGCGCGTCGATCGCGGCGCGGATGTGCTTGGGGATGCTGAACGCGTGCTGGTGCGTGAGCCCGTCCCAGTAGCCGAGCTTGGCAACCGGCAGCCGCTCCGAGATCAGCTTGTCGACGATCTGGGGCGTCTGCGCCCGCGGGTCGACCTTCTTCGTGGCCGTGATGAAGCCCCACGGCGTGCCGAAGCAGGAGATGAAGGTCTGGTACGCCGCGACCACCGGGAAGACCTCGCGCAGCGTGCGATGGATGGAGGTGAAGAAGTCCAACTCGTTGAGCTTGGTCATCCCCGCCTGCAGCGTGATGGCGCCGCCGGGCGTGAGCCGGTCGCGAACCAGCGTGTAGAACTCCTTGGTGAAGAGCAGGCAGGCCGGCCCTTCTTCGAGCGGCTCCACCAGGTCGATCGTGATGAAGTCGAAGCGCTCGGTCGAGCGCTCCAGATAGGCCCGCGCGTCTTCATGGCGGACGTCCGCGCGTGGGTCATCGAAGACGCCCTGGTGCATCTCGGGCAGGTGCCGCTTGCAGAGCTCGACGACCTCGTCGTCGATGTCGACCATGACCCCGCGCTTAACGCTGGGATAGCGCAAGATCTCGCGTAGGGTCGCGCCCTCACCACCACCGATGACCAGGCCGGACTCGGGCGCGCGGTCGCACGCCAGCATGCCCGGGTGGACGAGCGCCTCGTGGTAGATGAAGTCTTCGGCCTGGCTGGACTGGATGCGGCCGTCGAGCACCAGGAGCTTGCCGTACGCCGGCGTCTCCATGATCTCGGCGTGCTGGAACTTCGTGTGGATCTCCGCGATCGTCCGCTTGATCGCGTGCATGTGGCCCTCGACCGCG
>JBKOZH010000042.1:0-6648 GCA_046725765.1 Candidatus Methylomirabilota bacterium | reverse complement strand
GCGGAGAAGGACGGCAGCCTCACCAACACGATGCGGCTGATCCAGTGGCACGAAAAGGCGGTGGACCCGCCGGGCGACGTGCAGACCGACGCGCAGTTCATCTGCACGCTCGCGCATCGCCTGCAGAAGATGTATGCGGGCTCGAAGAAGCCGCGCGACAAGGGCTTCCTGGCCGCGAGCTTCACGTATGGCAGCAAGCCGGATCACCCGGACATGGTCGAGGTCCTCAAGGAGATCAACGGCGTCGCGACCGAGGACATCACCGACAAGGACGGCAAGGTCGTTTACAAGAAGGGCCAGCCGATCAACACGTTCGGCCACCTCACCGACGACGGCAAGACGACGTCCGGCTGCTGGATCTACACCGGCGTCACCGTCGAAGGTCCGGACGGCAAGCTCATCAACAAGGCCGCCTCACGCAAGCCGGCCGACGACAAGGACTATCTCGGCCATGGCTGGGGCTTCGCGTGGCCGGCCAACCGCCGCATCCTCTACAACCGTGCGGCGGCGGACCCACAGGGCAAGCCGTGGAGCGAGAAGAAGAAGCTGATCTGGTGGGACCCGAACGCGCCGGCGGCGAAGCCGGAGGACAAGCCGGGCAAGTGGGTCGGTCTCGACGTGCCGGACTTCAACCCTCTGCTGGCGCCCGACGCGAAGAACGGTGACAAGCCGTTCATCATGCGCGCCGACCTCGTCGGCGGGTTCTTCGGTCCGCTCAACGACGGGCCGTTCCCGGAGCATTACGAGCCGATCGAGTCGCCGACGAAGAATCTGTTGAGCAAGCAGCAGAACAATCCGGTCGCCAAGATCTGGGCGGTGGCCGATGGCAAGAATGAGCTGGCCGGCGTCGGAAACAAGGACTACCCGTACGTCATCACCACGTACCGGCTCACCGAGCATCACCTGTCGGGCGTGATGTCACGCTATCTGCCGATGCTCGCCGAGCTGTATCATTCGCATTTCGCCGAGATCAGTCACGAGCTCGCCAAAGAGCTCGGCGTCCAAAACGGCGAGAAGGTGACGGTGCTGAGCCCCCGCGGCAAGGTGCACGTGACCGCGATGGTCACCAATCGTCTGAAGCCCTTCACGATCGACGGCAAGACGGTCCACCAGATCGGCCTGCCCTGGCACTGGGGGTGGAAGGGCGTGGATCAGCTCCCGGGGAGCAAGGGCGACATCGCCAACGACCTGTCGGCCACCGTCGGCGACCCCAACGTCTTCATCCAGGAGACGAAAGCCTTCGTCTGCAACGTGAAGAAGGGGGTGGTCTAGTCATGGCGCGCACGCTCGCGATGTTCACGGACACCTCACTGTGCATCGGCTGTCGGGCCTGTCAGGTAGCGTGCAAACAGTGGAACGAGCTCGGGCTCGAAACGCCCGAGTGGACGGGCACGTATCAGAATCACGCCCACTTCACGGATCAGACGTACCGGCTCGTGCGGTTCGTCGAGGCGCCGGGTGCCAAGCCCGGTGGCGACCTCGCCTGGCTCCTCATGTCCGATGTCTGCAAGCACTGCGCGCAGGCCGGCTGTCTCGAAGCGTGCCCGACCGGCGCCATCTATCGCACCGAATACGGGACAGTCAACATCAACCAGGACGTGTGCAACGGCTGCCGATATTGCGTGGCGTCGTGCCCGTTCGGCGTCGTCGCGTTCAACGAGCACACCGGCACCGCGAAGAAATGCACGTTCTGCAACGACCGGATCCACAATGGCCTCGGCCCTGCTTGCGCGAAAGCATGTCCGACAGACTCGATCCAGTTCGGCTTCCGTGACGAACTAGTGGCCAAGGCGAGCAAGCGCGTCGAGACGTTGAAGGCCATGGGCTTCAAGGAGGCGCAGCTCTACGGCGCCGACAGCAAGGGTTTCCTGGGCGGCCTCAATGCGTTTTTCCTGCTGCTGGCCAAGCCGGCGACATACAACCTGCCGGACAATCCGCAGCGGCCGCAGCGCAACGTCGTGGTCGACTCCTTGCTGTCAATCGGCTCGGCGATCCTCGTCGGCGTCGGCGCGGTGCTCGCGTTCCGAGAGCGCGGAAAGGGGGACGCCTGAGATGCTGAAAGTCCCCGGCTGGGAGATGTCGATCGTCTGGTACTTCTTCCTGGGTGGTATCGCAGGCGGCGCGTACTTCACCGGCGCCATTGCCGACAATTTCGGCTCGCGGCGAGACGCGACCGTCGCACGGATCGGCTACCTGCTCGCGCTGCCGCTGGTGCTCGTGTGTGGCCTGCTGCTGATCGTTGATCTCGGCGTGCCGGTGCGCTTCCTCAACATGCTGCTGCACTTCAAGTTCTGGGATCCGATGTCGATCGGCGCATGGGCGGTTGGCGTCTTCGGCGCGTTCGCGTTCGTGTCGGCGGTGCTGTCGTTCACGTCGTCAGAGTCGGTGCACGTGCTGAGGCGGAAGATCTCGCTCGTCGGCATCTTCTTCGGCTTTTTTCTCGCCAGCTATACGGGCGTACTGCTGAGCAACTCCGCGCTGCCGTTCTGGGCCGACGCGCGGCTCATGGGCGCGTTGTTCCTCGCCTCGGGCGGCTCAACGGGAATGGCGGCCGTCGCGCTGATCATGGCGCTGAGCGGCCGTCGGGCGGGTGACAGCTGGCACAAGATCGAGGTCGCGGACCGCTATTCGATGTTGATCGAGATCCTCGTGCTCGCGATCTTCCTCGCGCTGCTCGGTGCTGCCGCAAAGCCACTCATCAGCGGCCATTTCGCGCCACTGTTCTGGGGCGGTCTGGTCGGCGCCGGCCTCATCCTGCCGCTCCTGCTGAACTTCTTCGGCGGCCGCGTTCGCGCGCTCGGCGCCGTGTCGGCCGTGCTCGTCCTCGTCGGTGGCTTCATCCTGCGTTACGTCGTCGTCATGTCGATCCAAGGCTAACCGACGGCTCATTTGGCTCACGGGGGCCGGATCGCGGCCCCCGTTCCGTTTTGTCTCCTGGTGGCGACCAGCGGCAGGCTCGCGTCCGAGGCGTCGCAGGCATGACCGACCTCCGGGACGCGTGGCGAGAATTGCTCGAGCGTCGGCGCGCGCTCGCGCCGAGCCTCGAGCGCTATGGCGAGATGCTCGAGCGCTGGAGCGCGTGGACGCCGCCTCGCCGCGCACCGTCCTGGTCGGCCGACCGCTGCCGCGACATCTGGGCTCGCGGTCTTCCGCTCGCCGCGGAGAAGCCGCCGCCGCTCGACGCCGGCGGCCTCGAAGATTTGCTCGGGGCGGCGATGGAAGATCTCGCCGCCGTCGATTCCGCGCGCGCGGCCACGCTGCAGCGGCTGGCCGGCGCGTGGGACGCCCGTGCCGTCGGGCCCGAGGCGCTCCTCCCGACGCGCGAGGGGGTCGGCAACGGCGCCATCGAGGCGGCGAGCGGCCTCGAGCCCGCGGCGGTCGCGTACCTGGCGTACGCGACTCTGCGACCGGCACTCGAGGCGTGGCTCGCACCGGCCCGCGAGCACCTGAGCGGCGTGGACTGGGGGCGCGGCGTGTGCCCGTTCTGCGGTGCGCCGCCCGGCTTTGCCGACGTGATCGAGGGCGGCCATCGCCGCCTCGCATGTCATTTCTGTGGCGGCGCGTGGGGCTTCGCAAAGCTCCGCTGCCCGCTGTGCGGCGTCGAGGGAACGAAGGACCTCCAGCGTCTGCAGGCGGAGGGCGAGGACGCGGGATACATGGTTTCCGGCTGCCGCGCCTGCCGCGCCTACCTGAAAGAGCTCGACCGCCGAGAGCGCTGGAATGGCGGCCCGCCGCTGCTGGAGGACTGGGCCTCGCCGCATCTGGATCTTGTCGCGCGCCGCGAGGGCCTCGTCAAACCATTGCCGGCGCTTCTGGATCTCGCGCGTCGCCACTGAGGCGACATCTGGGGCTGGCCTGGATCCCGATAAAAAAGTCGGGAATGTGGTAAACTCCCGATGCCTTTGGCGTTTTAGGCCATGCACCCGCACCTGCTAAGCATCGCGATCGTCGCGTACGTGTGCGCCATGGGACTGGCGCTGGCGCATCTCGTCCAGCGCCAGCCGCTTGTCCACCGTCTCGCCTCGCTGACGACGCTGGTCGGGTGGGTCGCTCATACCTTCGCCCTGCTCTTGCTGGCGATCGAGATGGGTCGGCCCCCGCTCGGCACGCTGGCCAACGCCGTGTCCGTCGCCGTCTGGGTCGTCGTGTTGCTCGAGATGCTCGTCGAGCGGCAGTCCGGCGTGACGGTGCTCGGCGCGTTCGTCATGCCCGTCGTCGTCGTACTGAGCCTCAAGTCCTCCGCCGCACGCCCCGCCGCACTGGCGCCCGCGCTCGGCAACGCGTGGATCTGGATCCACATCGCGCTGGCGCTCGTCGGTATCGCCGCGTTCGTCCTGAACTTCGCCGGGGCGATCATGTATCTGCTGCAGGACCGCGAGCTCCGCGGCAAGCGCCCGGGCCGCTTCTACCATCGGCTGCCGCCCCTCGAAACGCTCGACCACTGGACGTATCGCACGCTCGCGCTCGGGTTTCCGTTCCTCACGACCGGGCTGATCCTCGGCGCGGTGTGGGCGCGCACCGCGTGGGGCAGCGTATTCGCCTTCGATCCGCTCGCGTTCTTCTCGGTCGTCGCGTGGGTCATCTATGCCGGCACGCTGGCCGGTCGAGCCGCCGGCGGCTGGCACGGGCGGCGGGCGGCGTACTTCGCGATCATCGGCTTCGCGGCGCTCGTGATTACCCTCGGAGCCGGGCTCTTCCTGCCCGGCCGGCACGGTGTGTGATGGCGCTCTTCGCCGCCGGCCTCAGCCACAAGAACGCGCCGCTCGCGCTGCGCGAGCAGCTGGCCGCGGACGAGGACAAGGTCCGCGAGATCCTGCGCGACCTCGTCGTCGGCGGCGCGCTGCGCGAGGCGGTCGTGCTCTGCACGTGCAACCGCGTCGAGGTCTACGGTGTCGCCGACGTTCCCGGCGAGGCACGCGCGGCGGCCTTCCGGCATCTCTGCCGCCAGCGCGGCGTGGAGCCGTTCGCCGTCGACGGCCTGCTCTACACGCACACCGAGGACGACGCGATTCGCCACGTCTTCCGCGTCGCCGCGAGCCTCGACTCGATGATGGTCGGGGAGCCGCAGATCCTCGGGCAAGTGAAAGACGCTTTCGCGCTCGCGCAGGCCAGCGAGGCGGTCGGACCCGGCCTGCATGCGCTTTTCACCCAGGCCTTCGCCGTTGCCAAGCGCGTGCGCACCGAGACCGACATCGCGCGCCACGCCGTGTCGGTCTCCTTCGCGGCCGTGGAGCTGGCGCGCAAGATCTTCGCCGGACTGAGCGGCCGCGCGGTGCTGCTGCTCGGTGCGGGCAAGATGAGCGAGCTGGCCGCCAAGCATCTGGTCGAGCAGGGCGCGTTTCCCGTCTACGTCGTGAACCGCACGTGGTCGCGCGCGCAGGAGCTCGCGCGGGCGCTCTCGGGCACCGCGGTGCCGTTCGAGGAGCTGCCCACCGCGCTGGCCGCCGTCGACATCGTCATCAGCTCGACGGGCGCACCGACGCCGATCGTCACGCGCGAGCTCGTGGCTGCCGTCGTGCGCGGCCGCGGCGCGCGGCCGCTGTTCTTCGTCGACATCGCGGTGCCGCGCGACGTCGAGGCGGGGGTCGAGGATCTGGGCGACGTTTACCGCTACGACATCGACGATCTGCAGTCGGTCGTCGACGCCAACATCCGCGAGCGGCTGCGCGAGGCGCAGCGCGGCGAGGCCATCGTCGATCGCGAGGTGGCGAAGTTCCGCGCGCGTCTCGGCGACGTCGAGATCATTCCGACGATCGTCTCGCTGCGCGAGCGGCTGGAGGGGATTCGCGCGGGCGAGGTGCGCAAGACGATGGCGCGTCTGCCCGACGCCTCGCCGGAGACGCGCGCGGCGATCGAGGCGCTCTCCGCCGGCATCGTGAACAAGATCCTGCACGTGCCGATCACCAAGCTGCGCGAGTCGTCGCGCGCCGGCGCGCACCGCTCGTGGCTGGCGCTCGTGCACGAGCTGTTCGGCCTGGGGCGACGGGGATGATCCGCCTCGCGACGCGCGCCAGCCGTCTGGCCCTGGCCCAGGCGCGCGCGGTCGCCGCTCCCCTCGAAGCCGCCGGTGCGCGCGTGGAGATCGTGCCGATGCGGACCGAGGGCGATCGGCGGGCGGAGGCGCGCCTGGCCGCCATCGGCGGCAAAGGGCTGTTCGTGCGCGAGATCGAGGACGCGCTGTTGCGCGGCGAGGCCGACGTCGCCGTGCATAGCCTCAAGGACCTGCCGGCGGAGGTGCCCCCGGGCCTGACGCTCGCCGTGTTTCCCGAGCGCGAAGACGCCCGCGACGTGCTGATCACCCGCGGCGCGAGCGGGCTCGACGCGCTGCCGCGTGGCGCGCGGGTGGGGACGTCGAGCCCGCGGCGCCGCGCCCTCGCGCTCGCGCTGCGCGGCGATCTGTGCGTGTTGCCGATCCGCGGCAACGTCGATACGCGGCTCGCAAAGCTTGACGCCGGCGACTACGACGCCGTGGTGCTCGCCGCGGCCGGGTTGCTCCGGCTCGGCATGGCCGCGCGCCATGCGACGCCGCTCGCGCCCGACGTCTGGGTCCCCGCGGTGGGGCAGGGCGTGCTCGGGGTCCAGGCGCGCACCGACGACGCGGCGACGCTGGCCGCGCTCCGGCCGCTCGATCACGCGCCGACGCGCGCC
>JBKOZH010000264.1:0-3599 GCA_046725765.1 Candidatus Methylomirabilota bacterium | reverse complement strand
CGGCAGCGTGGCCGCGGCCGGTGCGCTCGGCAAGCTGCACGCGGTGGACTTCTCGCTCGATCCGAGCCGGCGTTACACGGTGTGGACCGGCGTGTTCGGCGGGCTGTTCCTCTCGCTGTCGTACTTCGGAACCGATCAGTCGCAGGTGCAGCGTTACATCGGCGGCGCCTCACTGCGCGAAGGCCGCCTGGGCCTCATGTTCAACGCAATCTTAAAAATCCCGATGCAGTTCGTCATCCTGATGCTCGGCGCCCTGCTGTTCGTCTTCTACCAGTTCGCACCGCACCCGGTGTTTTTCAACCGCGCGGAGTGGCTCCGCCACGCCGAGGATGGCCGCTTCCGTGCCATCGAGGCGGAGCACGCCGCGGTGCTCGCGCAAACCCAGTCCGCGATTCTCGCCTGGACGCGAGCGCGCGGCTCCGACGACGCTGCGCGGGAAGCGACCGCGCGGGCGGCCATGGTCGCCGCCAGTGATCGCGCCCAGGCGATCCGCGCCGAGGCCAGGGCTGCCCTGCTGGCCGCGGACCCGCTCGCCAGGATCAAGGACTCCGATTATGTCTTCATCACCTTCATCGTGACGCAGCTGCCGCACGGGGCGGTCGGCTTGCTGGTCGCCACGATGTTCGCGGCCGCGCTCTCGTCGAAGGCCTCGGAGCTGGCCGCCCTGGGCAGCACGACGACGATCGACTTCTGGCGCCACTTCCGGCCGCTCGCGGCGGCCGACGAGGCGCGCAACATGCGCGTGGCGCGACGCTTCACGGCGGTGTGGGGCGTCTTCGCCGTCGCGTTCGCGCTCTTCGCCGGGTTTGCCGAAAACCTCATCGAGGCCATCAATATCCTCGGCTCGATCTTCTACGGCGTACTGCTCGGCCTGTTCCTCGTGGCGTTCTTCCTGCGGCGTGTCGGCGGCAGCGCGGTATTCTTCGCGGCGATCGCCGCGCAGACGCTGGTGATCGTGATGTACTTCTCACTCGACATCGGCTACCTCTGGTACAACCTCATCGGCTGCGCCGCTTGCGTCGTCCTGAGCCTGGCGCTGCAGGCCATCCTGCCCCGACGCGCCGGCGCCGGCGGCCGCGCTCCATGACCGAGCCGGTCATCGCCTTCGGCCAGCAGCCGTGCGGGTTCTTTCCGCGACGATTTCTGGTGGCGAAGATCCGAACCGCGCGACGGCTACAGTCGGAGATCGGCGGGCGGGTCGTCTACTTCTGCCACGACAGCGACCACGACCCGCGCGAGACACGCACGATCCTGCGCCATCGCACCACCGGCGAGGCCGCGCACTTGAACTTTGCCGTCGGCAGCAAGCTGCAGCGCAAGTTCTCCCCCCTGTACGCCAAGCGGATCGCTGCCGACTGGCACGGAAAGACGCTCGCGCAACTGCCCAACTACGTCGAGCATCCCGTCATCGAGCTGTTTCGCAGCACGTCGGCGCCGACCGTGGCCGAGTTCTGTCTCGCCATGTACCGCGGGATGAGCCTGCTCGAGGGCGTCGAGGTCGTGTTCTCGAGTGACCCGGCCGTGCGCCGCCGCGCGTGCGATGTGGACGACTTCTTCGTGGACGTCGCTTACCAGGGCGAGATCGTGCGCGCCCGCGTGCGGGACGGCACGCTGATGCTGCACGAGGGCGGCGATTCGTACGTCACCCTCCCCCGCCCGGCGTCGGGATTCGGCAAGGAGCAGATCAGTCCCACGCGCGACACGCGGCTACGCTGGATGCAGTCGGTGATCGGGTGCACGCACTACGTGACGGGCGCTGGCGAGCAGGCGTATCTTCGGCCAGAAGAGGCGCCGGGCATCACGTACGTGGAACGGGAGACCATCGAGCGATCGGATGAAGCGTTCACCGAGCTGTCGGGTTGACCCCGCGAGCCGTGCCTGAGATGGCGAGCAACCTGCGCATCGGCATCACGTGCTACCCGTCCGTCGGCGGGAGCGGCGTGCTGGCCACCGCGCTCGGCGAAGAGCTGGCGGCGCGCGGGCACGACGTGCACTTCATCGCCTACGAGCGCCCGTTTCGGCTGCCCGCAGACGCGCCGCGTCTGCATTTTCATCCCGTCGCGATCAACGAGTACGGACTGTTCCGATACCCCGACTACACGCTGCCGCTGTCGGTGCGCATGGCCGAGGTGAGCCGCGACCACCGGCTCGACGTGCTGCACGTGCACTACGCCGTGCCCCACGCCACCGCGGCGATCCTCGCGCAGGGGATGCTGTCGCCGCAGCAGCGGCCGCGCGTGGTCACGACGCTGCACGGGACAGACACCACGCTGCTCGGCCAGGATGCCGGATACGCGCCCGCCATCAAGCACGCGCTCACCTCGTCGGACGCCGTGACCGCGGTGTCGCACTCGCTCAGGCGCGAGACCGAGCGCGTGCTCGACTTCAACGGTCCGATCGAGGTCATCCACAACTTCTTCGCGCCGCGCCCCCCCAGCCGTTCGCCCGAGGCCGTCCGTCGCGAGCTCGGCCTCGGCGACGAGCTCGTCGTGGTGCATTCCTCCAATCTGCGGCCGGGCAAACGCGTGGACCTGCTGCTCGAGACCGTCAGACGTATTCACCCGCGCCGCGCGTTCAAGCTCCTCATCCTCGCCGGTGAAGCGTTCGCGCCGTTCGCCGGCGACGTGCGCCGTCTCGGTCTGGCCGACCGTGTGATCGTTCGCGAGAAGGTCCACGCCATCGAGGACTATCTGCAGATTGCCGACGTCGGTCTCTACACGTCGGATGCGGAAAGCTTCTGCCTCAGCATCCTCGAAGCCATGTGCTTCGGCTGTCCGAGCGTCTCCACGTGCGTGGGCGGAATTCCAGAGCTGGTGGAGGACAACGAGAGCGGCGTGCTCGTGCCGGCCGGCGACGCGGCCGCGCTGGTCAAGGCGCTCGAGGCCTTGATCGAGGACGAGACGCGACGTCACACGCTCGGCCGCGCCGCACGGGCGCGCGCCCGCGAACGCTTTTCCGCCGAGGTCATCGTGCCGCGATACGAAGCCCTTTACCGAAGGTTGTGCCAGTGATGTCAACGATGTACGAACAGTCTTGCCGGGAGGCGACCATGAGAGCCCTGTCCCATGCCTGCATAGCAGTCGTTGCGGCGATCCTCGTCATCATGCCTGCGGTGGCGTCGGCGCAGACGCCTGCGACGAGCATCACGAAAGAGATGGCGGCGGGCCTCCAGCGGGCCGCCAACGACATCCTCGACATCGCCGAGGCGATGCCGGCCGAGAAGTACGGCTACAAGCCGACACCGGAAGTCTCGTCGTTTGCCGACCAGCTCATCCACCTCGCCGGGATCTCCCAGCGGTTCGTCGATACGGCGAAGGGCGTGAAAACGGAAGCTCACCAGCACGGCACGATGTCGAAGCCCGAGGTCATTGCCTTGCTGAAGAAGAACTTCCAGGGCCTCCAGGACGCTCTCGCGCAGGTGAGCGACTCTCAGCTCCTCGAGCCCGTGAAGTTTCCGTTCCGGGACCTGACGGTGACCCGCTTCACCTACTGGCAAGGGCCGCTGTACCAGATCCGCAACCATCACGGCCAGCTCGTCGTCTATCTCCGGATGAACGGAATCGTGCCGCCAACGACGGCGCGCCGGTAGGCTCGCTCGA
>JBKOZH010000016.1:0-10011 GCA_046725765.1 Candidatus Methylomirabilota bacterium | reverse complement strand
GGTGATGATGGTGATGATCATGTCGATCACCGTCACGCCGCTCGGCGTGCTGGCGGCGTTCTACCTGCGCGAGTACGCGCGGCAGGGCACGTTCGTCAGCGCCGTGCGCATCGCGGTGAACAACCTCGCCGGCGTGCCGTCCATCGTGTTCGGCGTCTTCGGGGTGGGCTTCTTCATCTACGGGGTCGGCGGCGCCATCGACCGCCTGTTTTATGCCGAGGCGCTGCCCACGCCGACGTTCGGCACGGGCGGCATCCTCTGGGCGTCGCTCACGCTGGCGCTGCTCACGATTCCGGTGGTGATCGTCGCTACCGAGGAAGGCCTGGCCGCCATCCCGGGCGGCACGCGTGAGGCGTCGCTGGCGCTCGGCGCCACGAAGCTCGAGACGACGCTCAAGGTCGTGCTGCCGGCCGTGATGCCGTCGATCCTGACCGGGCTGATTCTCGCCATGGCGCGCGCGGCCGGCGAGGTCGCGCCGCTCATGATCACCGGGGTGGTGAAGCTGGCGCCCGCGCTGCCCATGGACGGCTTCTGGCCGTTCGTGCACCTCGACCGCAAGTTCATGCATCTCGGCTTCCACATCTACGACGTCGGCTTCCAGTCGCCCAACGTGGACGCCGCGCGGCCCATGGTTTTCGCGACGACGCTCCTGCTGCTGGTGATCGTCGTGCTGCTGAACCTGTTCGCCATCGCGACGCGCAATCGACTCCGCCGAAAGTATGCGACCTCGGCGGTGTAGGGGAGACAGCTCATGAGCGTCACGCTCAATCCGCACGCCGCCGCCGCCTCGATCATGGAGACGCCCATGGTCGAGATCGAGCGGCTCAGCTTCTGGTACGGGCCCAAGCAGGCGCTGAAGGACGTGGGGATGGCGGTGCCCAAGCACCGCATCACCGCCTACATCGGCCCCTCGGGCTGCGGCAAGAGCACGCTGCTGCGCTGCCTCAATCGCATGAACGATCTGGTGGACGGCGTGCGCATCGAGGGCGCGATCCGCATCGGCGGCACGGACATCTACGATCCGGCCCTCGACGTCACCGAGCTGCGCAAGCGGGTCGGCATGGTCTTCCAGAAATCCAACCCGTTCCCGAAGTCGATCTTCGAGAACGTCGCCTACGGCCCGCGCATCCTCGGCGTGCAGAACCGCGGCGACCTGCAGGCCATCGTCGAGCGGAGCCTCCGGGCCGCCGCCCTGTGGGACGAGGTCAACGACCGCCTGCACGACAGCGCGCTGGGACTCTCGGGCGGCCAGCAGCAGCGGCTCTGCATCGCGCGCGCGATCGCCGTCGAGCCAGATGTCCTGCTCATGGACGAGCCGTGCTCGGCCCTGGATCCCATCGCCACCGCGCGGATCGAGGAGCTGATGCTCGAGCTGAAGAACAGCTATACGATCGTCATCGTGACGCACAACATGCAGCAGGCGGCACGCGTGTCCGACTACACCGGGTTCATGCTCCTCGGCGAGCTCGTGGAGTTCGGCGTCACGCGGCAGCTCTTCACGAACCCGCGCGACAAGCGCACCGAGGACTACATCACCGGCCGGTTCGGCTAGGGGCGGGGGCCATGCAGCGGCACTTCCACGAAGAGCTCGACGCGCTCAAGCAGACGCTGCTCGCCATGGGCGGTCTGGTCGAGGACCAGATCCGCCGGGTGATGACCGCGCTCATCGAGCGCGACGGCGAGCTGGCCCAGGAGGTCATCGACCGCGATGCGCAGGTCAATGCCTACGACATCGAGGTGGACGAGAAGTGCGTCGAGCTCCTGGCCCTGAACCAGCCGGCGGCCGGCGACCTGCGATTCATCACCACCGCCATGAAGATCGTCACCGACCTCGAGCGTATCGGCGATCAGGCCGTCAACATCGCCCAGCGCGCGCTCGAGCTGAACCGCGAACCGCAGCTCAAGCCCTACATCGACCTGCCGCGCATGTCCGAGAAGGCTCAGCGCATGGTCAAGGAGTCGCTCGACGCCTTCGTGACGCGAGACACGGATCTCGCGCGCCGCGTGTGCGCCGAAGACGCCGAGGTCGACGCGCTCAAGGAGCAGATCTTCCGGGAGCTGCTGACGTTCATGATGGAGGATGCGCGGACCATCCCACGCGCCATTCGCCTCATCCTGATCTCACGCTTCCTGGAGCGGGTGGCCGATCACGCGACGAACATCGCGGAGATGGTCATCTACATGGTCGAATCGAAGATCGTCCGTCACAGCCTGGCCTAGCTTTCAGCGCGCGGCGGTGCGGCGGCCGCGCGGCGCCGGACGCGCCTTCGCGCCGGCATCGACCGCATGTGCACCGTCCGGCCGCTCACCCGGGTGTCGCACTTCGGGCAGTAGTACTTCAGCTCCAGCGCGGCGTCGCAGTCGTCGTGGACCAGTGCGGCGTCCGGGTGCACGTGACGCGTCCCCCAGACGGCCAGCGCCCCCACGACCACACCGAGATCGCGCCCGCGCGGGGTGAGGGCGTAGGCGGCGCGCGGCGGGTGCTCGGAGTAGAACTCGCGCGCCACGATGCCGTGCGTCTCGAGAACCTTGAGGCGCTCCGAGAGCACGTTCGGCGCGATGCCGTCGAGCGACGCGAGCAGATCCTGAAAGCGCCGCGGGCCGGCCAGCAGATCGCGGATCAGCAGCAGCGTCCAGCGCTCCCCGAGGAGCTCGAGCGATTTGGCCACCGGGCACGGCTGCCCATACTGCTTCGGCATGCCGCCAGTATAGTCATTGACAGATCAGCTAGTCACTAGTATTTTGCAAGTCAATGAGGACCGAGTCGATGGTGCCCTCGCCGATCGAGACTCCCGTGGCAACGTCCGCCGCCCCCGACGCCCGCGGCCACCACGCCGCCTCGCTGTCGCCGCGCACGCGCCTGCTGCTCGAGGCGCGCATCACGCCGACGCTGCTGCGGCTGGCCGCTCCGAACATCGTCGTCATCGCGGTGCAGGCGGCCATCAACGTGATGGAGGCGGTGTTCGTCGGCTGGCTCGGGCGCGACGCGCTGGCCGGCGTCGCGCTGGTCTTCCCGCTCATCATGCTGATGCAGACGATGTCGGCCGGCGGCATGGGCGGTGGGGTCGCCTCGGCCGTCGCGCGTGCGCTCGGAGCCGGGCGGCGGCGCGATGCCGATGCGCTCGTCCTGCACGCGCTGATCATCGCCCTCGTGTTCGGGGTGGCGTTCAGCCTCGGAATGCTCGTCGGCGGTCCGCGGCTCTATCGCGCGATGGGCGGGGCCAATGGCGCCCTCGCGGCGGCGCTCACGTATTCCAACGTCGTCTTCGCGGGCGCGATCGCGTTCTGGCTGTTCAATCTCCTCGGGGCCGTTCTGCGCGGCGCCGGCAACATGCTGCTGCCCGCGCTCGTCGTCGTGGCCGGGGGCCCGCTCGTGATCGGCCTGTCACCGGCGCTGATCTGGGGCTGGGGACCGTTCCCGCGCCTGGGCATCGCGGGCGCGGGTGTCGCGATGCTGACCTACTACACGCTCGGTAGCGTTGTCCTCGCGCTCGCGCTTCGCTCGCGGCGCAACCTCGTGCGCCTCTCCGTGCGCGGCGTCCGGCTGCGCTGGGCGCTCTTCCGCGACATCCTGCGCGTGGGCCTGCCGGGCGCGCTCAACACCGTGCAGACGAACCTCACGGTGGTGATCCTCACCGCGCTCGTGGGCGGCTTCGGCACCATCGCGCTGGCCGGCTACGGGATCGGGGCGCGTCTCGAATATTTGATGATCCCGCTCGTCTTCGGCCTCGGCTCGGCGCTCGTCACGATGGTCGGCACGAACATCGGGGCGGGGCAGCGGGCGCGGGCGCTGCGCGTGGCCTTCGTCGGCGGCGGCCTCGCGTTCGCGATCACCGAGTCGATCGGGCTCGTCGCGGCGCTCGTGCCCGGCGCGTGGATGGGGCTGTTCACTCACGATCCCGAGGTTGTCGCCGCCGGCAGCACCTATCTGCGCATCGCCGGGCCGAGCTACGGTTTCTTCGGGCTCGGGCTCGCGCTGTATTTCGCGTCCCAGGGCGCGGGCCGGTTGCTCTGGCCGCTCCTCGCGGGGTTCGCGCGGCTGAGCGTCGCCGCCAGCGCGGGCTGGATCGTGGTCAACCGGCTCGACGGCGGCCTCGCGGCGCTCGCGGTGGTGATCGCGCTGGCCTTCGTCCTCTTCGGTGTCACGCTCGCGTCGGCCGTCCGAGGCGGCGCGTGGGGCCGCTAATCCTGCGTCCGAACAGGAAGGACCCACATGGCTAGAATGCTTGACGCTATCCACAAGATGCTTAGCGGCGAACTCCCCCCGCCGCCGGTCGCGAAGCTGATCGGCTTCGACCTCACGGCGATCGAGCCGGGCCGAGCCGTCGTCGAGTTCGAGGCCATGGAGCACCACGCCAATCCGATGGGCACGCTTCACGGCGGAATTCTGGCAGACATCGCGGATGCCGCGATGGGAATCGCCTACGCCTCCGAGCTCGACGAGGGCGAGACGTTCACCACGCTGGAGCTGAAAATCAACTTCGTGAAGCCGGTGTGGACGGGCAAGCTGCGCGCCGAAGGACGCGTGCTCTCCGCGGGCCGCACGGTGGGCCTCGTGGCGTGTGACGTGCGCGACGCCAACGATCGCCTGGTCGCACACGCGAGCAGCACCTGCATGACGCTCAGGGGGCAGGCCGCCGCCGGGCGTTGACCGTATGCTGCTGGGATGGGCGCCGACGCCATCCTGCTGCTCGTCGCCAACGTCGTCTATGCGACGTCGTACGTCGTCACGCGCATCGTTCTTGACGATGTGCCGCCGGCGCTGCTCGCCCTGCTCCGACTCGCCATCAGCGGCGCCGTGTTGTTGCCGCTGGCCCGCCGCGCGCCAGCCGCAGCGGAGGCGGGCTCTGGAGCACGCGTCTTCTGGATGGGCGCCCTCGGCTTTGCCGCGGCGTACGCGCTCTCGCACTGGGGGATCGCTCACTCCTCCGCGACGAACGCCGCGCTGCTGATCGTCGTCGAGCCGCTGACCCTCGTCGTGCTCGGTCCGCTGCTACTGGGCGAGCGGCTCACGCCGCGCGAAGCCGCGGGCGCGGCGCTGGCCGTCGCCGGTGCTGTGCTGGTCGTGCTCGACGGCGTGCCCGGTGTGACGCTCGAGATCTTGCCGCGCTGGCGCGGCGACCTCTTGTTGGTCCTCTCGGGCGTCGCCTATGCGGCGTACTCGCTGCTCGGCCGCACCGTTTTGACCGGCGGCAACGCCGCGGCGATCACGACGCGGTCGATCATCTGGGGCGCGCTCACGCTCACACCGCTCGCGGCGCTCGAGTGGGCGGCCGGGGCGCGGCCGACTGCCACGCCGTCCGCGATCGCCGGCACGCTCTATCTGGCGCTCGTGATCACCGCCGGCGGTTATCTCATCTGGAACTGGGCGCTGGCCCGCGTGGAGGCCGCGCGCGCGGCGCCGTTTCTCACGGTCCAGCCGCTGGTTGGCGCGCTGCTTGCCGCGCTGGTCCTGGGCGAGCCCGTTACGCGGTTCACGGCGGTCGGTGGCGCGTTCGTGATCCTCGGCCTCTGGATGACGGTGACCGGCCGGCGCTGAGCGTATACTCGAATTGTGCCTGATCGTCGATACGCGCTACAGAACGAAGAAGCCAATCGGCTCATCGTAGACCTGCTCGATGCCCTCGCGGTGCCGTCCGACCGCCGCGGCTACTTCCAGCACATGCTCACGACTGTGCTGAAGCTCTACGAAGATGGCGCGCTCGCGGGGGACCTCAAGGTCACCAACACGGAGCTCAAAGAGCTGCGCTACGCGTACAAGGTCTTCGCGCCCTATCGCAACGTACGCAAGGTGACGGTGTTCGGCTCCGCGCGGACGGCGCCCACGCAGTCGGCGGCGATGGCCGCGCTGATGTTCGGCCGCCGCATGGTCGAGAACGGCTGGATGGTCGTGACCGGCGCCGGCGCCGGCATCATGGGGGCGGCGCAGGAAGGCGCCGGCGGCGAGCGCTCCTTCGGGCTGAACATCCGGCTGCCATTCGAGCAGGAAGCGAACCCGTGGATCGCCTCCGATCCCAAGCTGATCACCTTCAAGTATTTCTTTACCCGCAAGCTGTTTCTCGTACGGGAGGCGAACGGGATCGCGCTCTTCCCCGGTGGCTTCGGCACGATGGACGAGGCGTTCGAAGTCCTCACGCTGATGCAGACCGGCAAGGCGACCATCGTGCCGATGGTGCTCGTGGAGACGGATCAGACGCCGTACTGGCGCAGCTGGGATACGTTCGTGCGCGAGACGCTGGCCGCTCAGAACCTCATCGACCCGATCGACACGTCGTTCTATCGGATCGTCGACACGGTGGACGAGGCGGTCGAGCAGCTCATGACGTTCTATCGCGTCTATCACTCGTCGCGGATCGTGGGCGAGAACCTGGTCTTTCGTCTCAACCGTCCGCTGCGCGACAGCGATCTGGTGCTGATCCAGCAGCGCTTCGACGACGTGCTGAAGGGGCGGATCGATCAGGCCCCGGGGCCGTTCCCGCAGGAGCTGAACGAGTTTCCGGAGCTGCCGCGACTGCTGGTGCCGTTCAACCGCACGTCGTACGCGCGGCTGCGCCAGCTGATCGACTTCGTAAATACACTCTAGCTACTCGGGCTCGGGCCGCTCCTCCAGCTGCTGGCACTCCGTGCATACCCACGTGCGCAGTAGCGCTTTGGTGTGGTTGTCGCGACGCAGCGTCCAGGGGATCAGCGCGATGCGGCTGCAGCGGGGACAGCGCTCCGGCCGCGCGCCCGGCGGCACGGCGGACGGCAGCCACGGAACCTTGGCCGGCATGCGGCGATCATAGCATCGCGCGGTTACAATACCGGCATGCGGCGCTTCCGCGTGAGCCTCGCACAGATCAACCCGACCGTGGGGGATGTCGAGGGGAACGCGCGCCGCATCGTCGATAGCATCTCCCAGGCGCGCACGCTCGGCGCGGACCTCGTCGCCTTTCCCGAGCTGGCCATCACCGGCTACCCGCCGGAAGACCTGCTGTTCAAGTCGGCGTTCGTCGAGGCCAACCTGGCCGCGCTCGCCGACGTCACCAAGGCGGTGCGCGGCCTGACCGCTATCGTGGGCTTCGTCGACCGGCGCCAGGACCTGTTCAACGCGGCTGCCGTCATCCACGACGGCACGCTGGCGGGCGTCTATCACAAGCAGTTCCTGCCGAACTACGGCGTCTTCGACGAAAACCGCTACTTCCAGGCGGGACGCGAGGCGTCGGTGTTCTCGATCGGGCAGACGAGCGTCGCGGTGAACGTCTGCGAGGACATCTGGTATCCGACCGGGCCCACGACGACCCAGGCGCTCGCCGGCGCCGAGCTCATCGTGACGATCAACGGCTCGCCCTACCACGCGGGGAAGGCGGATTTCCGCGAGCGCATGGTCGCCACGCGCGCCGCCGACGACGTCGTGTGGCTGGCGTTCGTGAACATGGTCGGCGGCCAGGACGAGCTGGTCTTCGACGGGGCGAGCGTGATCGTGAATCCGCAGGGCGAGACGGTCGCGCGCGGGCGGCAGTTCGTCGAGGAACTGGTGACCGCCGACATCGATCTCGACGCGGTCTTTCGCGCGCGGATGCAGGATTCGCGACGGCGCAAGGAAACCCTCGACGCCGCGCGCGCGCCCCTCGTCCGCGTGCCGCCGCTGCCGGCGCGCGGTGAGACGGCGGCCCTCACCGCGCCGCTGGCGGAGCCGCTGCCGCGCGTGGACGAAGTGTTCCAGGCGCTGGTGCTCGGCACGCGCGACTACGTCCGCAAGAACGGGTTCAAGCGCGTGGTAATCGGCCTCTCGGGCGGCATCGACTCGTCGCTGGTCGCCGCGGTGGCGGTCGAGGCGCTGGGCCGCGAAAACGTCACCGGTGTGACGATGCCGTCGCCGTTCTCGTCGCGCGGGACGCGCGACGACGCGCGACGCTTGGCCAAGAACCTCGGCATCGATTTCATTCGGCTGCCGATCACGCCGGTGTTCAACGCGTTTGGGAAGTCCCTCGCGGAAACCTTCAAGGGACTGAAGCAAGACGTCACCGAGGAGAACATCCAGGCGCGCATCCGCGGCACGCTGCTCATGGCGCTGTCCAACAAGTTCGGCTGGCTCGTGTTGACCACCGGCAACAAGAGCGAGATTGCCGTCGGCTACTCCACGCTCTACGGCGACATGGCGGGCGGCTTCGCGGTCATCAAGGACGTGCCGAAGACGCTGGTCTATGAGCTGTCGCGCCACGTCAACGCGCGTGCCGGCAAGCAAGTGATCCCCGAGTCGGTAATCGAGCGCGCGCCGTCGGCGGAGCTGCGGCCCGACCAGAAGGACCAGGACTCGCTCCCGCCCTACGACGTGCTCGACGCCATCCTCGAGGCCTACGTCGAGGAGAGCCGGGGTGTCGCGGATCTCATCGCGGCGGGCTTTCCGCCGGAGACGGTGCGCAAGGTCATCCGCATGATCGACGCCTCGGAGTACAAGCGGCGCCAGGGCCCGATCGGCGTGAAGATTACGCCGCGTGCGTTCGGGCGCGACTGGCGGCTGCCGATCGTCAATCGCTTCCGCGAAAAATAGCCGGCTGCCGTGATCGACCTCGTCGTCCCGGATGCCTCACGGCTCGGCCTCTTCGTGGTCGCCGCCCTCGTGCTGTTGCTGACGCCCGGGCCGGCCGTCCTCTACATCGTCACGCGGTCGCTGGACCAGGGCCGGCGCGCGGGGTTCGTCTCGGTTCTCGGTGTTCACACCGGCACGCTCGTCCACGTGACCGCGGCCGCGGCCGGGTTGTCAGCCGTCCTCGCCGCCTCGGCCACGGCCTTCAGCATCGTGAAGTATCTCGGCGCCGCGTACCTGATCTATCTCGGCGTGCGCCAGCTGCTCTGGCGGGTGGCCGAGGCGAACGAGTCCGTGCCGACCGCCCCGCCGCGACTCTCGCGCGCGTTCGTCGACGGCTTCGTCGTGAACGTCCTCAACCCGAAGACGGCGCTGTTCTTCCTGGCGTTCTTGCCGCAGTTCGTCACCGTCACACGCGGCGCCGTCCCCGTGCAGATCGCGTTCCTCGGCCTCGTATTCTGTGCGCTGGGTCTGCTGACCGACGGGCTCTACGCGCTGATGGCGGGCAGCGCCGCGCAGTGGCTGCGCGCGCGCCGCGGCATGGCGCTCACGCGCCGCTGGATCCCCGGCACGATGTACATCGGTCTCGGACTGGCGACGGCATTCTCGGGCAACAATCGCAAGTAGCACTCGCGGTGCAAGGGCAACATCGTTCGCGCTCACGTTGTTGACACTCGGGGCAGCGCGCCCTAGTCTCGCCGCACGTCGGTCGGGCGCAGCTCACACCGCTAGGCAGGGGCCCGGCGTGGTGCCGCCGGCGTGAGCCGTACGCGCTCACCAACCGAAGGCGCCGCCGATGATGCCGTGGGTGAAGCAGGGAGTGCGAGCGCGTCTGGTCGCGGCCGTCGTCATCAGTACTGTCGTCCTCGCCGGAGGGGAGCGCACCTGGGCGCTCGACTTCGTCTTCCAGATCGCGTTGGACGGCAATGCGCCGATCTTCGTGAGGAACTTCGAGCTCGGTGAGGACAACCAGGGGCCGACGCTGACGGTGAGCGCGGGATTCAATCTATCGCCCAGCGGTCTCGGCGCCCTCCAGGTTGGTCAGCGCTTCGACGCCGCCGTCCTCAGGATTTTCGACACAACGCTGACACCGCTGGCCTCCTACCGGCTGTCATCGGTTCGCGTCAGATCGGTGCGCGGTTCCGGGGACGGCGAGGCCGTCACACAGGAAGTCGTCTTGTCCGGGAAGGCGGTGACGGTCAGCTTCCCCTAGGCGCCGGCGACGAGGTCCAGCCACCGCGCGGCGCTACAGCGCGCTCGCTGGCACGCGCAGCCGCTCCCACAGCCGCTTGAGCGGCCCTGGCGCCCACCAGTTCCAGTCGCCGAGCAGGCGCATCGTCGCCGGCACGAGGAGCGCCCGGATGACCGTGGCATCCATGACGATCGCGATGCCCATGCCGATGCCCATCTCCTTGACCATCACCGCACGCGCCACGCCGAAC
>JBKOZH010000099.1:0-8966 GCA_046725765.1 Candidatus Methylomirabilota bacterium | reverse complement strand
GCTCGAGGCCGAGCGCGAGGTGATCTGCCGCGCGCTCGAGCAGTGCCGGTGGAATCGCGTGAAGACCGCCAAGATGCTGAAGATCAGCTATCGCGCGCTGCTCTACAAGATCAAGGACATGGGACTGAAGCAGGACTCGGCGGCCAGCTGAGGTGCTTCACCAGGAGGACAGCCCATGACGTTCAAGTCGTCACTCGTCGTTCTCTCCGCGTTGGTCGTCGGCATCGGCGTGTCCACCGCGCACGCGCAGAATCGTCCCGCGCCGAGTTCGCCGGCCGCGCAGAGCCAGCCGCCGAGCGCCCCCCAGGCCGCAGCGGCGACGCCCGCCGCCGCCACCACCAACCCCGCGCCGACGGCCGCCGCAACGCCGACGCCCTCGGGCGCGACCGCGCCCGCCGGCGGGTACGGGCTCAGCAGCGACTATGTGATCGGCCCCGAGGACCTGCTGATCATCACGGTCTGGAAGAACGAGGCGCTCTCGCGCACGCTCCCCGTGCGGCCCGACGGCAAGATCTCGCTGCCGCTCCTGCACGACGTGCAGGCGGCCGGGCTGACGCCCATGCAGCTGCGCGACAAGCTCGCCAACGCGCTCGGTGAGTTCTTGCCGAATCCCGAGGTGGCGGTGACGGTGTCCGACGTGCGCAGCTACCGAGTCTCCGTGCTCGGTGAGGTGCAGAAGCCGGGCGTGCTGCAGCTCAAGGCCGACACCAGCGTCCTCGAAGCGATTGCGCTGGCCGGCGGCTTCCGCGACTTCGCCTCGCCCGGCAAGATCATGATCCTGCGCAAGGACGCCAGCGGCGTCACGCACAAGATCCCGTTCAACTACAACCGTGTGGTGAAGGACAACAAGAGCCAGGACAACGTCACGCTGAAGTCCGGTGACGTGGTCGTCGTTCCCTAGAGGTGACCTCCATGCCCACCACTCCGCCAATTGCCTACGACGAGAACGCCAAAGGGCCGGGCCTGTCCGCCCTGCTCGAGATCCTGCGCCGCCGCCGCGTGCTCGCCGTCCTGCCGTTCCTCTTCGTGCTGACGGCGGCGGTCTCGCTGGCCGTGTTCCTGCCGAGCGTGTGGACGAGCCGCGCGCTCGTGCTCGTGAACCGCCCGGCGATCCCCGAGAAGTTCGTCACGTCGACCGTGGAGACCGATATCGACGCGCGGCTGCTCACGCTGAGCAAGGAGATCCTCACCGCGCCGCGACTGACGCAGATCGCGCAGCAGTACGGGCTCTACAGCAACGCGCGCTCCGCCGACGACCTCGTCGAACGCATGCGCAAGGACATCCGCATCGAGCTCGTGGACGATCGTGCCAGCCGCCGCGAGGGCAGCCGCTCGTACCTGTTCACGGTGTCCTATACCTCAGCCGATCCCGTGGTCGCCGCCGGGGTGGCCAACACGCTCGCTTCGCTCTTCAGCGAGGAGAACGGTCGCCTGCGCGAGGCGCAGGCGGTGAGCACGTCGGAGTTCCTGCAAGCTCAGCTGCGGGACGTGCGCGAACGGCTGCAGAACCAGGAGCGCGCCATCACCGGGTACAAGGAGCGCAACCTCGGCGAGCTGCCCGAGCAGAAAGAGGTCAATCTGCGGACGCTCGAGCGGCTGCAGGCGCAGCTGCAGCTCGCCCACGAGAACAACCGGCGCGCCACCGAGCGGCGGCAGATGCTCACCAACGCGCTCGGCGACCTCGACACCACGGTGGCGATGACGACGCCCGGCGGCACCGGGCTCAGCGTCACGCCGGCCGACACCGCCGCCGCGCGCCTGAATCTTCTGCGCCAGGAGCTCGCGATGGCGCAGACGAAGTACCGGGACACGTATCCCGACATCATCGAGCTCAAGGATCAGATCAAGAGGCTCGAGCAGAGGGTCGAAGCCGAAAAGCAGACGCAGGCGGCACTGCCGAAGGCCGTGGCCAGCGCCCCCAAGCCCGCCGCCTCGAGCGGCCGACGGCTGCCCCCAGAGAATCCGTACGTGCAGAGCCTGATGACCCAGCTCGATCAGGCGACCGTGGAGGCCAAGACCACCGCGGAGGAGATGCAGGCGATCAAGGGCGAGATCGCCAGTGTGACGCGGCGGCTCGAGAACACGCCGAAGCGGGAGCAGGAGCTGTCGATTCTCACACGCGACTACGACACCACGCGCGAGCTGCACAAGTCGCTGCTCGCCAAGCGCGGCGAAGCCGACATGGCCTCCGAGCTCGAGCTGCGGCAAAAGGGCGAGCACTTCCGTGTGATCGAGCCCGCGCGCCTGCCCGAGCGGCCGGCCGGTCCCAACCGGTTCCGCCTGCTGCTCGTCGGTCTCGCGCTGGCGCTGGGCGCCAGCGGCGCCGCCGTCGTGCTGGCCGAGCAGGTCGACACGTCGTTCCGGCGCGTGGACGAGATCCGCTCGACCGAGGGGCTGCCGGTGCTCTCGGCGATTCCGCGCATCACCACCGAGCAGGACCGCTCGCGTGCGCTGCGCCACCGGCGCTGGGCGACGGCCGCCGTCGCCGCCGGCCTCTGCATCGTGGCCGGCACGTCGTTCGTCGTCGCCCACGACAACCAGGGACTCGTCGCCCTCCTCACGCCGGCCACGGCGCAGACGGCGACCACCGGGAGGTAGGTCATGTACCTGAGCTTCTACGGTCTGCGTGAGGCGCCGTTCGCCCCGACGCCGGACCCGAAGTTCCTCTTCCAGTCCGCCCGTCACCGCGAGGCGCTCGCCCAGCTCATCTACGGCGTACGCGAGCGCAAAGGCTTCATCGTGCTGACCGGCGAGATCGGAACGGGCAAGACGACACTGCTACGCACGCTGCTCGAGCGGCTGGATCCCAGCACGCCGGTGGCGTACGTGCACAACTCGGCGCTCGGCATCGAAGGCCTGCTCGAGTACATCCTGCAGGACTGGGGCGTGAAGTCCACCGCGACCACGCACGCGCAGCGCCTGTTCGAGCTCAACGAATTCCTCATCGATCAGCATCACAAGGGCATGAGTCCCGTGCTGGTCATCGACGAGGCGCAGAACCTCACCGTCGAGACGCTGGAGGCCGTGCGCCTGCTCTCGAACTTCGAGACGACGAGCCAGAAGCTGATGCAGATCCTGCTCGTCGGCCAGCCCGAGCTGCGGGACAAGCTGAACCTGCCCGAGCTGCGCCAGCTCAAGCAGCGCGTGGGGCTGCGCTGCCACATCGCCGCGCTCAGCCCCGAGGAGTCGCGGCAGTACGTCCGGCACCGTCTCCGCATCGCGGGAGCGATCGACGCCGGGATCTTCTCCGATGCCGCCATCCAGAAGATCTTCGAGTACAGCGAGGGCATACCGCGCGTGATCAACATCGTGTGCGACCACTGCCTGCTGTCCGGCTTCGCCGACAGCAAGCGCCGCATCGACGCCGGCATCGTGCAGGAAGCCGTCGAGTATCTCGAGGAGGGCGAGCGCCGCGAGTGGAAGCGGCGGCGCAGCATGCGCCTCGTGCCGAGCGACGGCGCCGTGTGGGCGGCGCGCTCGGGTGTGGCCCTCCTCGTGCTGATCATCGTGTTCCTGCTGGCGTTCGCCGCCAGCGCGCTGGGCTGGTTTGCCGGCAGTCACCCCTGAGGAGGACAGGCTGTGAGCAAGTTCTTCAAGGCCCTCGAGAAGGTCGAGCAGGAGCGCGACTCGGTCGTCGCCGGAGCCCCGGTGGCCGACCCCGCGGAGCCGGCGACCGAGCCGCGGCGCGAAGCGCCGCATCCGGAGCCGAAGCGGCCCGAGCCGCGCCCCGAGCCCCCGCGGATCGAGCCCAAGCCCGAGCCCGCGCACCGCGAGCCTCCACGGTCTGAGACGGCGCCACAGCCGCGGCCCGAAATCGCCGCGCCCGTCACCGCACCGAGCGCGCCCACGCCGACGGCGGCGGCGCCGAGTATCGCCACACCGGGCAACGGTGCGCCGAGCGCACCGGCATCGGGCAACGGCGCACCGAGCACGGCCGCACCGAACGGCGCGCCGAGCAGCGCGGCACACGGCAACGGCGCGCCCGCGATGCGGGCGCCGGCGGCGCCCGCGCCGATCTACGGCGCACCGATCCGTGAAAACGGCACCACCTTCGGACGCCGCGGCTTCGCCTGGCAGCTCGACGGCGAGGCCGAGACCGAGCCGGGCCAGCTCGACGACCACCTCGTCAGCCTGCTCGAGCCCACCAGCCACGCCGCCGAGCAGTACCGCGCGGTGCGGCTCGCCATCGAGACGTTCCGCCACGAGCGCGGCGCCCGCACGGTGGGCGTGACGAGTCCGGGCCGCGGCGATGGCCGCACGATCACCGCGCTCAACGTCGCGGGCGCGCTCGCGCAGGCGCCCGACGCGCGTGTCGTGCTCGTCGAGGCCGATCTGCGGCATCCAGGCGTGGCCAAGGCGCTCGGCCTGCCCGCGGGGCGCGGTCTGTCGACGTACCTGCTCGACCCGAACATGAACGTCGATGCGGTCGTCGCGCGTCCGGCCGGCGTGGCGTTCGCTGTGGTGCCGGCCGGCGCCGTCTCGTCGATGCCGTACGAGCTGCTGAAGTCACCGCGCCTGGCCAGCTTGCTGGCGGCGCTGCGCGACCGCTTCGACTACGTCGTGCTCGACACGCCGCCGGCGCTGCCCTACCCCGACGTCGGCATCCTGCGCGATCTCGTCGACGGCTTCGTCGTCGTCGTGCGCGCCAACCGCACGCCGCGCGAGCTGCTGCGCGACGCGATGAACGTCGTCGGCCGCCAGCGCGGGCTGGGCTTGATCTTCAACGACGACGAGCGCAGCACGCTGACCACCGTCGAATACGACGAGCCGTCGTGGCGGCGTCTGATGCCGCGGCAGCTCGGGGGAAAGGTTGCCTGAGAGGATCGTCAACGCACTGACCGTCGACGTCGAGGAGCACCGCCAGGGCTTCGATCCCGAAGCCGCCCTCGGCGGCGACGGTCTCAGTCGACCGCCCGGCCGGGTCGTTGAGCAGACTCAGCGCCTGCTCGATCTGCTCGACGCGCACCGCGCGCGCGGCACGTTCTTCACGCTCGGCCGCGTCGCGCAGCGCTTCCCGCGCCTCGTGCGCGAGATCGTCGAGCGCGGCCACGAGATCGCCAGTCACGGGTGGGATCACACGCCGGTCTTCCGTCTCGGCCCTGCGGGCTTTCGCGCCGATGTTCGCCGCGCCAAGCACGCCGTCGAGCAGGCGGCCGGTCGCATCGTCCGCGGCTACCGCGCGCCGAACTACTCCATCCGCCGCGACACGCCGTGGGCTTTCAGCGTCCTCGTCGAGGAAGGCTTCGTGTACGACTCCTCGATGTACCCGGTGATGCACGATCGCTATGGGTTTCCCGACGCGCCGCGCTTTCCGCACATCGCGAAGAGCGTGGACGGCATCGACTTCTGGGAGGTGCCCGTCGGCACCGCGCGCTTCGCCGGCGTGAACCTCCCGCTCGGCGGCGGCTTCTTCCGGCTCTTCCCAGCCGCACTGGTCCGGAGCGCGCTCGGAAGCGTCAACCACCGTGAGGGGCGCGCCGTCGTCTTCTACGTGCACTCCTGGGAGCTCGATGCGGAGCCGACGCGGGCGCCGATGACGCCGACGCGCTTCCGCCATGGCACCGGTCTCACGACCGCCGAGCGAAAGCTCGCCGGGCTGTTGGCGACGTTCGCGTTCGCTCCGATCGAGAGCGTCTTCGATGAGGTTCGTCCGACCCGTCGAGTCGCCGCGCGGGCCTCGTAACCCATGCGCCTCTTGTTCGTCACGCCACGGCTGCCGTACCTGCCGTGTCACGATGCCGCGCGCCTCGTCGCATCGTCGTTGCTCGCGCGTCTGGTCGAACGTCACACCGTGGCCGTGGTCGCGGCCACCAGCAGGGTCGACACGCCGGCGCAGCGCGCGTGGCTCGCGGAGCGCGCCGCGCGCGTGGACATCGTGCGGCTCGACGGGTGGCGTCCCACATGGTCTCCCCGGCGGAGTGACAGTGTCGGGCCCCTCGCCGCGCTCGTCGAGAGCGTTGCGGTCCGCTTTGCGCCCGACGTCATCCACGTCGAGGGGCCGAGGCTGGCCCCGCTGGCGTTCGGCGCGAGGGTTCCGACCGTGCTCGCGGCCCACGAGTCCGGCGTCCTGCGCGCAGCCGACGAGCGGCGCGCGGGCGGGACACCGTGGCGACGGCTCGCCGGCCGGGTTCGCGAACGCGCGGAGGCGGCATGGGCGCGCACGTGGTACGGCGCGGCCACTGCCTGCGTCGTCGACTCCGAGGACGACCGGCAGGCGCTCGCCGAGCACGTGCCGCTCGAGCGCATCGACGTGATCCCGCCGGGCATCGATCACGTGGCCCATGCCTATCGCCGCGGCGGCGAGCCGTGGCGACTCGTGTTCACCGGGGACCTCGCCGCACCGCGCGACGTGCACGCCGCGCAGCGCCTGGCCTGCCAGATCCTGCCGCGCGTGCGACGGCGAACGTCCCGCGCGGAACTCCTGCTCGCCGCCCCGGGTCGCGTCGCGGCCACCGTGCGCGCGCTCGCGGAGCTGCCCGGCGTGCGCGTCACCGGAGCTCTCGCGGATCTGCGCGCCAGCGTTCGCAGCGCGGCCGTCTACGTGAGCCCGCTGACCGCTGGATTTGGACGCGCGGCGCGGCTGCTCGAACCGATGGCGCTCGGCACGCCGGTGGTGGCGTCACGAGCGTCGCTCGCCGCCATCCCCGAGGCGCTGGCCGGCCATCACGCGCTCGTCGCCGACGGCGACGACCAGTTCGCGGACGCCATCTCTCGGCTGCTCCACGAACGCGTCGTGGCCAACACGATCGCGCGCAATGCGCGCGAGCTGGTCGACCGGCGGTTGACGTGGGGCACCGTCGCTGAGCGTTACGAAGCGCTCTACGCGCGCCTTGCGCCCGCACGGGCGCTGGAGGCCGCCGCGTGAGCGCACCGTTCGTCGTCGGCGTGGCCGGAGGCAGCGGTGCGGGCAAGAGCGCGCTCTGTCGCGCGCTGGTCGGCGCGCTGGGCCCTGAGCAGGTGTCGACGCTCTGCCACGACGCCTATTATCGCGACCGCCGCGACCTCGCGGCGGCCGAGCGCGCGACGCTGAACTACGACATCCCCGACGCGCTCGACACCGCGCTCTTCCTGGAGCACCTGCGCGCGCTGCGCGCCGGCCGGCCCGTGCGGCCGCCGCGCTACTGCTTCGTGACGCACCGGCGCATCGGCGAAGACCTCGTGGTCGAGCCCCGCGCGGTGCTGCTCGTGGAGGGCATCCTGCTCCTGCACGAGGCCGAGGCGCGCGCGCTGCTCGATCTGAGCGTGTTCGTCGACGTGCCGGACCAGGTGCGCCTCGCCCGGCGCATCGCGCGCGACACCAGCGAGCGAGGCCGCACGCGGCGCTCCGTGCTCGCCCAGTTCGAGGCGACCGTGCGCGGCGCGCACGGGACCTACGTCGAGCCGACGAAGGCGTTCGCGCACCTTGTCCTCGACAACGGCGGACGCGTCGATCACGTCGCCGAGATCGCGACCGAAGTCATCCGCGCGCGGCTCCGACGTGCCAGCGTCGCCGACGCGGCCTGAATCATGTCATGACGAGCGTCGTCGCGTCCCGCCGTCGCGTGGAGACGGCGGTATGAGACGCCCGTGACGATCGCGGGCGCTATTGCGGCAGCGGTCGGCGTCGCTTGAGGGCGCGAAACCCCGGCGGCAGCGGCTCGATCGGCGGTAGCACGCCACGTGCGAGCGCGTACTTGATGAGCCCCGTGTAATTCTTCAGCCGCAGCTTGCGCATGACATTGGCGCGATGCGCCTCCGCCGTGCGCACGCTGATCGACAGCCGCCGCGCGATCCGCGTGCTGCTGTAGCCTTCGGCCACGAGCTGCAGCACTTCGCGCTCTCTGCCCGTGAGCGACTCGTAGGAGTCGCCCGTGAGCCGCTCGGCCTGCAGCAGCCACGACTGCACGTCTTCGGGCGACAACGGTGAGCTCAGATAGCGTCGGCCCTGCGCCACCATCCGCACCGCGCGCATCAGCTCGTGGGCGTCCGCCTGTTTCACGACATAGCCGGAGGCGCCGTTGCGCAACGCTTCGGTCACGTACCACTCGTTGACGTAGCGGGACAGCACGATGACGGCGGTCTTGGGCGAGCGCTCGCGCACCTGGCGCGTGATCTCCAGACCGTAGAGGCCCGGCATGGCGACGTCGACGATAAGGACCTCGGGCCTGAGACGATCGATGAGAGAGACGACGGCGAGACCATCGGCCGTTTCACCGACGACCTCGAAATCCGGCTCCATCTTGAGCAGACACTTGAGCGCTTCGCGGACCACGTTCTGGTCGTCCGCCAGCACGATGCGGGTCGTGACCCGGCTGCTCAATCGCTGACCTTTGTTCACGGTGCCGATGAGGTCCACGCCGTCCTCCGAGCAGGGCGGACCGCAGAAGAAATACGCCGGTCCGCATACCGCGTCTATTCGTATACCTACGATGCAAGGGCGGTACCGTCCTAGCGTCCAGCGCCGCGTCAAAGAGTGGGCAAAAATTGAGTGGGCAAAAATTCTCTGTCATGCCGGGGGACTCACGCCACGATGCGGACTTACACATGGCGTGCGACTGGCAGTTCAAAGCTGATTTGTGACGGCCGGGGCGTGACAAAGTCGGGAGAAGGGCTCAGCGCGAACGCTCGACGGACACGCACGGCGTCCGCGTGAGGCTCGGATACGACGTCAGGTCTGTGTGCGACGCATCAGACCGGTATAGTGGGCCCCCTTCCAAACTGCGCCGAAGCGCTCGAGCGTCGAGTCACCGGCGAAGAAGCTTGGGTCGCGTCGACCTTAGCGTTGCACGATCGTGGACGCGCCGGCCCAGCGGCCGAGCGCATCGACCGCTCGCACGGTTACGGCATGCCGGCCAGACGACACCCGCTCAGGCGAAGCGTCATACGATGCTTCGATGTCGACCCACGTGTCGACGAGATCACCATCGACGTACAGGTAGAGCCGCGTGGGCGTGCGCGCACCATGGACGCGGAAGCGAAGCACGTTC
>JBKOZH010000145.1:0-7582 GCA_046725765.1 Candidatus Methylomirabilota bacterium | reverse complement strand
GTCGACGCCCGCCGCCGGCGGCGCGCCCGCCCTCGGCCCGCCGGGCGCCGTCGGCTCCGCGGTCGCCGTCGGCACCACGCGGCCCGTGAAGATGCGCGACAGCGACTGCTCGAGCGTGGGCTCCATGGCGATCTGATTGCCGTAGGCGACGATCACCCGCCGCAGCTCCGGCAAGGCGCCCTGCTCGGCGGCGAGATAGAGCGGCTGCACGTAGATCAGCGACTGCTCGATCGGGATCGCCAGCAGCGAGCCGCGGATGACCGTCGAGCCGCGCTGGTTCCACAGCGACAGCTGCTGCGAGATGATTGGATCCTGGTCGATGCGCGCGTCGATCTGGCGTGGGCCGTACACGAGCTTCTGCTTGGGGAAGTTGTAGACGATGAGCCGGCCATAGTGCTCCGGATCCGAGCGCGCGGCGAGCCAGGCGATCATGTTGTCGCGGCGGCTCGGATTGAAGAGCGTGAGGAGGATGAACTCCTCCTTCACCTCGCCCGGCAGGCGCATGATCGTGAAGTACGGCTCCATCTCTCGCTCGCGGCCCTCGATCGTCCGGCGCGGCACCGCCCACAGATCCTCCTTGTTGTAGAAGACCTGGGGGTTCTCCATGTGGTAGACGGCGTACTTGCGCGCCTGGATGGCGAAGAAATCCTCCGGATAGCGGATGTGGCGCCGCAGGTCGACGGGCATGCGATCGAGCGGCTGCAGCAGTCCGGGAAAGGCCGCGGCGTACGCACGCACGATCGGATCCGTCGCGTCGGCGATGTAGAAGCGCACGCCGCCGTCGTAGGCGTCGACGGTCACCTTCACCGAGTTGCGCATGTAGTTGCCGATCCCGCGCACGCGCGCGGGGTCGGCGTACGGGTAGCGGTCGGTCGTCGTGTACCCGTCGAGCATCCACACGAGGCGTCCCTCGTCGCTCACTACGATGTAGGGGTCGCGGTCGAACTGGAAGAACGGCGCGATGAGCCGGATGCGCTCGCCGACCGCGCGATACATCAGGATGCGGCTCTCCGCCGTGAGGTCGTCCGACAGGATGATCTTGGGCTCGCCGAAGCGCGCCGCGAACAGCAACCGCCGGCCCCACGTGCCGATCGGGACGCCGCCCTGCCCCTGGTAGCGCGTGTAGACGTTCTGGTCGCCGGCCGGGTAGTCGAGCTCCTGGGAGCGCGTGCGCACGAGCGCGTACTCGTTCGAGGACTCGGCGTAGTAGAGCTCGGGCCGGCTGATCTTCGGGAACACGTCGGACGAGCGCGGCGGAATGTCCTTCACGAAAAACTCGGGCAAGCCCTCGGGCGTTACCCGGTTGACGGGCCCGACCACGATGCCGTAGCCGTGCGTGTAGGTTAGGTGCTCGTTGATCCAGTTGCGCCCGCCCTGCAGGTGCTGGTAGGAGAGCTCGCGCGGCGACAGCATGAGCTGGCGATACTCGCCGTTGACGATGTAGCGGTCGTTGTCGACGTCCGCAAACTTGTAGTAGGTGCGGATCTCCTGCAGCTGGGCGAAGGTCCGCAGCAGCGGGCGGTAGTCCCAGAGCCGGACGTTCTTGATCGTGAGCTCGTTGCGCGCGAGGGCGCGCGCGTCGAGCGCCTCGTCGGCGGGGAACTCTTTTTCCTGGATGCGATCGAGGCCGTAGGCCGCACGCGTCATGCGGATGTTGTGCTCGAGGAACGGGCGCTCGGCGGCCAGCTCGTTGGGCGCAACCCGCAGGCGCTGCAGGAACGCGGGATACATGCCGAGG
This sequence comes from Candidatus Methylomirabilota bacterium, assembly GCA_046725765.1. Classification (GTDB taxonomy): domain Bacteria; phylum Methylomirabilota; class Methylomirabilia; order Rokubacteriales; family CSP1-6; genus AR12. The sequence goes on along the minus strand of JBKOZH010000145.1, from coordinate 5,844 downwards.
CCGACGACCCAGACGATCGCGAGCGCCGCGACGGCGCCCGCGAGCAGGCGCAGCCCCGGACGCGTCGTTTGCACGGCGCACGCCACGGCGGCGAGCGCGGCCAGCACCGCCAGCGCGCCGAGCATGGGCAGCGTGGCGTGGATGTCGGTGTATGTCGCGCCAAACACGATGCCGCGCGGTGAGAACACGATCTCGTAGCGATCGAGCCAGAACCCGACCGCCTTCAATGCCAGCAGCGCGGCGCCGAGGAGCAGCAGGTGCGTGCGCGCCCCCGCGGCCAGGCGCGGCCCGCGCGTGGTGAGGACGAAGCTGCGCTGCAGCACGTAGAGCGCGAGCGTCAGCACGGCCGTGCCGGCCACCAGCGCCATCGCCCAGCCGTGCACGAGACGCCAGAACGGCAGCCAGAACACGAAGAACCCGAGATCGTGACCGAAAATGGGGTCCTTGCTGCCGAACGGCGGACCGTTGAGATACCCGAGCACGGTCTCCCAGTGCGCCGTGGCGCGCAGCCCGGACACGATCGAGATGATCAGCACCACGACCGGCAGAAACCGGCGAATGAGCGGCTCGATGACCACCCGCCCCGGCAACCCGAGCTGGTCTTCGAGCTCCCACAGGACGTCTGGCGCGGCGGTGCGCGCCGCGAAGGTCAGGTTCGCCCAGAGAAAGAGCGCGACCGCGAGCGCGAGGGCGCCGAACAGGCTTCCGCGGAGCGACAGCGTGGTGAGGAAGACCTGGCTGTAGCCGACCTCCTGGAACCACAGCCAGTCGGTGTAGAGCGGAACGAGCTGCAGCAGCAGCGCCAGCACCACCAGCGCGACGACGAGGAACGCCAGCGGCTGAGGGGAGCGCATCGGCCGCGCTCGGGGGACGGCGCTACGTCCCGTGCCGCCAGGAGGCGAGGTACGACTCCTGCCCTGGTGTGAGGTCGTCGATCTCGACGCCCATCGACACCAGCTTGAGGCGCGCGATCTCGAGATCGATCTCGCGCGGGACGACGTAGACCTTGCGCTCGAGCGTGCGCGACTTCTTGGCCATGAACTCCGCCGAGAGGGCTTGATTGGCGAAGCTCATATCCATGACGGCGGCGGGATGACCTTCGGCAGCGGCGAGGTTGATGAGCCGGCCCTCACCCAGCACGTAGATGCGCCGCCCACCGCCGAGCGCGAACTCCTCGACGAACGGCCGCACCGGCTTGCGTCCCTGCGCCATCCGCGCCAGCGCCTCGAGGTCGATCTCGACGTTGAAGTGGCCGGAGTTGCACAGGATCGCGCCGTCCTTCATCCGGGCGAAGTGCTCTTTGCGGATGACCGACGTGTTGCCGGTGACCGTCACGAACACGTCGCCGAGCGCGGCGGCGTCCGGCATCTTCATGACCTGGAAGCCGTCCATCACCGCCTCGAGCGCGCGCATGGGCTCGACCTCGGTCACGATGACGTGGGCGCCCATGCCCTTGGCGCGTGTGGCCACGCCGCGACCGCACATGCCGTACCCGGCCACCACCATGGTCTTGCCGGCGAGCAGGATGTTCGTGGCGCGCAGGATGCCGTCGATCGTCGACTGTCCGGTGCCGTAGCGGTTGTCGAACAGGTGCTTGGTGTCGGCGTCGTTCACGGCGATGACGGGAAAGGCCAGCACACCTTCCTTTTCCATCGCGCGTAGCCGGATCACGCCGGTCGTGGTCTCTTCGGTGCCGCCGACGACCTCTCGCACGAGGTCACGGCCGAGGTTCGTCTCGCCGTGCAGCTGTGAGATGAGGTCGGCGCCGTCGTCCATCGTGATCTGCGGTCGAGTTTTGAGAACGGCTTCGAGATGGCGGTAGTAGGTGGCGTTGTCCTCACCCTTGTGGGCGAAGACCGGGATGTCGTACTCCTTCACGAGCGCGGCCGCCGTGTCATCCTGGGTAGAGAGCGGGTTGGACGCGCACAGCGCCACCTGCGCGCCGCCGGCCTTCAGCGTCAGCATCAGGACCGCCGTCTCGGTCGTCACGTGCAGGCACGCACCCAGGCGCACACCTTTGAGAGGCTGCTCCTTGGCGAAGCGCTCGCGCACCTGGCGCAGCACCGGCATCGACTGCTCCGCCCACTCGATCTTGAGCCGCCCCTCCGGCGCCAGCCCCAGGTTCTTCACATCGTGCTCAACCATGGTCAACGTGTTCCTTTCGTCTGGCCGCGTTGCTGATTGCCGCTTTCGAGCGCCGGCTGTGCCGGCGCCAATCCTGGGGGGAGGCATGGGAGGGGGGCAAAGCCCCCCCTCACAGTTCAAAGGCGCGCGTCGTCCCGCAGATCCTTCACGCGGTCGGTGCGCTCCCAGGTGAAGTCCGGCTCCGACCGCCCGAAGTGGCCGTAGGCGGCGGTCTTCTTGTAGATCGGCCGGCGCAGGTTGAGGTACTTGATGATGCCGGCGGGCGTGAAGTCGAAGTGGCGCCGGATCAGCTCCTCGAGCTTCGCGTTGGGAACTTTGCCGGTGCCGAACGTCTCGACCATGATCGAGACCGGTTCCGCGACGCCGATGGCGTACGCCACCTGCACCTGCGCGCGGTCGGCGAGTCCCGCGGCGACGATGTTCTTCGCCACGTGGCGTGCCATGTAGCACGCCGAGCGGTCGACCTTCGTCGGATCCTTGCCGGAGAACGCGCCACCGCCGTGCGGGCACGAGCCGCCGTAGGTGTCGACGATGATCTTGCGGCCGGTGAGGCCGGTATCACCCATCGGTCCGCCCGTGACGAAGCGGCCGGTCGGGTTGATGTGGAAGACGCACTTCGTGGCGTCGATGAGCTCGGCCGGAATCGTCGGCAGGATGACCTGCTCGATCATGTCTTTGCGGATCCGCTCGGCGGTCGCCTCGGCGGCGTGCTGGGTCGAGATGACGACGGTCTCCACCGCCACCGGCTTGCCGTCCGCGTACCGCACGCTGACCTGCGACTTACCGTCGGGGCGCAGGTAGTCGATCGCGCCCGACTTGCGCCGCTCGGAGAGCCGTTGCACCAGCTTGTGGGCGAGCGTGATCGGCAACGGCATCAGCTCGGGCGTCTCGTTGCACGCGTAGCCGAACATCAGTCCCTGGTCGCCGGCACCGAGGTTGTCGACGCCCATCGCGATGTCGGAGGACTGCTCGTCGATGGCTGCGATGACGCCGCACGTCTCGAAGTCGAACCCGTACTTCGCCCGCGTGTAGCCGATGTCGCGGATCGTGTCGCGCGCGACGCGCGGAATGTCCACGTAGCAGTTGGTCGTGATCTCGCCGGCCACGACGACGAGGCCCGTCGTCAAGAGCGTCTCGCACGCGACTCGACCGGTCGGATCCTGGCGAATGATCGCGTCCAGCACCGCGTCGGAGATCTGGTCGGCGATCTTGTCGGGGTGCCCTTCGGTCACCGACTCCGACGTGAACAGATGCTCATCCCGCGCCATTTGCAAAGCCTCCTCGACTCGAATTCGCGCCACTGTAGCACGCCTGGTTACGGGCCCTCAAGGCGAAGGCCGCCGCATCCGCCGCTTCACCTCGTCGAGAATGGGCACGCTCCAGGGATCGCGGTCGCGCAGCACCGCCAGGTAGTACGACGTCCACTGGCCGAGGTACGTCAGCGTCAGCAGCCGGGCGAGTCGACCGACGCCGCGGCCGCGCGCCTCGCTCACCCCGCCGGCGGTCGGCGTGATGAGCTCGCGGAGCACGTCGAAGCGCCGCGCGATCTCCGGCGCCTCGCCCGCGTCCCGGAGCAGGACGGCATACATCTCCTTGGCGGCGGACGCCTGCCACGCCTCGATCTCGTTGTGGTTCATCTCCGGCAGCGCGCCCGCGAGCGCGAAGGCCTTGGCGTTTTCCTCGACGTCCGTCTTCCAGCGATACGCGACGGCGCCGGTGGTGGGGCCGCCGTAGATGACCGGCAGGCGCTCGCCGATCGCGAGGGCCAGCCGCTTGGCCTCGTTGTCAGCGATGGGGCACTCCGGCCGAAGCTTTGCGGCCAGCGGTTCGATGACCTCGAGCGCCTCGTCGACGTCCGCGGGTGTCGCGACGGCGACACCGGCGCCGGCGAGAATCGTCACCGCGGGCAGAAAAAGGTAACCGAGCGCCATGCGCGGCATCAGACCAGCGGGTAGCCGCACGCATGGCCGGCCCGTCTCCGCGGCGCGCCGCGCGAGAGTCCCGCCGGCGGTCACCGCAACCACCGGCACGCCGCGAGCAATGGCGACGTCGAACGCCGACAACGCTTCGGCCGTCTCGCCGGAGTACGAGGAGGCGATTACCAGCGCGTCGCGACCGGCCAGCGCCGGCAGCCCGTAGCCGCGATGCACGAGGATCGGCACGTCGACGGCATCGCCCGCGCACGCCGCCAGCAGGTCGCCTCCGGCCGCCGATCCGCCCATGCCGGCCACCACGACCACGCGCGGTCGGACGGCGCGCAGCGGCGGGTCCGGGGCGAGCGTGCGCGCCGTACGACACTGCGCGGGAAATCCGCTGAGAGCGCCGCGCGCGTCGTGGGGGTCGACCTGCGCGAGGGCGCGGGGATCGTCGAGATTCACTCGCGGGTCACTCGCGATCGATGTCCCGGTGGACCACGGTGGGCGCCAGACCGAGCCGCTCGATGGCAGGGCGCAGCTCCTCGACCAGCGCGACCGAGCGGTGCCGGCCGCCGGTGCAGCCGATCGCGATGGTGAGATACGCCTTGCCCTCGCGCTGATAGGCGGGCAGGACGAACTCTAGGAACTCTGCGATCCGGCGCAGCAGCTCGCGGCTCTCGGCGTGCTGCATCACGAAGCCCCGCACCTCGGCCTCGCGGCCGTCGAGCGGGCGCAGCTTCTCGACGAAGTGCGGATTCGGCAAGAACCGCACGTCGAACACGAGGTCGGCGTCGAACGGGACGCCATGCTTGAAGCCGAACGAGACGAGCGACACGGCGAGGCCCGGGCGCGCCTTCGGTGTGACGTATGCCTCGACCAGGAAATCCTTGAGCTGGTGCACGGTGAGGTTCGTGGTGTCGACTACGCGGTCGGCGACCTCGCGCACGGTGGACAGCGCCTTGCGCTCCGCGCGGATGCCGTCGAGCACGTTGCCGTCGGGCGCCAGCGGGTGGCGCCGCCGTGTCTCGCGGTAGCGCCGCACCAGGACCTCTTCGCTGGCCTCGAAGAACACGACCTCCACCGCGTGGCCGCGCTGGCGCAGCGCGATCAGCGCGTCGAGCAGGTGGCTCAGGTACTCGCCCTCGCGGACGTCCACGCCCAGGGCCACGCGGTCGCGCTTGTCGCCCGCGCGCGCGACCAGATCGGCGAACGTCGGCATCAGCGTGGTCGGCAGATTGTCGACGCAGAAGAAGCCCATGTCCTCGAAGCACTTGATCGCGTACGACTTGCCGGCGCCGCTGAGGCCCGTGATCACCACGAAGGAGATCGGCGTCGCCATGGCCGACGCGGCGGGGGTCAGCGTCGGCGGGGCGCCAGACGGCGCTGGTGGGACGGCAGGATCCCCAGCTCCTCGCGATATTTCGCCACGGTCCGTCGCGCGATCGTCAGGCCGCGGCCCTTGAGGATGAGCGCCACTTCCTGGTCGGAGAGCGGCTTGGACGGATCCTCGTTGGCCAACAGGTCCTGGATCATCTTCTTCACGGAGACGGACGAGACCATCTCGCCGTCCCCGGACGCGATGCCGGAGTGGAAGAAGAACTTCAGCTCGAACAGCCCCTGCGGCGTCTCGACGTACTTGTTCGTGGTGACGCGGCTGATGGTCGACTCGTGCATGCCGATGTCCTCGCCGACGTCGCGCAGCGAGAGCGGCCGCAGATACGGCAGCCCCTTGTCGAGGAACTCGCGCTGGAACTTCACGATCGACTGCGTCACCTTGCGCAGC
>JBKOZH010000107.1:0-20771 GCA_046725765.1 Candidatus Methylomirabilota bacterium | reverse complement strand
GCGCCGGGATGAACCTGGACGACGCCGATGTTGGTCACCGCCCGAGCGCCGCCACGCGTGACGACAAGCTCGCGGGCCCTGAGCGCGTACTCCGCGCCCGCCAGGAATGCGTCGCGCCGGCGCTCCATCGGCGTCGTGCCGGCATGGTCGGCCTGGCCGTGGAACACGAGGCGTGTGCGGCGCACGCCGACGATCGCTTCGACAACGCCGATCGGGATCCCCGCTTCTTCGAGCCGCGGGCCCTGCTCGATGTGGAGCTCGACGTACGCGGCGACGCCGCCCCGCGGCGCGGCTGCATCGGGCGCGCGGTGGGCGTCGAAGCCGGCGCGCCGCATGGCGTCGACAAGCCGGTCGCCGTCGACGGAGGCCATGTTCGGGATCCCCGCTGGGTCCAGCCGGCCGCAAAACGCGCGCGAGCCAAAGAGGCTGCCGTAGCGCCCCTCCTCGTCGCTCCACGCGGCCACCGCCAGCGGCCGCGCGAGCTTAGACCCGGCCTCACGGATGACGTGCAGGCACTCGACACCGGCGATCACGCCCAGCGCGCCGTCGAGAATGCCGCCCTCGGGCACGGTGTCGATGTGCGAACCGGTCAGGACGATCGGCGCCTCGGTGCTGATCCGATCGGCGCCGATGGCGGCAAACACATTCCCCGCAGGATCGACCCAGGTCGTGAGCCCGGCCGCCTTCAGCTCGCCGAGCAGCCAGGCGCGTGCCTCCTCGTGCGGCGGACTCCAGCACATGCGCGTGACGCCCCCGCCGGGCAGCGCGCCGAAGCGCGCGAGCGCCTGCAACCGATCCCTGAGCCGCGGCAGCGAGACGGCGAGCACGAGGGGGCAGTATGCCTTGACTTGCCCGCGCGCGCATTCTTAGAATGAACCACCATTCAGTCGGCTCCCGCCGAGCATCCCCAGGAGGGGACCGTGGATTTCACACTGACTGCCGATCAAGAGACGCTGCGCAAGCGCGTGCGCGCCTGGCTCACGGACAACATTCCGACCGAGTGGAAGAAGTTCGGCCTTTCGGAAGTGCCGCGCCCCGAAGCGTACGAGTTCCTGCGTAAGTGGCAGAAGACACTCTACGACGCCGGCTTCATCGGCCTGACGTGGCCCAAGGAATACGGCGGGCAGGGGCTTACGTTCGTCGAGGAGATGGTCCTGCACGAGGAGATGGCGCTGCAGAAGGCGCCGCCGATCCTCAACATTCTTGGCGTCGGCATGGCGGGCCCGACGATCATCGCCTACGGCACCGAGGAGCAGAAGAAGCGCTACCCCGCGAAGATCCTCTCCTGCGAGGAGATCTGGTGCCAGGGCTACTCCGAGCCGAACTCCGGCTCCGACCTCGCATCGCTGCAAACGCGGGCCGTGAAGGACGGCGAGCACTGGGTCATCAACGGGCAGAAGGTGTGGACGTCACTCGCGCATGTCGCCGACTGGATGATGCTGCTGGCGCGCACCGATCCCGAGGCGCCCAAGCACAAGGGCATCACGTATTTTCTGCTCGACATGAAGTCCCCCGGCGTGACCGTGAAGCCGCTCAAGCAGATCACCGGCGACGCGGAGTTCAACGAGGTCTTCTTCGACAACGTCCGCGTGCACGAGCGGCAGGTTCTGGGTGGCGTCAACAACGGCTGGGCGGTCGGCCTCACCACGCTGATGTACGAGCGCCTCGCGCTGGGTTTCGGACTTCAGGTGCGACTGCGCATCACGCTCGAGTCGCTGATCGACATGGCCAAGCGGATGGAGAAGCACGGGCGCGGCGTCACGAAGGACCCGGTCATGCGGCAGAAGCTCGCAGCGCTCTGGATCGACACCGAAGCGCTGAAGTACATGGGCGCCCGCGCTGTCACGAAGCTGCTGCGCGGCGAGCTGCCGGGACCCGAGGCGTCGGCGGGCAAGATGGGCTGGGTCGACACCCACCAGAGGCTGCAGGAGCTGGCCATGGAGATCCAGGGGCCTTACGCGCAGCTCGCGCGTGGCGCGGATATCGCCGTCGACAACGGCGTGTGGCAGTATTCTTTCCTCCGCTCGCGCGCCAACTCGATCGAGGGCGGCACGACGGAGATCCAGAAGAACATCATCGGCGAGCGGGTGCTCGGGCTACCGAAGGGCTAGGAGAGCGGGATGGATTTCGGATTCAACGCCGACCAGGAGATGCTGCGCGCGACCGCGCGCAAATTCCTCGAGAACGAGTGCACGTCCGAGCTCGTCCGCGCGCGCATGGCCGACGACGCCGGCTTCACGCCCCAGTTCTGGACCAAGCTCGCCGAGCAGGGCTGGCTCGGCCTCGTCTATCCCGAGCAGTACGGCGGCGCCGGCCTCGGCTTCGTCGACCTCACCGTGCTGATGGAGGAGATGGGGCGCGCGGTGATGCCGGGCCCGTTCTTCTCCACGCTGCTCGGCGGCCTCGTGATCCTCGAGGCAGGCTCCGACGCTCAGAAGAAAGAGTGGCTGACGAAGATCGCCGAGGGTGAGGCCCGTGTGACGCTGGCGTGGACCGAGCCGAACGCTCGGTGGGACGCGGCCGGCGTCACGACGACGGCCAAGGCCGGCGGCAGCGGCTACACGCTCTCGGGAACGAAGCTCTTCGTGCCCGACGCCCACGTCGCGCAGGCGCTCGTCGTCGTCGCGCGGACGCGCGAGGGCAAGAATCCCGGGGAAGGCGTGAGCCTGTTCCTGGTGCCCGCGGGCGCCAAGGGGCTATCCGTGAAGCTGCTGCCGACGATGGATCAGACGCGCAAGCTCTGCGAGGTCAAGCTCGACGACGTGGTTGTGCCGGCGGGCGCGCTGCTCGGCGCCAAGGACGGCGGCTGGACCCCGCTGGCCCGGGTCGTCGAGCGGGCGACCGTCGCGCTGTGCGCCGAGATGTGCGGCGGCGCGCAGAAGGTGCTCGACATGACCACCGAGTACGCCAAGATCCGGATCGCCTTCGGCAAGCCGATCGGCTCCTACCAGGGCGTCAAGCACAAGGCCGCCGACATGCTCGTGGACGTCGAGAACGCGAAGTCGCTCACGTATTACGCCGCGTGGGCCGTGGACGAGAACGTCCCCGAGGCCGCGCTCGCCGCGTCGATGGCCAAGGCGTACGCGTCGGACGCGTTCCGCAAGGTGGCCGGGGCAGGTATCCAGCTGCACGGCGGCATCGGCTTCACCTGGGAGCACGACCTGCACCTCTACTTCAAGCGCGCGAAGTCCTCGGAGGCGACGTTCGGGGACGCGACGTTCCACCGCGAGCGGGTCGCGCAGCTGATCAATCTGTAGTCGCCGCGCTCGACTCCGCGGCGGCTCACGCGCGGCGTGCGCGCTCGATCTGTTCCGGCGTGTAGCGGAACGCGCGGAACACCCAGTTGTTCACGCCGGGCCGGCCCGCTTCGACGCAGAAGTACGGATTGACGTACTCCCACACGACCTCGCCATCGGTGGTCACCTCGAAGATCCGCCCATCGCAGCCCTCACAGATCAGGGTGTTGCCGTTGGCGAGCCGCTGGGCCCCCGAGATGTAAGGGCTGAAGAAGTCGAAGAGCGACTGGTCGCGATACTCCCACACGATCGCGCGCGTCCGCGGATCAACCTCGATGACGCGGGAGTACGGGGCCGGATGGTCCCGGCGATGCGGACCGTTGTCGAAGATCAATATGTTTCCGTTCGCCAGTGGCCGGGGGTCATGCTGCTGGGCCAGCGGCGGCGCGCCGAGTTTCCAGATGATGTTTCCCGTGTGACGCTCGACGATCACGACCGTCGAGATGTTGCGAAAGCTGATGACGAGGTTGCCTCCGGGCAGCTCGGCGACGGTGTTGGCGTGCGTCCACTCCTCGCGGCGATCCTGGAGCGTGATGAGCTCCGTCTCGGGGTCGAGATGCTCCCAGCTGCGCCATTCCCAGACCACATCGCCGCCCGTCGTCATCTCGACGAGGTAGTCCGCGTACATCCGGCCCTCGGCCTCAGTCCCAGACAGTCCGCCCTTGATGCGTCGATGCAAGTCGGTTGGGATCGGGCGGCCGCAGAGCAGCACGACGTTGCCGTTCGCGAGCTTGCGCGCGTCGTGATGATGGTCGCCGTGCTTGACCTCCCAGATCACCTTGCCGTGCCAGTCGATCTCGAGCGCAACGCCCGCCTTGAATCGGCTCCAGGCCTCGAAGCGCTGCAGGTCCTCCATCACTTTGCCGGAATAGAAGAGATGGCCATCGTCCAGCAGGTATCCATAGAGTCCGGGGCGGTAGGGAAGGCGCCACGTGTGGACGACGTCGCCGCGCATGTCGACGAGGTACACGGTGCCGTCCCCGAACATCGGCGTGAAGAGGGTGTATCCATCGAGCGCGCGCGCCGGATCGTGCGCGATCAGGCCGGTGCGCGTTCGGCGCACGCGCTGCTGATCCACGCTCGTGCGCTCGGCGTGCGGGCTGATCATCGGCGGGCCCTACGTTACAACCGTTCGGGCGTCTCCACAGTCCGCTCGTTCGCGACGTTGCCGGTGTTCAGCGTGCCTTTCGGCTCCAGCAGCAGGAGGTGCACCTCGTCGGTGAGGGTCTTGGGGCAGTGCTCGACGCCGCGCGGGACGATGATGAACTGGCCCGGGCCCACGTCGCGATCGCCGTCGCGCAGCTGCATGCGCAGGCGCCCGGCGACGACGAGAAACAGCTCGTCCTCCGCATCGTGATGATGCCAGACGAACTCGCCGCGCAGCTTGACGATCTTGACGTGCATGTCGTTCACGTCGCCGACGATCTTCGGCGACCATGCATCCGTGAAGCGCCCGAACGTCTCCGCGAGGTCGACGACCCGCATGATTCCCTCCGGCGTCGAGTATAAGTAGTCATGCCCGATCCCGCCGCCACGCCCGCCGAGCCGCGCCCCGCCGCCTCCGTCATCATCGTGCGCGACGCGCCACCGGGCGCGCCCGAGCCGATCGAGGTCTACATGATCCGCCGGCAGCGCAGCATGAAGTTCCTCGGCGGGTTCTACGCGTTTCCCGGCGGCAAGGTGGATCCGGGGGACGCGGCGCCGGCGCTGCTGCAGGGCTGCTGCGGACTCGATCCGGCGCGCGGCGCCGAGTGCTTTCCCGCCCATGGTGAGCTGCCGCCATTGGCCTTCTGGGTGACCGCCGTGCGCGAGCTCCTGGAGGAAAGCGGGGTGCTGCTCGCCTGCGATGGCGCCGGCCGGGCTGTGGATCCGTACGCCGCTGACGTCGCGGCGCACGTCGACGCCGCTCGTCGGGCGCTCGTCTCGGCCGGGGGCGATTTCGGCGCGCTTCTGGATGCGCGCGGCTGGCGGTGCGATCTGCGTCCCTTGCGTTATCTATCGCACTTCGTCACGCCCCGAACGAGCCCCATCCGCTTCAGCGCTCGCTTCTTTCTCTGCCGGCTCCCGCACGGGCAAACGCCGCGGCTGTACACCGAGGAAACGTCCGAGGCGTTCTGGATCCATCCCGGCGACGGCTACCGGCGCTTTCTCGCGCGGGAGATGGCGATGGCGGAGCCGGCCGAGTACGGGCTGGCGTATATCGCGCAGTTCCGGTCGGTCGACGAGCTGTGGGAGACCTGCAAGGACAACGCGGAAAAGTTCACCGGCATCGTCGATCGCATCGAATTTCAGTTCTGGAAGGATTTCGACTGGAAGGCCGGTCGCTGGCCCGAGGGCAGCACGCGCAAGTAAACTAGTCGGCCTCATGGCCAACGCCACGCCCGCGTTCCTCGACGACCACGTCGCCGCCGGCGCCGGCGCGCGCCCTGCCGTCGTCACGGCTGAGGGCACGACGACCTACGCAGAGCTGCTGACGCTCGTCGACCGCACCACCGGGGCATTGCGCCGCCTCGGCGTAGCGCCCGAGCAGCGGGTCGCGCTGCTCCTGCCCGATGGACTGGCGTGGGCGACGGCGTTCTTCGCAGTGCTGCGCATCGGCGCCGTCGCGGTCCCGTTCAACACACGGCTCGCCGCCGCCGAGTGGGCGGCGATGCTGGTCGACAGCGCCGCCCGCATGCTGATCGTCGATGCCACGCTGCTCCGTGATCTGGCGCCGCGGCTGGTCGGTCTGCCGCACCTGGAGCGTGTCATCGTCGCCGGCGGCGGCGATCCCGAAAGTCTCGAGGCGTTGCAGGCGGATGGTCCTCGGAGCTTGCCGGCCGAGCCGGTGGACGACGACGCGATGGCGTTCTGGCTTTACACGTCCGGCACGACGGGGGGCTCGAAGGCGGCCATTCACCGGCATCGCGATCTGCTTGCCTGCCGGTATTACGGGCTCGAGGTCCTCGGCGCGACGGCGAACGACCGCGTGCTGGCCACGTCGAAGCTGTTCTTCGCGTACGCGCTCGGCAACGCACTGCTCATCCCGCTGTTCGTCGGCGGCCGCACGTTCCTCGAGCCGCGGTGGGCGGAGCCGGAGACCGTCGCGCGTACCGTCGGCGAGTTTCGTCCGACGCTGTTCTTCTCCGTGCCGACGTTCTACGCGCGAATGCTGCGCGCCGAGGTGCCGGCCGACACGTTTCGATCCGTCCGCGCGTGTGTGTCCGCCGGCGAGCGCCTGCCGGTCGAGATCTACGAGGCCTGGCGTGCGCGTTTTGGCGTCGAAATCCTGGACGGGCTGGGCGCGACGGAGACGATCTTCATGGTGCTCTCCAACCGGCCGGGCGCCAGCCGCGCCGGGTCGGCGGGCACCGTCGTGCCGGGCACCGACGCGCGCTTGCTCGATGCCGACGAGCGATCGGTGCCCGACGGCACGCCCGGCGTGCTGCACGTTCGCACCCCGTCGGGGAGCCCGGGCTACTGGAATCGTCCCGAGCCGACGCGGCGTGCGTTCCGCGACGGATGGTTCAGAACCGGCGACCTGTTCACGCGCGACGCAGACGGTTTTTACGTCCACGAGGGCCGCGCCGACGACGTGTTCAAAGTCGCCGGGCAATGGGTGGCGCCCGCGGACGTGGAACGCGTGCTGCTCACCCATCCGGCCGTGGTGGAGGCCGCGGTCGTCGGCGCCGCGGACACCGGCGGCCTCGTCAAGCCGTTCGCGTTCGTCGTCGCGAAGAACGGTGCGCGCGGCGGGGCGCTGACGGACGAGCTCGCCGCGCTCGCCGCGGAACAGCTGCCGCCGCACCAGCGCCCGCGGCGCATCGCGCTGGTGGACGAGCTGCCGCGCACGGCGACCGGCAAGCTGCAGCGGTTCGTGCTGCGTGAGCGCGTGGAACGGCCGTGAGCGTCGAGCATCGGACGACGCTCCCCGTTCGCTGGGGCGACGTCGATCTCGCCGGCATCGCGTTCTATCCGCGCTTCTACGAGTGGTACGACGCGGGAAGCGAGGCGCTGTTCGCCTCGCTCGGCCTGCCGTGGCCGGAGACGTTCCCGAAATACGAGATCGTCGGCGTGCCGATCGTGGAATCCGGCTCGACGTTCTCGTCGCCGGTCCGCTACGGCGACGTGCTGACGATCCGATCGAGCGTCGCCTGGGTGAAGACGGCGACATTTCGCATGGAGCACACGATTTCGGTCGGCGATCGGCTGTGCGCGTCGGGATTCGAGGTGCGCGCCTGGGTGGCGCGACCGACGTCGGCCGGCGCGCCGCTGGCCGCCAAGCCGATCCCCGAAGAAGTCGTCCGCAAGCTCAAGGGAGGAGCCGCGTGAAACCGGAAGTCGTCTTTACGAAGGCAGCGCCGAAGACCGGATTCACCGAGGGGGAAGAGTCGCCGATCGCTCAGGGCGTGCGGTGCGGCGATTTCGTCTTCGTGTCGGGGCAGGGCCCGCTCGATCCCGTCACGCGAAAGGTCGTGTCCGACGACTTCGCCGAGCAGACGCGGGTCACCCTCGACAATGTGAACAAGGTCCTGGAGGCTGCCGGCACGTCGCTGGCGAACGTCGTGAAGGTCGGCGTCTTCCTGCGCGACATGAAGGACTTCGACACCTTCAACGCCGTCTTCCGCGAGTACTTCAAGGGCGTGCAGCCGGCGCGCACGACCGTGGAGGCGGCGGCGCCGCGCAAGGGCGTCAACGTCGAGATCGACGCCATCGCCTGGATACCGAGATGAGTGACATTGGGCCGACCGTCGGGCGCGGAGGCGCCCCGACGGCAAATACAGGAGTTGCCGGCGTGTACCTCTCCGTTCACACCCCGCGCTACTGCACGTACGACGCCGCATTCGCCGGCAAGCTCGCGCATCCGAATTTCCAGGCCGTGCGCGACGGCCTGGTCGAGCAGGGTCGCCACGTCGCCACGCTGGCGCCCGACGTCCTCGTGATCAATTCCTGTCACCTGATCGCCACCTTTCCGACCGTGGTGGACGGCACGCCGCGGCACACCGGCGTGCTGACGGCGCAGGAGGCACCGGAGCTGATCCACGGCGTCGCCTACGACTTTCCCGGCGACTTCGAGCTCGCCGCCGCGATGATCGAGCGCGGCCGCGCGGCGGGCCTTCAATGCACGCTCGCCAACGACGTGCACTATCCGCTCGATTACGGAACCGTGATGCCGCTGGTGTGTTACCTCGACAGAGCGCAGCGGATTCCCGCCGTGCCTGTCTCGATCTGTCTGTCAGCCGATCTCGACGAAAGCTTCGCCTGGGGCCGAGAGATCGCGCGAGCGGCGACGACGCTCGGGCGGCGCGCGGCGTTCGTGGCCAGCGGCAGCGTCTCGCACAAGCTCGTGCGTGGCCCGGAGCGCTGGCCCGGCGCCGCCGAGCAGGAGCTCGATCATCGGCTGGCGCGGCTCATCGCCGACGGCGAGTACGACAAGGCGTGGGCGTGGCTGCCGGAGTACGCGGAGGCGGCCGAGCCCGAGATGGGCGGGCGGCACCTGGCGATGATGCTCGGCGTGCTGCTCGAGAGCGGCCGACGCTTCGAGGCGGCCGTGCACGCGTACGGTCCATCGTCAGGCAGCGGCAACTACGTCATCTCGTTGGCGTGCTAGAATTCCGCGCCAACGCAAGGAGGTCAGCGTGCGCGCACTGAAAATCACCGCCGTTCTCGCCCTCGTCGCGGCCGTCCTCGTGGGCCCGGCCGCCCGCGCGGCCGAGCCGGTGAAGATCGGGTTCATCACGTCGCTCTCGGGCCCGGCCGGCATCATCGGCAAGCACATGAAAGACTCCGTCGAGCTCGCGCTCGATCATCTCGGGCGCAAGGTCGGTGGCCTCGACGTCGAGATGATCTACGGCGACGACCAGCGCAAGCCGGACGTCGGCAAGCAGCTCGCCGATGAGATGCTCAAGAAGCACAAGGTCAACTTCGTCAGTGGCATCATCTGGTCCAACGTGATGCTCGCGGTGGCGCCCACCGTCACCGGCGCCGGCACGTTCATGATCGGCACCAACGCGGGGCCGCACGAGCTGGCGGGGAAGATGTGCAACGAGCTCTACTTCACGACGTCGTGGCAGAACGATCAGACGCCCGAGGCCATGGGCAAGTACATGCAGGACCAGAGCATCAACGACGTCTACGTCATGGCGCCGAACTACGCGGCCGGCAAGGACATGGTCAACGGCTTCAAGCGCTACTTCAAAGGCCGCATCGTCGACGAGGTGTACACGAAGCTCGGCCAGCAGGATTACCAGGCCGAGATCAGCCAGCTGCGCGGCAAGAACCCGAAGGCCGTGTTCGTGTTCTATCCCGGCGACATGGGGATCCAGTTCCTCAAGCAGTACGCCCAGGCTGGCCTGCGCGAGCAGGTCCCGCTCTACTCCGTCTACACGGTCGACGAGATCTCGCTGCCCGCCGTCGGCGAGGCTGCGCTCGGCAACTACGAGACCCGCTACTGGAGTCCCGATCTCAAGAACGAGGCGAACGCCAGGTACGTCGGCGATTTCAAGAAGAAGTTCGGCTACACGCCGTCGTTCTACGGCGCGCAGAGTTACGACGGCATCTTGTTGATCGACTCCGCCATCCGCGCGGTCAAGGGCGACCTCAGCAACAAGAAGGGCATGACGGCGGCGATGCGCAAGGCCGACTTCAAGTCCACGCGCGGCAAGTTCACCTACAACGTGAACCATCACCCGATCCAGAACTTCTATCTCCTCCGGGCGGTCAAGGCGTCGGGCGGCGACGTGGAGATGCAGATCCAGAAGACCGTCTTCGAGAACCACAAGGACGCCTACTCGCAAGAGTGTCCGATGAAGTGGTAGGCGCGCGGGCCCGTTGAACTGGCTCCTCGTCGTCGAGCAGTGCCTCAACGGGCTGCAGTTCGGCGTCATGCTGTTCCTGATGGCCGCGGGCCTCACGCTGGTCTTCGGCATCATGAACCTCGTCAACCTGGCGCACGGCTCGCTCTATATGGTGGGCGCCTATCTGGCGACCGCCGCGTTGTCGTGGACGAGCTCGTTTCTGGCGGCGGCGGTGTTCGCGCTCGCCGGGACTCTGCTCGTCGGGATGCTGGTCGAGGTCATCGCGCTCCGCACGCTGTACGAGCGTGATCACCTCGACCAGGTGCTCGCGACCTTTGGGCTGATCCTCTTCTTCAACGAGGCCGTCGCGATCGTGTGGGGCCGCGCGGCGCTGTTCACCACGGTGCCGCGGGCGCTGGCGGGCCACGTCGAGCTGCTGCCGGGCATCCGCTATCCCGCTTACCGCGCCGTGATCATCCTCGTCGGCCTCGCCGTGGCGCTGCTGCTCTACGTTCTCGTGAACCACACGCGCCTGGGCATGCTGATCCGCGCGGGCGCCAGCAACCGCACGATGGTCGCAGCACTCGGCGTGAACATCCGCCTGCTCTACACGGTGGTGTTCGGCTTCGGCGCGGCGCTGGCCGCCCTCGGCGGCCTGATGGCGGGGCCGATCTACACCGTGCTGCCGGGGATGGGCGAGGAAATCCTCATCCAGGTCTTCGTGGTCATCGTCATCGGCGGCATCGGCTCGATCCGCGGGGCGCTTGCGGGCGCCGTCATCGTCGGCATGGTCGACACGCTCGGCCGCGCCTTTCTGAAACCGATGCTCAGCACCGTGATCGGCCCCTCCGCCGCCGACAACGCAGGTCCGGCGCTCGCCTCGATGCTGATCTACATTCTGATGGCGGCCGTGCTCGCCTTTCGACCGCAAGGGTTGTTCCCCGCCGTTCGCGGCTGATGCGCTCCCGCGCGCGGACGCTCACGGTGGCGGCGGGCCTGCTCGCGCTGGGCCTCGTCCCGGCGGCGGCCGCCCTCGCGAACGAGCCGTTCTACCTCGACCTCTTCCGCCGCATCATGATCTTCGCCATCGCCGCGGTGAGCCTCGATCTGATCCTGGGATTCGGCGGCATGGTGAGCTTCGGCCACGCGGCGTACCTCGGGATCGGCGCCTACGCCGTGGCGATTCCCGCCTTCTACGGCATCCACAGCGGGCTCGTGCAGTGGCCGCTCGCGATCGCGCTCTCGGCGCTGGCCGCGCTCGCTATCGGCGCGGTGTCGCTGCGCACGAGCGGCATGTCCTTCATCATGATCACGCTCGCGTTCGCGCAGATGCTCTACTACCTGGGGATCTCGATCAATGCGTGGGGCGCCGACGACGGGATGCGGCTGGCGCGCCGCAGCCAGTTCGGCGGCGTGCTGGACCTCACGAATGCCTACGTCTTCTACTACGTCGTCTTCGGACTGCTCGTCGCCATCCTGGCCCTGGGGCACCGGCTCGTCCACGCGCGCTTCGGCATGGTCATCCGCGCGGCGAAGTCCAACGAGCCGCGCATGCGGGCCATCGGCTTTTCGCCGTTCCGCTACAAGCTCACGGCTTTCGTGATCGCGGGCGCGGTCGGCGGGCTCGCCGGTGCACTGCTGACGAACCAGACCGAATATCTGACGCCGAGCTATATGCACTGGACGCGCTCGGGCGACATCATGGTCATGGTGATTCTCGGCGGCATGGGGACACTCTACGGTCCGGTGCTCGGTGCCGTTGCGTTCATGCTCCTCGAGGACATTCTCTCGGCGTGGACGGTGCACTGGCAGGTCGTGCTCGGTCCGATGCTGGTCCTCGTCGTGCTCTACGCGCGCCGCGGTCTCTACGGACTGCTGCCGGGCGGGGCTGCGCGCGATGTCTGAGCCGCTGCTGGTCGTGCGTGCGCTCACCAAGCGATTCGGCGGCCTCGTGGCGACCGACGGCGTCGACCTCGACGTCGCCGAGGCCGAGACGCTCGCGATCATCGGGCCGAACGGCGCCGGCAAGACCACGCTGATCGGCCAGCTCTCAGGCGATCTCGTCCCCGACGCGGGGACCATCCGCTTCGCCGGCCAGGACGTCACCGCGCTCGCCGCACCCGCGCGGTCGCAGCGCGGGCTCGCGCGCTCCTTTCAGATCACCAGCGTGTTTCGCGAGTTCACCGCGCTCGACAACGTCGCGCTCGCGGTGCAGGCGCACGCCGGGCACAGCTTCCGCTTCTGGACGCCGGCGCGGGCCGAGCAGGCGCTCCGCGAGCCGGCGCTCGCGGCGCTGGAGCAGGTGGGTCTCGGCCCGCGCGCCGACGTCGTCGCAGGCACGCTGGCGCACGGCGAGCAGCGGCAGCTCGAGATCGCCATGGCGCTGGCGACGCGGCCGCGCCTGCTGCTGCTCGACGAGCCCGTCGCGGGCATGGGCGCCGAGGAGTCGCAGCGCATGGTGCGGCTGCTGCGCAGCCTGCGCGGCCGGCACACGAGTGTCCTCGTCGAGCACGACATGGACGTCGTCTTCGCGCTGGCCGACCGCATCAGCGTCATGGTCAACGGCCGCGTTATCGCCAGCGGCGCGCCCGAGGCCATCCGCGCCAACGCCGAGGTTCGTCGCGCGTATCTGGGCGAGGAGATCCTCGCGTGAGCCTGCGCCTGGAAGCGCTGGAGGCCGCCTATGGCCTGAGCCAGGTGCTGTTCGGGATCAGCCTCGATGTGCCAGCGGGCCGGCTCGTCACGCTGCTCGGCCGCAACGGGATGGGCAAGACCACGACCGTGCGGGCGGTGATGGGCATCGTGCCGGCGCGCGCCGGCCGCGTGCACTTCGAGGGACGCCCGCTGCATGGCCTGCCGCCACATCGCATCGCACGCGCGGGGTTGGGACTGGTGCCCGAGGGGCGGCAGGTATTCCCCAATCTCACCGTGCGCGAGAACCTCGTCGCCACCGCCGCCAACCGCCGCAGCGTGGCCGAGCCGTGGACGGTCGAGCGCGTGTTCGCGCTCTTCCCACATCTCGCGGCGCGCGGACGCAGCCTGGGCGGCACACTCTCTGGCGGTGAGCAGCAGATGCTCGCGATCGGCCGCGCGCTCATGACCAATCCGTCGTTACTCATCCTCGATGAGGCCACCGAGGGGCTCGCGCCGCTCGTGCGTGCCGAGATCTGGGCGTGCCTGGAACGTCTCAAGCAGAGCGGCCTGTCGATTTTGCTGATCGACAAGCACGTCGAGGCCGTCACGCGCCTGGCCGATCACCACTACGTGCTCGAGAAGGGACGCGTCGTGTGGGAGGGGACCTCCGCGGAGCTGCGCGCGCGTACCGACGTGCAGCACCGCTACCTCGGCGTATGATCGAACGCTGATGGCCGCGCCCGCGCCCTTTCCGACCACCGCCACGCCGAGCGACCTCGTCGGCCGTGTGCTCGGGCTGAACCCTGGGATGATGACGGGCCCCGGTACCAACACGTACCTGGTCGGCCGCCGCGATCCGATCCTGATCGATACCGGCGCCGGCGTGCCCGACTACGTGCCGCTGCTGGAGCGCTATCTCGGCGACCGCGGCTTCACACAGCCGTCGCGCGTGCTGCTCACGCACCGGCATCGTGACCACCTCGGCGGCGTCGCATCGCTGCGCGCGCGCTTCAAGGGCCTGCGCGTGTCGAAGATGCGCCACAAGGACGCGGAGCTGCCGGAGCCGATCGAGGACCTCCGCCACGGCGCGACCGTCCACGGCGACGGCGCCACGCTGGTGCCGGTGCACACGCCCGGCCACGCTTCGGATCACCTCTGCTACTACCTCGTGGAGGAGAAGGCGCTCTTCACCGGCGACGTGATTCTGGGCGGATCGACGACGGTCATTCCGTCCGACGACGGCGACCTGGCGGACTATCTGGACTCGCTACGCCGGCTGCAGCAGCTCGACGTGCGGCGCATCTATCCCGCGCACGGTCCGGTGATCGAAGACGGCCCGGCCAAGATCGTCGAGTACCTGGAGCACCGTATGCTGCGCGAGCGGCAGATCCTCGAAGCGCTGGCCGACGGCGTGGAAACGATTCCCGCGATCGTCGCGCGCATCTACGTCGACGTGGCGCCGGCGCTGCACCCGGTGGCGGCGCTGTCCGTGGAGTCGCATCTCAAGAAGCTGGCGCGCGAGGGACGCGCGCACGAAGACAAGCAGCGCGACCGTCCGTCGCGCTGGACGCTGACGCGCCGCTAGTCGGTCGTTGGCGGCGAGGCCGCGCGCAGGTGCGCCAGCGCCTGCTTCTCGAAGGTGGCGATCGACTCACCGAACGCGGCACGGAAGGCCCCTTCCGACGCCTGGCGCTTGAGCCGGCCGAAGTACTCGAGCACCTTGTCGAGGCCCTGCCGCTCGACCAGATAGTGGGCGAGCAGAAAGCTCAGGTGGTAGGTCTCGACCGAGCCCTCGCGCTGATGTCGCAGCGTGAAGTCACGCGGCGAGCCGAGCGTGCTCAGGTCGATCCGGCCGTTGGCGAACGCGGGCTGGCGCTGCACCCGCACGAGCGCGACGCGCCGGTGCAGCTCGACGGAGCCCTCGCCGAGGCGCTCCAGCACCCGGAAGGCGACGTACTCGGCCACGCCCTCGGCCAGCCATTGCTCGGCGCGCCCCTCGCCACCGGCGAGCTCGAATTGCGCGACGTGCGTGAGCTCGTGGGCGACGAGGCGCAGCCATTCGTTGCCGCCGCCCGCCAGCCGGCCGTTGAGCAGCGCGCGTCCCGGCCGCGCGATGCCGATGGCGAACGCGGCCAGCTCATCCGCGCCGTCCTCGCCCATCGCCGCGTCCTTCACGAGCCCGCGACGGAAGGTCTCGCGGGTGGTGTAGACGTGCACGCGGGTCCCCGCCGGGAGCGGCAGACCGAGGTCGCGGGTGAGGACCTCCACGACACGCTGGATCCCGCCCGTGCGCGCTTCGCCGATGATCTCGACACCGGTCGTGATGGCGGTCACACCGGCGGCGGCCGTGCTCGGGACGACGCGCGTGGCGCCGCCGGCGAGCACGAGAATGGCGAAGAGCAGCGGCAGACGGGCGACGAGGCTGGTCAATTGAACCATCCCGCGCGGCGGACCTCGCCGCGTACCCGCTCGACGTTGGCGATCTCGCGCTCGATGAGGAAGGGCTCGAGGCCTTCGTGGGATTCGTACTCGAGGCGGCGAAGGATCAGCGCGAGTCTGAGGTACGGCAGCTGCCAGCCGGCCACCCGAGTGCGATGCACGGCGGCCTGGAGAGCAACGCTGCTGCCACGCCTGGCGTGTGCTAAGTGCGCGTCGCTTCAGGCGGTCTCAGAAGGTGAGTCGAGCGAGGCAGGGATTTTCTCCCTGGACGCGCCGGACTGCCGTGTCAGCTTCTCCCGCGGGCTCGAGCGGCGGAGACGACGGCAGCAAAGAGTGCCCGCGCGGCGGCGTCGTGGCTGGTGAGGTCTTCGGGGTGCCATTGCACTGCGACGACGAAGCGCCGGCGGTCGGTGTGCTCGAGCGCCTCGATCACGTTGTCGGGAGCCCAGCCAACCTCTTGGAGGTCGCGGCCGACCCGGTGGACGGCCTGGTGGTGAAAGCTGTTCACGCGCACCTCGGAGCCGCCGACGATTGACCCGATGCGTGTGCCTTCCGTCTGCAGCTTCACGTCGTGCGTAGGGACGTCGCGCCGCTCACGCTGGCTGTGCTGGACCTTGTCGCCGTACACGTCGGGCACGTGCTGATGCAGAGTGCCGCCCAGGGCCACGTTGAGCACCTGCAGGCCGCGGCAGATCGCGAACATGGGCACGTCGTCGCGCAGCGCGCGGTCGACCAGCTCCAGCTCGAGCGCGTCGCGATCGACCGACACGAGTGTCGTCTTGGGGTGCGGCGCCTCGCCGAAGTGCCCAGGCTCGACGTCGCCACCGCCGGTCAGCACGAGGCCGTCGAGCCGTGACCACAGCGCCTCGCGCGCCGCGGCCGAGAGCTGCGGCGCCAGCAACACGGGCACGCCGCCTGCCTGCTCCACGGCGCGCAGGTACGCGGCGTTCACGTACGCGCGCTCGGGATACTCGTCGATCGTGACGGACGTGGAGACGCCGATCAGAGGGGCGGGCACCCAGCGAGCGTAGCATGCGGGGACGGGGTATCATCCCGGCCATGAGCCTCGACTCCATCTCCTCCCAGCAGAGCGCGCCGGCCTACCGTCCTACCGCCACCGTCCAAGCCATTGGCTCCCGTTGGGCCGTCGCGGCTGGCCACTTCTTGGCTGCGGAGGCGGCCGCGAGCGTGCTCGCGGCCGGCGGCAACGCGATCGACGCCGGCGTCGCGGGGGGACTGACGCTCGGCGTCGTCCATCCGGACATGGTCAGCGTGGCGGGCGTGGCGCCGATCCTCGTGCACCTCGCCCGTGGCGGTGAGACGTTCCAGGTCTCGGGTGTAGGCCCGTATCCGCGGGCGTCGACCCTCGAGTATTTCCGGGGGCTCGGCAACCAGATCCCGCCCGGTCTGCCACGGACCGTCGTGCCGGCGGCGCCGGCGGCCTGGTGCGCGGCGCTGGAGCGCTGGGGCACGATGTCGTTCGCGGACGTCGCGTCGACGGCCACCGAGCACGCGGCGCGCGGCTTTCCGGTGTCGAATTTCTCTGCGTACCAGATGGCGGCCAACGCCGACAAATATCGCCGCTGGCCGACGTCCGCCGCGCTGTATCTCAAGGACGGCCGGCCGTTCCGCATGGGCGAGCGGCTCGTGCAGGCTGAGCTTGGCGAGACGCTGCGCCGCATGGCGGCCGCGGAGCGCGAGGCCGGCGGCAGCCGCGCTGCTGGCGTGCGCGCCGCGCGCGACGAGTTCTATCGCGGCGAGACCGCGAAGCGGATCGCCGAATTCCACCGCGCCGAGAAAGGGCCGCTCACGGCCGAGGATCTCGCGGCGTTCGAGGTCGAGATCGAGCGGGCGCTGATCGGCACGTGGGGCGGTTGGCAGGTGGGCGTGTGCGGCTTCTGGTGCCAGGGGCCGGTGCTGCTGCAGATGCTCAACCTGCTCGAGGGCACGGATCTGTCAGCGCTCGGCCACAACTCGCCCGCGTATCTGCACCTGATCGCCGAGGCGGTGAAGGTCGCGTTCGCCGAGCGCGAGGCGTACTACGGCGATCCGAACGTCGTCGACGTGCCGGCCGACATGCTGCTGTCCAAGGCCCACGCGGCGGAGCGGCGTGCGCTCATCCGCGAGCGCGCCTGGCGCGAGCTGCCGCCGGCGGGCGATCGGCGGCCGACCGCGGCCATGGCGGGCGGGACAGACGACTCGCTCGATACCTCGTACATCGCGGTTGTGGACGCCGAGGGCAACGGCTTTTCGGCGACGCCGAGCGATCCCAATGCCGACTCGCCGGCGGTCGCCGGCGTGGGCTGCGTCGTCTCCGGTCGCGGCTCGCAGGGTTGGCTCGATCCCGCGCACAAGAGCGTCGTGGCGCCCGGCAAGCGGCCGCGGCTCACGCCGGCGCCGGCGATGCTGCTGCGCGACGGCAAGCTCGTGATGCCGTTCGGCACGCCCGGCGGCGACGTGCAGCAACAAGCGATGCTGCAGGTCCTGCTCAATTCCGTCGTGTTCGATATGCCGCCGCAGCAGGCGATCGAGGCGCCGCGGGTGGCGTCGCGCTCGTTCCCCGACTCGTTTTGGCCGCACGCGGCAGCACCCGGCAAGCTCGAGGTCGAGCGGCGCATCGGCAAGGACACGCGCGACGCGCTGGCGGCGCGCGGCCACGACGTCAGCGAGGGACCGGAGTGGGACTGGCGCGCCGGTGCCGTCTGCGCGGTGCGCGTTGCCGCTGACGGCGCGCGCTGGACGGGCGCCGACCCTCGCCGCGGATCGCTCGGGATCGCGCGCTGAGCGCTACGGCGTCGCCGTAGCGGGAGTCAGCGGTCGCGCGCGCATGGGCGCCTCGCGGATCATCACCGCCATGCCGGCGGCGAGGAACGCCATGATCGCCGCCGACACGAAGGCGGGCGCATACGAGCCCGTCAGCTCGAAGATCCAGCCCGCGCCGGCGGCGCCGAGCGCCGAGCCGACCTGGTGCGCGAAGAAGATCCAGCCCGAGAGCTCACCGACGGAGAAGCGACCGTAGATGTTGGCGGTGAGCGCCGTCGTCGGCGGCACCGTGGAGATGTAGTTGAGCCCGAACAGGGCGGCCCAGATGTGCAGCGACGGCAGATTCCAGACGTAGAGCAGGAAGATCAGCGACACGCCGCGTACGAAGTAGTAGAACGCCAGCGGCCCACGCCGGCCGAGTCGGTCGCAGAGCCAGCCCGAGCCGACGGTGCCGATCATGTTCATCGCGCCCATCACACCGAGCGCAGCCGACGCTTGCATGGCGGTGAAGTTGTGCTCCAGCGCGTGCGGCATGAAGTGCGTGAGCACCATGCCGTTGCTCGTGTAGCCGCACACGAAAAACGATCCCATCAGTAGCCAGAACGGCAGCGTCTGAGCGGCATCAACGACCGACACCCGCTCGGCGTGCCGTGCGGCCGCGATGTCGGCCGCCGTCTGGGTCGGGCCCGTCGCGCCGATGGGGCGCAGCCCCCGTTCCTCGGGCGTGTCGCGCAGCAGCCACAGGCCGATCGGTACCACGACAGCCAGCAAGCCGAGACCGAGCCACAAGAACGACGTGCGCCAGCCGAAGCTGTACGTCAGTATCGACGCCAGCGGCACGAAAATGAGCTGCCCCGCCGACATGCCCCCCGCGGCCACGCCCAGGGCGATGCCGCGGTTCTTGTCGAACCAGCGCGTGACGATCGCCGAGCCGGTGCTGAGCGCGGCGCCGCCCGCCCCGACGCCCATCAGCACACCGGCGGTGACGAAGAGTTGCCACAAGCTCATGACGAACGCCGACGCGATCGAGCCAACGCCGAGCACCGAGAGCGCCAGCACGATGACACGCGCCGCGCCCCACCGATCCGCCAGCCGTCCGGCAAACGGCGCCGTCGCGCCGAGCAGGAGCAGGCCGAGCGCGGCGGCGTTGGACAGGCCGCTGCGGCTCCAGTGCATCTCCGCCTCCATGGGCTTGATGTACACGCCGAACACGGAGCGCACACCGGTCGAGGCGAGCATGCAGAACGTGAGCGCGGCGAGGACGATCCAGGCGGGGTGCAGCCGGCGCGCGGCCGTCATGCGTCTTCAGATGATGGCACGCGGGTGAGGCGATTCACCGGGCCAACCCGCGCCTGGGGCGGCGCGTGATTGGCCCGGTGACGAACTGATAACACCCGGGCGGTGTTCTACTCGGCGACCGCGTCTACTCCACGACCTCGGCGTTCGCGGTGCGACGGAACACGAGCTCGGGGCCGAGCGCGTCGACGGTCACCGTGTCGCCCTCGTTGAACTCGCGCTCGAGAATCCGTAGCGCGAGCGGATCCTGGATGAGCCGCTGGATCGTCCGCTTCAGCGGCCGCGCGCCGAACGTCGGGTCGTAACCCTCCGACGCGAGGACCTGCTTGGCGGCGTCCGTGACCTCCAGCGTGATGCGCCGCGCCGCCAGCCGCTTACGCAGGTGCTCGAGCTGGATGTCGACGATGCGCTCGATCTCCTCGCGCCCCAGCGGCGTGAAGATCACGATCTCGTCGATCCGGTTCAGGAACTCGGGCCGCAGCGTGTTGCGCAGCTCCTGCATGAGCAGCGGCCGCACCTTGTCCGGCTTCTCGTACTCCCGGAAGATGTGGCTGCCGAGGTTCGAGGTCATGATGACCACGGTGTTGCGGAAGTCCACCGTGCGGCCCTGGCCGTCGGTGAGCCGCCCATCGTCGAGCACCTGCAGGAGCACGTTGAAGACGTCGGCGTGCGCCTTTTCGATCTCGTCGAAGAGGATCACGGAGTAGGGACGCCGGCGCACGGCCTCCGTGAGCTGACCGCCCTCGTCGAAGCCGACATACCCGGGCGGCGCGCCGATGAGCCGCGCCACCGTGTGCTTCTCCATGTACTCGGACATGTCGATGCGGATCATCGCGCGCTCGTCGTCGAACATGAACTCCGCCAGCGCGCGCGCTAGCTCGGTCTTGCCCACGCCGGTCGGCCCCAGGAACAGAAACGAGCCGATCGGCCGGTTGGGATCGGAGAGGCCCGCACGGCCGCGACGGACGGCGTTCGCGACGGCGCGGATCGCCTCGTCCTGGCCGACGACGCGGGCGCGCAGGCGCTCTTCCATTTTCACGAGCTTCTGGACTTCGCCCTCGATCAGCCGCGTGACCGGGATGCCGGTCCACTTCGCGACGGTCTGCGCGATGTCCTCCTCGTCGACCTCTTCGCGCAGCATGCGGCCGCGCTGCTGCCGGTCGGCGAGTCCTTTCTCCAGATCGGCGAGCTTCTTCTCGAGGGCCGGCAGCGTGCCGAAACGCAGCTCGGCGGCGCGGTTGAGATCGCCGCGCCGCTCGGCCTCGGTCATCTGCTGACGAGCCGCCTCGATCTCCTCCTTGACGCCGCTCATGCCGCTGATGCCCTGCTTCTCCGCCTGCCACTGCGCCTTGAGCACGTCGGCCTTTTCCTTCAGGTTCGCGAGCTCGGCGTCGAGCTTGGTGAGACGCTCGCGCGCGCCGGGGTCGTCCTGGTCGCGCGCCACCGACACGCGCTCGATCTCGAGCTGCATGATCCGTCGCGTGATCTCGTCGATCTCTTGCGGCATCGAGTCGATCTGCATGCGCAGGCGTGCCGCGGCTTCGTCGACGAGGTCGATAGCCTTGTC
>JBKOZH010000110.1:0-13434 GCA_046725765.1 Candidatus Methylomirabilota bacterium | reverse complement strand
GTTGTCGCCTCTCGACGCGCTCGCCGGCCGCAGCGTGAGCGCCCATATGCTGCAGCACAGTCTGCTCATCGTCGTGGCGGCGCCGCTGCTCGCGCTCGGACGACCTTTTGGCGTGATCGCGGCGGCGCTTCCCAAAGCGCGGTCGCTCGGCCGCGTGCTCGCCACGACGCGCCCGGGTCTGGCCTGCGGCGCGCACGCGTTGGCGCTCTGGCTCTGGCACCTGCCCCCACTCTACGATCTGGCGCTCGCGCACCCGTGGCTGCACGTGGCAGCGCACGCGACGCTGTTCGGCACGGCCGCACTCCTCTGGTGGTCCGTCATGCGCGGGCGCGCGCGTGTCGCCGGCGTCCTGTGGCTGTTCGTCACCGCGTTTCACGCCGGTGGCCTCGGCGCACTGCTGGCGCTGTCGGGCCGGCCGTGGTTTGCAGGCGCGTCGCTCGAGGATCAGCAGCTGGGCGGCCTGCTCATGTGGGTACCCGCTGGCGTCCTCCTGACGGCCATCGCGCTCGCGCTGTTCGCGGGCTGGCTCGGCGCCGGCGGCGGCGCCGCGCAGCATTCCCGCCTCGGCGGCGTGATCGTCGCCCTGAGCGCGGCCATCGCCCTGAGCGCCTGCAACGGCGCGGAGTCCACCGCGACCGCAATGGCCAGTGGCGATCCTTCACGCGGCCGCGATGCGTTGCGCGCATACGGCTGCGCGACCTGCCACACGATCCCCGGCGTGCCCGGCGCCGCGGGCGCCGTCGGGCCGCCGCTCGGGCAACTCGCGCGGCGCGCGTACGTTGCCGGGGCGCCGAACGAACCCGACCATCTGGTGCGCTTCATCTCGCATCCCCGGCAGGAGCGGCCGGGCACGCCGATGCCCGAGATGGGCGTGAGCGACCACGTGGCGCGCGATATGGCCGCGTATCTCTACACGCTGCGCTGAGCCGCCGTACAGCGCGCTCAGAGCCTCCAGTCGCGCGTGAGCGCGCGCACGCGGTCGAGCAGCTCGGCTTCCGACACGCGCGTGAGCCGGCCCCGGTCCACGACGCGCTCGCCGTGCACCCAGACGTCTGTCACCGCCTGCGGCGACATGGCGAACACGACGTTGGCGAGCAGATTCGTCGGCGGATGCAGCGACGCATGCCCCAGGTCGACCGCGACGAGATCGGCCAGTTGGCCGGCCGCGATGCGTCCCGTCTCGAGGTCGAGGATCGCCGCCGCGGAGTCCGTGCCGAGGCCGAACACCGTCGCCGCCGGCAGTGCGCCGCCGTCGAGCAGCCGGACGCGCTGCAGCAGCGCCGCCATCCTCATCTCCTCGAACACCGAAAGGCGATTGTTGGTGCAGCCGCCGTCGGTGCCCAGCCCGCACCGCACGCCGGCACGCAGCAGCTCCGGGAGCCGCGTCACGCCGTCGCCGAGGAACATGTTGCTCGAGGGGCAGTACGCCAGCGCCGCGCCGCGCGCGCCCATGAGCGCGACCTCCTCGTCGTCGAGCCAGACCGCGTGCACGGCGATCGTGCGCGCGCTCAGTGCGCCGAGGCGATCGAGATGGCGCAGCGGCGTGGCGCCGTGCTCGCGCAGCGTGCGCTCTCCCTCGTACCGCCCCTCGGCGACGTGGATGTGCATCGGCACCCGCTCCGAGGCGCTGACCGCAGCACCGGCGCGGATCATCGCAGGCGAAGCGCCGTGCGGGCTGTGCGGCGCCGCGTGCACCGCGACGGTCGCGTCGTGGCGGTGCGCGGCGATCAGCTCGCGAACGCGTCGCGCCGCGTCCGACGGGCTCTCGCGATAGCGCTTGGGCGCGCCTTCCCAGTCGTACATCGTGCGCGCGAGCACCAGCCGGATGCCGACGGCGCGCGCGGCGTCGACGACCGCCTCGGCGTTGTCGTTGCCGCCGTCGTTCAGATAGAAGAAGTCGACGCACGTCGTGACGCCGTGGCGCAGCATCTCGGCGAACGCGAATGCGGCACCGAGCGCGATGCCGTCGCGATCGAGCCGCTCGGAGAACGGATACAGCACGCGGTCGCGCCAGCCCGCGAAGTCGAGGTCGTCGCCGAGCCCGCGCAGCAGCGACTGGAACGTGTGGCAGTGCGCGTTGACGGTGCCGGGCAGCAGCGCACGCCCCGGCAGCGCGACGTCGCCGGCGGCCGCCGGCGTCGCCGCGCCGACATGCGCGATCCGGCCGTCAGTCACCGCGATCGCAACGTCTCGGCGCCAGCCGTCCGGCGTGAGCGCCAGCTCGGGCACGAGTCTCATCGGCGGCCGTCGAGTATACTGCCGAGCCGTGACGCCCATCCTCGCCGCGACCGGTTGGGTCGCGACGTGAACCGACTCGGCTTCGTGCTCGCCGGCGCGGCGGCGCTGCCCGCGGCCGAGTTCGCCGACGTCGTGCGCGAGACCGAAGCGCAAGGCTATCACACGGCGTGGACGGGCGAGACCGGCGGCTACGACGCCATCACCGTGATGGCGACCATCCTCGCGCACAGCAGAACGTTGCACGTAGGATCCGCCGTCGTCCCGGTGCAAACGCGCACGCCGACGCTGCTCGGCATGAGCGCCGCCACGCTCGGACACCTGGCGCCGGGCCGCGTCGCGCTCGGCCTCGGGCTCTCGAGCCGCATCATCGTCGAGCAGTGGCACGGCGTGAAATTTTCCGCCGCGCTGGCGCAGATCCGCGAGGCGGTGCAGATCATCCGGCTCGTGGCGTCGGGTGAGCGCGTCAACTTCGAGGGCACGCACTACCGCGTGAAGAACTTCCGGCTCACCGCGCCCGCCGCGCCCGTGCGGATCGTGCTGGCCGCGCTCGGTCCCGAGATGCTGGAGCTCGCCGGCGAGATCGCGGACGGCGTCGTGCTGAACTGGATCCCGCCGGAGGCGGTACCGGCCTCGCTCGCGTATCTGCAGGCCGGCGCGCGGCGCGCGGGACGCACGCTCGACGGCTTCGAGATCGCCTGCTTCATCCGCACGTGCGTGACCGACGACGTCAAAACGGCGCGCACAGCGCTCGCGCGCGATATCACCGGCTACGCCATCGTCGACGTGTACGCCGCGTTCTTCCGCACTGCCGGGTTCGGCGCCGAGGTCGAGGCCGTCAACACGCGCTGGCGCGCCGGCGACCGCGCGGGCGCGGTGGCAGAGATCTCGCCGCGCGTCCTCGACGGGCTCGGTGTCGTCGGCGACGAGGCGTTCTGCCGCGCGCGCATCGACGAGTTCGCCCGCGCCGGCCTCACCATGCCGGTCGTGTTGCCGTTCAATCCCGCGGCGGCCGCCGGCGGCGATCCGCGTCCGGCCCTGCTGCGCACGCTGCGCGCGTTCGGGCGATGACCCTGCGCGTGCTCGGCGTCATTCCCGCGCGCCTGGCGTCGACGCGCCTGCCGCGAAAGCTGCTGCGTGAGATCGCGGGACGCCCGCTCATCTGCTGGACGTGGGAGGCCGCTCGTCGCGCCCCGGTGCTACGGGACGTCCTGGTGGCCACCGATGCGCAGGAGATCGTCGACGTCTGCGCGGCGCACGGCATCCCTGCAATCCTCACTTCCGCGGCGCATCCCTCCGGAACCGATCGTGTGTGGGAGGTCGCGCAGGGCCGTGCCGCCGACGTGTACGTCAACGTGCAGGGCGACGAGCCGCTCGTGACCCCCGACCACATCGCGCGACTGGTGTCGCCGTTCGTCACACATCCCGACACGCAGGTGAGCACGCTCAAGATCCGCGCCACGGACGCCGAGAAGCCGCTGCCGAGCGTCAACAAGGTCGTCGTCGACGCCGACGGGCGCGCGCTCTACTTCTCGAAGTTCCCCATCCCGTACGACCGCGACGGCATCGGCACGCCGGTCTTCAAGCACATCGGTCTCTACGCGTACCGCCGCGCCGCGCTCGAGGCGTTCCATCACCTGCCGCCCTCGGAGCTCGAGCAGACGGAGCGGCTGGAGCAGCTGCGCTTCCTCGAGCACGGCATCCCGATCACGGTGGTGGAGACGACGGAGCCGACGGTCGGCGTCGACACGGAGGAGGACCTGCGCGTCGTCGAGCCACTGCTCGCCGCGCGCCGGCGGTGAGCGACACTCCGTCCGAGCCGCGCCGGCGCTGGCTGATCCTCGCCGTCATCGTTCTCGCGCAGACGGTCGCCAACGTCGGCCCGCTCGGCATCCCGGCCATCGCCTCGCTGATCCGCGACGACCTGGGCCTGACGCTGACCCAGGCCGGCTCGTTTCTGTCGGTCTATTACCTCGGCCCGGTGACGATGTCGTTCTTTGCCGGCATGCTGGCCGATCGCTGGGGCACGGCGAAGACGCTCGTGCTCGGACAGGCACTGATCGCAGGCGGCCTGCTCGCGGCGAGCGCTGCCGGCTCGTACGGCGTGCTGCTGGCGCTGCTGGGCATCGCCGGCGTCGGCTACGGCACGCTCAATCCGGCATCGACGACGGCGGCGATGTCGTGGTTTCCGCCGCGGCTGCGCGCGACCGTCGTCGGCCTGAAGCAGGTCGGTCTGCCGTTCGGCGGCATGCTCGGCGCCGCGCTGATGCCCGCCCTCGCCGTGCATTTTGGCTGGCGCGCCGCCATCGTCGTCGCGGCGGTGCTGATCGCCGCGAGCGCAACGCTGTCCGCCGCGGTCTACCGCGACCCGCCGAGCGAGGCGCGCGCGCGGCGCTCCGCCGGCGAGCGCGGGACAGTCGGCGCGGTGCTGCGCTCGCGCGATCTGTGGCTGGTCGCGAGCGCCACGCTCATCTTCGCGGCCATGCAGACCGTCTGGATGGCCTTTCTCGCGCTCTATCTTCAAGAATCGGTCGGGCTGGCGCTGCTGGCGGCGAGCCGCTACCTGGCGCTGGCGCAGGCCGGCGGCGTGCTCGGCCGCATCGCGTTCGGCGTGCTCTCGGACCGCACGTTCGGCGGACGGCGGCGCACACCACTCGCCATTGCCGGTTGCGGCTCCGCGCTGTGCTCGCTCGTCATCGCATTCACCGGAGCCGGCGCCGGGCCAGGGCTCTTGATCCCCCTCGCGCTCGTGTTCGGATTCTTCGGTATCGGCTGGAACGGCGTGCAGCACACGCTGATGGCCGAGCTCGCCGGGCCGCGGGCGGCCGGCACCGCGGTGGGGCTCGGCCTGGCGATCTCCTCGCTCGGCGTGACGCTCGGGCCGCCCATCTTCGGCGTGTGCGTGACCGCGGCGGGCGGCTATCGCGGACCGTGGATCGGCCTGGCGAGCGTGATGCTGGTCGGTCTCGGACTGCTCGCGCTCGTCCGCGAGCGGTCGCGCTTTTAACTCGGAGGGGCCCTCGCCCCTGCCGTCGTTACTGCGCTGGGGCGACGGGTTTCGCGGGCGGTGCCGCCGGCTGGGCCGACGCCTCGGGCTGCGAGAGACGCACCGCGGTCGGCAGCGGCATCGTGATGCCCTCCGCGCGCAGTCGCCGCAGCAGCCGCTTGCGCAGCTCGTGCTGCACGTGAAACTGGTCCACGAAGCGCTGCACGTGGCAGACGAGGGTGAAGTCGAGCGAGTAGTCGCCGAAGCCGGGGATGAGCCGCGCCAGCGGCGGCGGATCGGCGAGCAGCCCCGGCACCTCCGCCGCGGCGCGCGTCGCCTCGTCCCCCAGCACACGCTCGACGTGGTCCGGGTCGGAGTCGTAATCGACGCCGACGTGGATCAGCACGGCCATGCGCGTCTCGCCGAGATCGTAGTTGGTGATGACGGACTCGGCGACGCGCTTGTTGGGCAGCACCACCACGTTGTTCTGCAACATGCGGATCCGCGTCGAGCGCCAGCCGACGTCGACGACGTAGCCCTCGACGTTCTCGACCGAGAGCTTCACGTAGTCGCCGACGCGGATCGGCTTATCGGCCAGGAGATGGATGCCCGCGAACAGATTCGAGAGCGTGTCCTGCAGCGCCAGCGCCACCGCGAGACCGCCGACGCCGAGCGCGGTGAGGAGCGGCGTGATGGCGATGCCGAGGGAGCTCAGCAGCACGAGCCCGCCGATGATCAGCACGGCGAGCCGCACGGTGGTGCGGAACAGCCCCGTAACGCCGCCCGCCAGCGCGCGCCGCTCGCCCGCCGCCGCGACCAGCGACCCGAGCACGCTCGCCACCGTGATCGTCACCGACAAAATGATCGCAGCCTCGAGCACGACCTGGATCTGTGCGGCGAGCCGCGGCGGCAGATCCGTCATCTCGAGCGCGACGAAGAGGCCGAGGACGACGCACCAGAGGATCGACGGCACGCGCATCGCCTGGAGGAACAGGCTTTCGCGCGTGTCGTGACCGGTCCAGCGACGAAACAACGCTACGAGCGCGTGACGGAACAGCAGCGCCGCGACCGTCACCAGCAGCAGCGCGACAGCGGGCCACACGAGCCGGGACGACATGGCGTGCATGCTATCGTAGGTCTCATTCCATGCGCGGCATCTTCTACGGCTGGATCGTCGTCTTCGCGTCCGCAGCGATCGTGTGTATCAGCCTCGGCTGTCTCTTCTCGCTCGGCGTGTTTCTCGTTCCGATCGAGCGCGCGATGGGCTGGAGCCGCGGCGCCATCTCGACCGTCGCGTTGCTCAACTGGATGGCCATGGGGCTCGGCTCGTTCTGCTGGGGCGCGCTCTCCGATCGCATCGGCGGGCGCGGGGTCGCGCTCGGCGGCGGCGTCCTGCTCGGCCTGGGGCTCGTGCTCAGTAGCCAGGCGCAGGCGCTGTGGCAGTTCTTTCTCACGTTCGGGTTCGTGGTGGGCTTTGCCGCCGGCGCCTTCTATGCGCCGCTGACGGCGACGACGACGAAGTGGTTCACGGCGCGCCGCGGACTCGCGGTTTCGCTCGTGTCGGCGGGCATCGGTCTCGGCATCTTGCTCATTGCGCCGCTCGCCCGCGCGCTGACCAGTGCGTGGGACTGGCGCGTGGCGATGCTCGTGCTGGGCGACCTCGCCTGGCTGGTCGTCATTCCCGTCGCACTGCTGCTGCGCGAGCCCGGGCCCGGCGACGTTCCGGCGGTCACTACCGCGGCGCCGGCCGGCCGCGAATACACGACGCGCGGCGTGCTGTTGACTCCGCAGTTCTGGGTGATTGCGCTCACGCACTTCGCGTGCTGCGCCGCCCACTCGGGGCCGATCTTCCACATGGTCACGCACGCAACCGACCGCGGCGTCGGCACGATGGCGGCGGCGACGGTCTTCGGCATTTCGGGCCTCGCCTCGATCGCCGGCCGCGTGGGCGGCGGGCTCTTGGCCGACCGCTTCGGCGCCAAGCGCACGCTCATCGCGGGCCTGGCGCTGCAGGCGGCGATGATCTTCGGCTACCTGTTCGCCGGCGATCTCCTTTCATTCGTGGCGCTCGCGCTCGTGTTCGGCGCGGCGTACGGCGGCGTGATGCCGCTCTACGCGCTGGTGACGCGCGAGTATTTCGGCGAGAAAGTCATGGGCAGCGCGTACGGCGCCGTGTTCCTGGTGTCGACGCTCGGCATGGGCCTGGGCTCGTTCGCCGGCGGCGCGATCTACGACCGCCTGGGCGCCTACACCTGGCTGTTCCTGGGCTCGTTCGCGATCGGCACGATGGCGGTCATGCTCGCACTCGCCTTCCGGCCCCCGCGCGCCCACGCTCTGGACTTCGCCGAGGTGCCCGTCGCCCATTGACGGGAGTGTCCCTCGGTGGTATCACTGCGTCACTTTCTGTCACGTTTCCCGGAGGTTTAGCCCGCACAGAGGCAGCCGTTCCGAAGCACGTATCCACGGAAACCCGCGCCCCGTGTGCGCTTGTTACAAGAGTCAAGGAGGACTCGCGAATGGACGTGAAGTCAATCGATCGGCGCCACTTCATCAAGATCACCGGAATCGCAGGCATCCTCGCCGCACGCCAGGCGCCGGCGTTCGCGCAGGGCAGCACGCTGCACTGGGTGCGCTGGGTGGATTTCATTCCGGAGTCGGACGTCGAGCTGAAGCGGCAGATGCCCGAGGCCGAGAAGGCCCTGGGCGCGAAGATCCAGTTCGAGACCATCAACGCCAACGATCTGCAGCCACGCATCACCGCGGCGGTGCAGTCGGGCTCGGGCGCGGACATCTTCAACTTCCAGTACAACTGGGCCCACCTTTACCAGAACGCCGTCGTCGACGTCAGCGACGTGGCGAACGCCGTCTCGAAGGCCGAGAGCGGCTTTTATGAGGTGTGGGCGCCGTCGTGCGAAGTCAACGGCAAGTGGCTTTCGATGCCGCACTCGATCGTCGGCAACGCGGTGGCCTATCGGAAGTCGTGGCTCAAAGAGGCGGGGGCGAGCGCCTATCCCAAGACGTGGGACGAGACGCGCAAGCTCTTCGCCGGCCTCAAGAAGAAGGGCAAGCCGTACGGGCAGACGCTGGGCCACACGTTCGGTGACGCGCCGACCTTCACCTATCCGATGACCTGGGCGTTCGGCGCCGCCGAGACCGACAAATCCGGCAAGAAGGTCGTCCTCAACAGCAAGGGGGCCGTGGAGGCCGTGAAGTTCATGCAGGCCTTCTGGAAGGAATGCTGCGACGAGGGCGGTCTCGCCTGGGACGACACGAACAACAACCGTGCCTTCCACGCCGGCGAGATCTCCGCCACGCTCAACGGCGCGTCGATCTACATCGTCGCCAAGCGGCAGAAGGAAAAGATCAAGGACGACAAGGGCGAGCCCCTGTTCCAGGACATCGACCACGCGCCGCTGCCGAGCGGTCCGGCGGGCGGCTATCTCCTGTTCCTGAACCAGTCGCACGCCGTCATGAAGTATTCGAAGAACCAGAAGCTCGCGAAGGATTTCCTGACGTGGCTGCACAAGACGGAGAACTACGGGAAGTGGTTCGTCTCGCAGGAGGGCTACTCGGTCGGCTCCACCAAGAAGTGGGAGAACGACCCCATGTGGGGCAAGCTCGACGAGCCGCTGAAGATGTTCCGCACCGCGGCGCGCAATACACGCCTGTTCGGGTACGCCGGACCCTCGACGGCAAAGGCGACCGAGGCGTTCACGAAGTACATCATCACCGACATGTACGCCAAGGGCGTGCAGGGCATGTCGGCCGAGGACGCGGTGAAGTGGGCGGACGGTGAGCTGAAGAAGATCTACGAGGGTTAACCGAATCCAGACTTTAAGGAGGGGCCCGATGGAACGCCGGACGTTCCTGAAGCTGACGGGAGTCGCTGGGATCCTGGCCGCTCATCGGGCCCCCGCCTTCGCGCAGGGGACGAAACTCCACATCGTGCGTTGGGTCGACTTCATCCCCGAGGCCGACGTCGAGCTCAAGCGCCAGGCCCCGGAGGCGTCGAAGGCGCTCGGCGCCGAGGTCACGCTCGAGTTCATCAACGCCAACGACCTGCAGCCGCGCATTACCGCCGCCATTCAGTCGGGCAGCGGGGCCGACATCATTCAGATGCTCTGGAACTGGCCGCAGCTCTACGCCAACGCCCTTCTCGACGTCTCCGACATCGCCGATCCGATCGGCAAGGCGCAGGGCGGCTTCTACGAGGTCTTCGACGCCGCCGCCAAGGTCAACGGCCGCTGGCTGGCCGTGCCGCACGCCGTCATCGGCAACGCGGTGGCCTACCGGCGCTCGTGGTTCAACGAGGTCGGCGCCCGGGAGTTCCCGAAGACCTGGGACGAGTACCGCGAGGTCGGCAAGAAGCTCAAGGCCAAGGGCAAGCCGATCGGACAGACGCTCGGCCACACCTTCGGCGACGCGCCGACGTTCGCCTACCCCGTCCTGTGGGACTTCGGCGGCGCCGAGGTCGACAAGTCCGGCAAGAAGGTGGCAATCAACAGCAAGGGCGCGGTCGAGAGCGTCAAGTTCATCCAGGCCTTCTGGAAGGACGCCTGCGACGAGGGCGGGCTGGCCTGGGACGACACGAACAACAACCGCGCGTTCCACGCGGGCGACATCTCGGCCACGCTCAACGGGGCCTCGATCTACATCGTGGCCAAGCGACAGAAGGACAAGATCAAGGACGACAAGGGCGAGCCGCTCGTGCAGGACATCGAGCACGCCGCGCTCATGCCGGCCGGGCCGGCCGGGCAGTTCGCGCTCTACGGCGGCCAGCAGCACTCGATCATGAAGTACTCGAAGAACGTGAAGCTCGCCAAGGACTTCCTGAAGTGGCTGCACCAGAAGGAGAACTACGAGAAGTGGTTCGTGGTGAACGAGGGCTACTCGGTGGGCTCGACCAAGGTGTGGGAAGAGCACCCGATGTGGGGGAAGATCGACAAGCAGCTGCAGGTCTTCCGCCAGGCCGCGCGCAAGACGTTCGCGTTCGGTCATCCCGGGCCCGCCACCGCGAAGGCCACCGAGGCCTATACGAAGTACATCATCGTGGACATGTACGCGAAGGCCGTGCAGGGCATGAAGGCCGAGGACGCCGTCAAGTGGGCCGAGGGCGAGCTCAAGAAAATCTACGAGGGCTGATCATGAACCGACGCAGGTTTCTCCAGCTGAGCGGTATCGCCGGGATCCTGGCCGCGCACCGCGCCCCCGCCTTCGCGCAAGGGACCAAGCTTCACATCGTCCGCTGGGTCGACTTCATCCCCGAGGCCGACGTCGAGCTCAAACGCCAGGCTCCGGAAGCGTCGAAGGCGCTCGGCGCCGAGGTGACGTTCGAATTCATCAACGCCAACGACCTGCAGCCGCGCATCACTGCCGCCATCCAGTCGGGCAGCGGCGCCGACATCATCCAGATGCTGTGGAACTGGCCGCACCTCTATGCCAACGCGCTCGTCGACGTCTCGGACGTGGCCGAGCCGATCGGCAAGAGCCAGGGTGGCTTCTACGACATCTTCAGCGCGAGCGCCAAGGTGGGCGGCAAATGGCTGTCGATGCCGCACGGCGTGGGAGCGAACGCGATCGCCTATCGCCGCTCCTGGTTCAACGAGATCGGCGTGAAGGAGTTCCCGAAGACGTGGGACGAGTACCGCGACGTCGGCAAGAAGCTCAAGGCCAAGGGCAAGCCGGTCGGCCAGGCGCTCGGCCACAGCTTCGGCGATCCACCGACCTTCGCCTATCCGTTCCTCTGGGACTTCGGCGGCGCCGAGGTCGACAAGACCGGCAAGAAAGTCGTCCTCAACAGCAAGGGCTCGATTGAGGCCGTGAAGTTCCTCCAGGCGTTCTGGAAGGACGCCTGCGACGAGGGCGGGCTGGCGTGGGACGACACCAACAACAACCGCGCGTTTCATGCTGGAGAGATCTCGGCGACCCTCAACGGCGCGTCGATCTACATCGTCGCCAAGCGGCAGAAAGAGAAAATCAAGGACGAGAAGGGCGAACCGCTCGTACAGGACATCGAGCACGCGGCGCTCATGCCGAAGGGACCGGCCGGACAGTTCGCGCTCTACGTGCCCTTCCAGCACTCGATCATGAAGTACAGCCCGAACCAGAAGCTGGCCAAAGACTTCCTGAAGTGGCTGCACCAGGACGCGAACTATGGCAAGTGGTTCGAGGTCAACGAGGGCTACAGCGTCGGCTCGACCAAGAAGTGGGAAGAGAACCCGATGTGGGGAAGGATCGACAAGCCGCTTCAGGTGTTCCGCCAGGCGGCGCGGGCCTCGCTGATGCTCGGCCATCCGGGCCCGGCGAGCGCGAAGGCGACCGAGGCCTACACGAAATACATCATCGTCGACATGTTCGCCAAGGGCGTGCAGGGCACGAAGGCCGAGGACGCCGTGAAGTGGGCCGAGGGCGAGCTCAAGAAGATCTACGAAGGCTGAGGAATGACGCGTTTTCAGACGGTGCGCGATAACTCGCGTACGATGGGACGAGCAGGTATCCAGCGGTGAAGAAACCGATCGCGGGGGGCGCGAACGGCTCGGTGGTGGTGGCGCTGCCCCACCCCCGCGCCCAGCAATCGCGCCCGGTGACGCGTCTTCTCGAGAGCGAGCGGCTTCTCGCCGTCGTGCTCCTCGCCCCGACGGTGTTGTTGCTTGGCATGTTCATCGCCTACCCGTTCGTCTCGGGCGTGTGGCTGTCGCTGTCCAACACGAGCGTCGGGAATCCCGGGCATTTCGTCGGCCTGCACAACTTCGCCAAGGCGTGGGACGACTCGATCTTCCAGCAGGCGTTCCGGAACACGTTCTTCTACACGTTCTGGGCAACGATCTTCAAGCTGGCGCTCGGCATGTGGCTGGCCCTGCTGCTCAACCGATCGTTCCGCGGCAAGCGGCTGGTACGCGCGTCGATGCTGCTGCCCTTCATCATCCCCACCGTGCTGTCGACCTTCGCCTGGCGCTGGATGTTCGACCCGACGTTCAGCGTGCTGAACTGGCTGCTCTACCGAACCGGTTTCATCGTCACCAAGATTCCGTTCCTGTCCGACGGTGTCTACGGCATGTGGTGCGCGATCGTCGTCAACACGTGGCGCGGCATGCCGTTCTTCGCCATCACGCTCCTGGCGGGACTGCAGACGATCAACCCCGACTTGCACGAGGCGGCCTCGCTCGACGGCGCCAACGGGTGGAAGCGCTTCTGGCACGTGACCTGGCCGCTGCTCAAGCCGGTCACGCTGGTCGTCGTGGTCTTCTCGATCATCCAGACGTTCTCGGACTTCCAGCTCATTTACGTGCTGACGGGCGGCGGACCGGCCAACTCCACGCACCTGCTGGCCACGTACGCGTACCAGGTCGGCGTCGCCACAGGCCTGCTCGGCGAGGGCGCGGCCATCTCGCTCTTCATGCTGCCGGTGCTCTTCATCGTCGTCTGGGTGCAGCTGCGATATCTCAGAAGGCTGGAAGGCGCGTAATGTCGGGCGTGTCGGAGCCACGCGCATCTAGCTCAGGCCGCCCTCGGCTCGAGCCGGGCTGGAGGCTTCGCTACAAATGGTCATAGAACGGCCCTGGAAGCGCTGGGTCTACTTCTACATCCCGCTTACCGTCTTCCTGATCGGCACGCTGTTCCCGTTCTACTGGATGCTCATCACGGCCATCCGCCCCGATGCGGAGCTCTATCGCTCCTGGCGCGCGGTCAACAACGCGCCCTTCTGGACCTTGAACCCCACGCTTGAGCACTTCCGCGACCTCTTTCAGAAGACGACGTTTCCGCACTGGCTCTGGAACACGTTCTTCATCGCGGTGATTTCGACCGGCATCTCCCTGTTCTGCGGGCTCTTGGCCGGCTATGCGCTGGCTCGGCTGAAATTCCCGATGGCCGGCGCGCTCGGGACCTCGATCTTCGTCACGTATCTCGTCCCGCCCACGCTGCTCTTCATCCCGCTGGCTGACATCATCAGGAATTTCCAGCTCGGCAACACGCCGTGGGCGCTGATTCTCACGTACCCGACGTTCCTCATCCCGTTCTGTACATGGCTGCTGATGGGCTACTTCAAGACGATTCCGAAAGAGCTCGAGGAGTGCGCGCGCATCGACGGCGCCACGCGCTTCGGCGCCATGCTGCGCATCATCTTCCCGATCGCCGTGCCGGGCATCCTGTCGGCCGGCATCTTCGCGTTCACGCTGTCCTGGAACGAGTTCATCTACGCGCTCGTGTTTCTC
>JBKOZH010000135.1:0-7940 GCA_046725765.1 Candidatus Methylomirabilota bacterium | reverse complement strand
CGGAGAGTTCGTGCCGCTGTCGGGATTGCTCGGATTCGTGCGCGGCTGGGCCCAGTTCATCGCCGAGCTGGAGGCCGGCTCGCGCGCCGTGGTCTTCAATGCTCCGCCCGCTCCGTTCGGTGTCGTAATCTGTTACGAGGGCATCTTTCCTGATCTGTTCCGGCGGTTTGTGAGGGACGGCGCGCAGCTGATGGTGAACATGACGAACGACGCGTGGTTCGGACGGACGAGCGGTCCGGAACAGCACCTCACGATGTACCCCTTCCGCGCGGTCGAGCACCGGGTCAGCGTCGTGCGCGCCGCCAACACCGGCGTCTCGGCCTTCATCGCGCCCAGCGGCGTCATCACGCGCCGACTGCACCTGTTCGACCGTGGCGTCATGACGGAGTCGGTGCCGCTGCGCACGCGGCAGACGCTGTTCACGCGGCTCGGAGATTGGCTCGGCCTGCTCTCGCTCGGCGTGAGCACCGCGGCGGTCGCCGGCAGCTGGCGCCGCGGGACGCGTGAGGCGGCGGCGAGCGCGTAGATGCTGAGCGATTTCCGGCGCGACGTCGCGGAGCTGACCGGCCGTGTCGACGAGCTTCGGGGGCATCTTTGACCTGCCTGCGAAGGAATCGCGGCTGGCCGCGCTCGACGCCGAGATGGCCTCGCCCGCGTTCTGGGACGACAACCGCCGCGCGCAGGAGCTGATCCGTGAGCGCGCCGACCTCGCGCGAGTCGTGGCGCGCGTGACCGAGCTTCACGGGCAGGCCTCGGACCTCGCAGTCCTGCTCGAGCTGGCCGCCGAGGCCGGTGACGACAGCGTCGACGCCGAGATTCGCGAAGGCCTCGGCAAGCTTCAGCGCGAGCTCGACGAGTTCGAGCTCAAGGTCATGCTGTCGGGGCCGCACGACGCGAAGGCCGCCATCCTGTCGATTCATCCCGGCGCCGGCGGCACCGAGTCGCAGGACTGGGCGCAGATGCTCATGCGCATGTACCTGCGCTGGTGTGAGCGGGCGGGCTTCAAGGCGGAAGTCGTCGACCTGTTGCCGGGTGAAGAGGCGGGCATCAAGTCGGCCACCATCGAAGTGACCGGCGATTACGCCTACGGCTATCTCAAGGGCGAGGCCGGCGTGCACCGTCTCATCCGGATCTCGCCATTCGATGCGTCGAGCCGGCGTCAGACCTCGTTCGCATCGGTCGCGGTGACGCCGGAGGTCGACGACGTCGAGGTGACGATTCGTGAGGACGAGCTGCGCATCGACGTATATCGCTCGTCGGGCCCGGGCGGGCAGGGCGTCAACACCGCCGACTCCGCCGTCCGCATCACGCACCTGCCGACGGGCCTCGTCGTCGCCTGTCAGAACGAGCGCTCGCAGCTCCGTAACCGCGACACGGCCATGCGCATTCTCAAGGCGCGGCTGTTCGAGATGGCGGCGACGAAGCAGAAGGAAGAGCTGTCGCAGCTGGCCGGCGAGAAGAAGGGGATCGCGTTCGGCAGCCAGATCCGGACGTATACCTTTCACCCCGAGCAGCGCATCAAGGACCATCGCACGGGCGCCGAGATCGGCAACGTCGAGGCCGTGATGGACGGCGATCTCGACGAGTTCATCAAGGCGTATCTCTTGTCGGTGCGGGGCAAAGCGTAGCGTGAGCGAGCGCGACGAGAACGACGTCATCCGCCAGCGGCGGGAGAAGCTCGACGCGCTCCGCGCGCGCGGCGTGGATCCGTTCGGCGGACGCTATCCCGTCACGCACTGGGCCGGTGATCTCACGGCGCGGCTCGAGAAGGCCGCCGACGCCGAATTGCAGGCGTTCGGGCCCGTGAGCCTGGCCGGGCGGCTGGTGGCGATGCGCGATCACGGCAAGACCGCTTTCGCGCACCTCATGGACCGCACGGGCCGGATCCAGCTCTATGCGCGCGCGGACGAGCTCGGCGACGACTTCGCGCTGTTCCGCGACCTCGACGTCGGCGACTGCATCGGCGTCACCGGCGCGATGTTCCGCACGCGCACGGGTCAGCTCACGGTCGCCGTGAAGTCGTTCGCGTTCCTGGCGAAGTCGCTGCGCCCGCTGCCGGAGAAGTGGCACGGCCTCAAGGACGTGGAGACGCGCTACCGTCAGCGCTACGTGGACCTCATCGTGAACCCGGAGGTCCGTGAGATCTTTCTGCTGCGGGCGCGCATCATTCAGAAGATCCGCGCGTTCCTCGACGCGCGCGGCTTTCTCGAGGTCGAGACGCCGATGATGCAGCCGATTCCCGGCGGCGCCATCGCCCGGCCGTTCGCGACGCATCACAACGCCCTCGACATGGCGCTCTATCTGCGCATCGCTCCCGAGCTCTACCTCAAGCGGCTGGTCGTCGGCGGCTTCGAGCGCGTGTACGAGATCAACCGCAACTTCCGCAACGAGGGCGTGTCGACGCAGCACAACCCGGAGTTCACCACGCTGGAGTTCTATCAAGCGTACGCGGACTACCAGGACCTGATGGAGTTGACCGAGGAGATGTTCACGGAGCTCGCGCAGTCGCTGCTGGGCCGGCTGACGCTCACGTGGGGGGAGCACGCGGTCGACCTCGCGCGGCCGTGGAAGCGGCTGTCGTTCTTCGAGGGCGTGTCCCAGGCGCTCGGGATCGCGGTCGGCGCCGACACCGATGCGGCAACGGTCGCGCGCGCCGCCGCCGCCAAGGGACTCACGGTCAAGCCCGGCGCGGCGGCGTGGGAAGTGTGGAAGGAAGTCTTCGAGGAACGGGTCGAGCCGACGCTCGTGCAGCCGACCTTCGTCGTGGACTATCCGATCGAGCTCTCGCCCCTGGCGAAGAAGAAGCGCGACAACCCGCGGCTCGTCGACCGCTTCGAGCTGTTCATCGGCCGCCGCGAGCTAGCCAACGCCTATAGCGAGCTCAACGACCCGATCGATCAGCTCGCGCGTTTCCGCGAGCAGGCCGCGCAGAAAGCACGGGGTGACGACGAGGCGCACTGGCTGGACGAGGACTACGTGCGCGCGCTCGAGTACGGGATGCCGCCGGCGGCCGGCGAGGGCATCGGCATCGACCGGCTGACGATGCTGTTCGCCGACCAGCCGTCGATCCGCGAGGTGATCCTCTTTCCGCATCTGCGGCCCGAGGGCGGCACGACGTGAGCCGCGGCTTGCCGCTCGAGCTCTTCCTCGGCGTGCGCTACCTGATGGCGCGCGGGAGCCGCGCGAACCTCTCGCTCTTCGTCTGGATCGGGGTGGGCGGCGTGTTCCTCGGCGTCGCCGCGCTCATCGTCGTGCTCGCCGTGATGACCGGATTCCAGGACGGAATCCGCGACCGCATCATTTCGGCCAATCCGCACCTGCTCGTGTTCCAGTCGGGCAGCGCGGGACTGGCCGATCCGGCCACGGTCGTGTCGCGCGTGACCACGCTGCCGGGCGTGCGCGCCGCGACGCCGTTCGTGCTGCAGCAGGCGTTGTTCACGAGCGCGGGCGGCGATGCGCACGGCGGGCTCGTGCGCGGCGTCGATTTCGACTCACCCGCCGTGCGCGACGACCTGCACGCGCAGTTGCGCGCGGGCCGACTCGACGGCGCGGTGACCGACGGGGGCATCCTGCTCGGCGTCGAGCTGGCGCGCACGCTCGGCGTGGTGGTCGGCGATTCCATCACCGTGATCTCGCCGAAGGGCGCGATGACGGCGGTCGGCATGGTGCCGAAGATGCGCCGCTACACCGTGGCCGGCACGATCGAGGTCGGCATGTACGAGTACGATTCCTCGCTGGCGTATCTGTCGCTGCCGGCCGCGCGCGACTTCGCGGGGCTGGCCGGCGTGACGGGCGTCGAAGTGCGGTTGGACGATCCGTTCGACGCCAAGCGCGTAGGACGCGCGGTCGCGGCGCGGCTAGGCTTTCCCTACTGGGTGCGCGACTGGATGGACATGAATCGCAACCTGTTCAACGCGCTCCAGCTCGAAAAGCTCGCGCTCTTCGTCGTGGTCACCATCATCGTCCTCGTCGCCGCCTTCGCGATCATCGGCCATCTCGTGCTGCTCGTTGCGGAGAAGCGCAAGGAGATCGGCGTGCTCAAGGCGATCGGCGCGAGCGCGTCGTCGATCACCGCCGTCTTTTTCTCGGTCGGCATGACGATCGGCGTCGTCGGCACGGTCGCCGGCAGCGTGGTCGGGCTTGCCATCATCTGGGTGCAGAACACCTACAAGATCATCAAGCTGGCCGGCGACGTGTACCAGATCGATTACCTGCCGATGAAGCTCGGGTTCGGCGACTTCGTACTCATCGTGAGCGCGACGCTGCTGCTGTCGTTTCTTGCCACCATCGTCCCTGCGCGTCGCGCCGGCGCGCTGGCTCCAGTGGATGTCCTCAGATATGAGTGAGCGGAATTTTCTTCGGCCGACCGTCGGGTGGCGGAGCCCGGCGGAGCCGCCCCGACGGCAAAGACGAATGAGTGAGCGGAATTTTCTTCGGCCGACCGTCGGGCGGCGGCGCCTCTGCGCAGGCGCCCCGACGGTGAATATGAAGGACTGCTGTGCCTGACGCGTTGCTCGTCGGCATCGAGCTGGAGCGCGAGTACCGCACCGGCCCCGAGACCGTGCGGGTGCTGCGCGGCGCGTCGGTGGAGATCGGCGTCGGCGAGGTGGTCGCGCTGGTCGGCGCCTCCGGCGTGGGCAAGTCGACGCTGCTGCACCTGCTCGGCGCGCTGGATCGGCCGACGGCGGGACGCGTGTTCTTCCAGGGAGAAGACCTGTTCAACCGCAGCGAGCCCGCACTTGCACGCTATCGGCGTCAAGACGTCGGCTTCATCTTCCAGTTCTACAACTTGCTCG
Source organism: Candidatus Methylomirabilota bacterium (assembly GCA_046725765.1). Lineage (GTDB taxonomy): Bacteria > Methylomirabilota > Methylomirabilia > Rokubacteriales > CSP1-6 > AR12. The sequence continues at coordinate 3,144 of JBKOZH010000135.1, read as the reverse complement.
GCGATCTCACTGCACTCGAGAACGCGATGGTGCCCGCGCTGCTCCAGCGCGTGTCCGCGTCGGAGGCGCGTGAGCGCGCCGCGGCGGCCCTCGCCGAAGTCGGCCTCGCCGATCGTCTGCGGCATCGGCCGGGGGAGCTGTCCGGCGGCGAGCAGCAACGCGTCGCCGTCGCGCGCGCGCTCATGAACGCACCGAAAGTCATCCTCGCCGACGAGCCGACCGGCAATCTCGACCCCAAAACGAGCGCCGTCATCTACGATCTCTTTCTGCAGCTGCAGGCCGAGCGCGGCATCGCGTTCTTCATCGCGACGCACAACCCGGATCTGGCTCGCAAAGCGGAGCGGGTGTATCGCCTGGTGGAGGGTCGCGCGCGTGAGGGTGACCCCTCCGAGCGGTGACGCCGACGCCCGCGCGCGTGGGCCGTGAATACGCCACCCGCGACGTCGCGTCTACTGGCCGCGGATTCGCATAAGCTTTCGATGAGTTAGTCGCTCGTGAAGAAAAAGGCTAGCAGCGCTTGTGGGGGCGGGCTATACTGTGCTCGACTTCGTTAAGTAGGCGTCGCCCAATGCGAAATCGGCGTTTACGGCAACACGAACCAGGGGTGGGGGACACCAGTGTTTGAACGGTTCACCGAACGGGCGCGGCGAGTCATCATCCTGGCGCGGGAAGAGGCGGGACGGTTCCGGCATGACTTCGTCGGCACCGAGCACGTGCTTCTCGGCCTGATCCGCGACGGTGAAGGCATCGCCACCGCAGTTCTGCAGCGCCTGGGTCTCCGGCTCGAGACCGTGAAGGCGGAGGTCGAGCGGGCGCTCGCCGGGTTCCCCAAGACGCTCACGTTCGGTGAAGTCCCGTTCACTCCCCAGGCTAAGCGAGTGCTCGAACTGTCCATCGAAGAGGCGCGTCAGCTTGGTCACAATTACATCGGGACCGAGCATCTTCTGCTGGGCCTCATGAAAGAGGGCCAGTCCATCGCCGCCAAGATCCTCGAGTCGCTCGGCGCCCGCCTCGACGAAGTTCGGCAGGAGACGCTCGCGCTGCTCGGTGACCAGTACTACCCCCGCCCGAAGAAGCGCTCGCAGACGCCGGTGCTGGACGAGTTCGCACGTGACCTCACGCAGTTGGCGCGCGAGACGAAGCTCGACCCGGTGATCGGGCGCGAGCAGGAAATCGAGCGGGTCATCCAGATCCTCGCGCGGCGCACGAAGAACAACCCGGTGCTCATCGGCGAGCCCGGCGTGGGCAAGACGGCGATCGTCGAAGGGCTCGCGCAGAAGATCGTCTCCCACGACGTGCCCGACGTGCTGGTGAACAAGCGTCTCCTGCAGCTCGACCTCGGCGCCCTCGTGGCCGGCACGAAGTATCGCGGGCAGTTCGAGGAGCGGCTGAAGGCGGTGATGAAGGAGATCCGCCAGTCCGAGAACGTGGTGCTCTTCCTCGACGAGCTGCACACGCTGATCGGCGCCGGCGCGGCCGAAGGCGCGATCGACGCGTCGAACATGCTCAAGCCCGCGCTCTCCCGCGGTGAAATCCAGACCATCGGTGCCACCACGCTCGACGAGTACCGCAAGTACATCGAAAAGGACGGCGCCCTCGAGCGCCGCTTCCAGCCGGTCATCGTGAAGGCGCCGAGCGTGCCCGAGGCCATTGAGATCATCCGCGGGTTGCGCCACAAGTACGAGGCGCATCATCGCGTGAAGATCACGGAACAGGCCATCAACGCCGCGGTCACGCTGGCCGATCGCTACATCACGGATCGGCAGCTGCCCGACAAGGCCATCGACGTCATCGACGAGGCCTCGTCGCGTACGCGCCTGATGGCGCTGACGCCGCCCGCCGAGCTGAAGGAGATCGAGAAGGAGCTCGAGCGCGTCATCCGCGAGAAGGACATGTACCTCGAGGCCCAGGAGTTCGAGAAGGCAGCCTCGCTGCGCGAGAAGGAAAAGATCCTCCGCGCGCGCGAAGAAGAGATGAAGCGCGACTGGGAGAAGAACAAGGGCAAGGGCACTCAGTCCGTCGGCGAAGAGGACATCGAGTTCATCGTCTCGCGCTGGACCGGCATCCCGCTGAGCAAGCTCGAGGAGAAGGAATCCGCGAAGCTCGCCCGGATGGAGGAAGCGCTGCACGGCCGAATCATCGGCCAGGACGACGCCGTCAAGGCCGTCTCGCGCGCCATCCGCCGCTCCCGCGCCGGCCTCAAGGACGCCAAGCGACCGGTCGGCTCGTTCATCTTCCTCGGTCCCACCGGGGTCGGCAAGACGGAGCTCGCCCGGACGCTGGCCGAATACCTCTTCGGCGACGAGAACGCGCTCATCCGCGTGGACATGTCGGAGTACATGGAGAAGTTCTCGGTCTCGCGGCTGCTCGGCGCACCTCCCGGTTACGTCGGCTACGAAGAGGGCGGCTTCCTCACGGAAAAAGTGCGGCGGCGCCCGTACTCGGTGGTGCTGTTCGACGAGATCGAGAAGGCGCATCCCGACGTGTTCAACATGATGCTGCAGGTGCTCGATGACGGTCGGCTCACGGACTCGCTCGGTCACGTGGTCGACTTCAAGAACACCATCCTCATCATGACGTCGAACCTCGGCACGAGCCTGATCGGCAAGCGCGTCACGCCGGGCTTCATGCAGGAGGGTGAGGACGCCAGCTACGAGAAGATGAAGGACCGCGTGATGGAGGAGATGAAGCGGGCGTTCCGGCCCGAGTTCATCAACCGGATCGACGACATCATCGTCTTCCACGCGCTGACGCTGCCGCACATCCAGCAGATCATTCGGCTGATGATCGACAAGATCAACAAGCAGCTCACCGAAAAGGGCATCGAGCTCGTCCTGACGCCGGCCGCCGAGGCGGTCCTGGTGGACAAGGGCTACGATCCGCAGTATGGAGCGCGCCAACTTCGGCGGACGATCCAGAAGCACATCGAGGATCCGCTCGCCGAAGCGATCGTGCGCGGGCAGGTGCCCGAGAGCGCTCGGATCGAAGTGGACGTCGTGGGAGGCGAGTTCGTCTTCCGCGAGGCCCAGGCCGCCGACGCTCCCCTCGAGCTTGCAGAGCACTAGACACCACACCCCGCGAGTCTGAGCGGCTGGGTGACGCCAGGGGGGGGCCTGCGTGTTGCCGTCGTGGCCGCGCTCGCGA
>JBKOZH010000266.1:0-10137 GCA_046725765.1 Candidatus Methylomirabilota bacterium | reverse complement strand
GCGGAGGGCAGCGCGCGGGCGGTGCGTCCGCCGGCACGTATGGCGGCGGCCAACGCAGCGGCGGCTCGGCATTCGAGGGCGCGGGCCAGGGACGCTCGGCGCAGAGCTACAGTCAGCGCGGCGGCTCGAGCATGAACTCGGCGCGAGCGAGCGGCTTTTCGGGAGGTGGTGGCGGCGGTGGCGGCGCGCGTGCGGGTGGCGGCGGAGGCCGAGGCGGAGGAGGACGACGATGAGAGCGCTGCGTGTCGCCCTCGTGATCCTCCTGGCCGCGAACACCGCGACGTATGCGGCCCAGGGCGCCAAGTCCTTCGGGTCCCTCGACGAGGCCGTGAACGCGCTGATCGATGCCGTGCGAGCGCACGACCGAAAAGCGCTCGGCGAGATCCTCGGTCCGCAAGGCCGTGCTCTCGTGTCATCGGGCGACGACGTCGCCGACCGCAACGCCGGCCAGCGATTCGTCGCGGAATACGACAAGGCGCACCGCGTCGAAGGCGGCGACGGCAAGGTCGTGCTCTACGTCGGCCCCGACGAGTTCCCGTTCCCGATCCCGCTCGTCCCCGACGGCCCGAGCTGGCGCTGGGACGCGGAGGCCGGGCGGGAAGAGATTCTGCGGCGCCGGATCGGCCGTAACGAGCTGAGCGTCATCCAGGTCTGCCTTGCCTACGTCGACGCGCAGCGCGAGTACTACTCCCAGCCTCGGACGCGCGAGGGCATCCTCGAATACGCGCAGAAGTTCGCCAGCAGCTCGGGCAAGCATGACGGGCTCTACTGGACGACCAAACCCGGCGAGCCCCTGAGCCCCCTCGGCCCGCTCGTCACGCGCGCGCAGGCCCAAGGCTACGCGCGCGGCTCAGGCGCAGACTCCGGCAGCGGCCGCGCGCCGTTCCACGGCTACCTCTATCGGATCTTGCTGCGCCAGGGACCGCACGCGCCGGATGGCGCCTACGACTACGTGATCAAGGGGCACATGATCGGCGGCTTCGCGCTGGTCGCGTATCCCGCCCGCTACGGCGCCTCGGGGGTGATGACGTTCGTCGTGAACCACGACGCGATCGTCTATCAGAAGGACCTCGGGCCCGCGACGGCCAGCGCGGCGGCGGCGATCCAGTCGTTCGATCCCGACGCGACGTGGACACGCGTCGAGCAGACCACGGCGGCGGCGCGCTGACGACGAAGGTACATATGGCAACACAGACCGCCGAGCGCGTCGGTCCGCTCAAGCAAGTTTCGGAGCTGCTCGACACCGGCAACGTCGACACGGTGTACCGCGACCTCTACCTGCAGCGCGCCCGCGCGCTGATGACCGGGGTGCTCTCGCTCGATGACTTTCGACGCATCGAGCAGGACAAGGCCGATCTGGCGACGCTGCCGGTCCTCATCGGCCGGGCGCTCGAGAAATCGGACTGGCCTCGCGTGAAGGAGCTGAGCAGCCGCGGCGACGCGCTTCGCCGCTCGGTGGAAGATAAGCAACAGCATCTGGAGCTGGCGCGCAGCGTGTACGTCGTGACCGACGTGCGGCTCGACCCGTTCTCTCCCGGTCTGCTGCCGTTCACCCGGTTGTCCGCGCCGAATCTCCCGGCGATCCGCACGCAAGCCACCGAGCACCTCACCTCACTCGAACGGAGCGACGCGCCGTGGAAGGACTTCTACTCGCAGCGGCGGTCGGCGTTGCAGGCCCTCGCCGTAACGGCATCGGAGTCGTCCAAGGCGGCGACGTCCATCGACCCGCAGGAGGCGGCACAGCGCGCCCTCAAGGCCGGCGACATGCGGGGATTGGCTCAGCTGGCCGAGACGCTGATGGCGGCCGTTGCGCCGGCCAAGAGCAAGGCGGCATCGCGCGAGGCGAGCGACCAGCCGGCCGCGGCGTCCGAGCAGAGCGCCGGGGACTGGCTGACGACGTTTTCCGACGTCACGCTCAAGGGAGCACGCCGGCTCGGACTGGCGGCGCGTCGCCTGGAAGCCAGACGCGAGCTGGCCTCGCTCCGTCAGTACGCCTGGAATCCCGTCGTCGCCGATGAGTCGCGCCGCATCGGCGTCAAGCAGATCGCCCTGCCGTCCGGAACACCGGAAGCGTTCCGCGAGCGCCTCGAGATGCTGATGATCCACCCTGTCGTCAATTCCGGCGGCGCTCGCCATCTGCCGAAGCTCGTCGCGGAAGACGTCCTCGTCGAAGACTTCCCGGATCCCGAGGAGGGTGACGAGACACCGCCGTCGGAGCTGCTGACAATGCTCGGGCTGCCGGGTCGGCGTGGGGTGCCGAGGCTCATCATCGAGCAGGCGCTGCTCACGCGCGGCGCCGACGTGCTCGACAAGGAGCTCCGCCTCGATCCCCGGCTGTTCCGGCTCGTCTGTATTCCTCCGGACGTCCATCTTCGCCTCGGGGAGGCGGAGGGATGGGGCCGCCAGCCGTTCTGGACTCACTTCGACGGATACCTCGTCATGGCCGACGGACGCCTGCGCGCGCTCGCCGGCGGTGAGGTCCGGTTCGGTGGGCTGTTCAATCTGGTCGGCGTCAGCCGCGACTACGATTCCGATCGCGTGCTGGCGCGCTTCGCGGTGGTGCGTCGCGAACGAATGGTCGCGTGGTGATGCCTTGCAAACAGAAGCCAACGGGACCGCGCTGAAGGGCCGAGTCGCCGTCGTGACGGGCTCCACGAGCGGCATCGGTCTCGGCGTGGCGGAGGCCCTCGCGGCGCACGGCGCGGCCGTGATGCTCAACGGCTTCGGTGCACAAGCCGCAATCGACGCTGCGACCGCGCAGGTTGGAGCGTACGGCACACCGGTCGCCTACAGCCCCGCCGACATGTCGAAGCCCGACGACGTCGTCGCCATGCTGGCGCAGGCCGCACGCGGGCTGGGGGCCGTGGACATCCTCGTGAACAACGCGGGCATCCAGTTCACCGCGCCGGTGGAGCACTTTCCCGTCGAGCGGTGGGACACGATCCTCGCGATCAATCTGTCCGCGGTATTTCATGCGACCCGCGCCGCGCTGCCGGGCATGCGTGAGCGCAACTGGGGCCGCATCATCAATATCGCGTCAACACACGGGCTGGTGGCGTCGGTCCACAAGGCGGCGTACGTCGCGGCCAAGCACGGTGTGCTCGGCCTCACGAAAGTGGTAGCGCTCGAGACCGCCACCACCAACATCACCTGCAACGCGGTCTGCCCGGGTTGGGTCCTCACGCCGCTCGTGCAGCAGCAGATCGACGAGCTGGCCGCCCGCGACCGCCTCTCCCCCGTGCAGGCCAAAGAAGCCCTGCTCGCCGAGAAGCAGCCCTCACACGAGTTCGCGACACCGGCGCAGATCGGCGCCGCCGTCGCGTTTCTATGCTCCGAGGCGGCGGGGCAGATCCGCGGCGTCGCACTACCGGTGGATGGGGGCTGGCTCGCGCAATAGCGCGGCCGACGGCAGACAGCACATGAAGACGATTGCGCTGGAGCAGGCCGCGGCCATGATCCCCGACGGCGCCAGCCTGATGATCGGCGGGTTCATGGGGGTCGGAACACCGGAACACCTCGTGGACGCGCTCGTCGCGCGCAGAACCGGCGGACTCACCGTGATTGCCAACGACACGGCGCTGCCGGGCGTCGGCATCGGCAAGCTCATCACGGCCGGCCTGGTCCGTCGCGCCGTCGTCAGCCACATCGGTCTGAATCCAGAAACGCAGCAGCGCATGCTGGACGGCAAGCTCGAGGTCGAGCTGGTGCCGCAAGGCACGCTGATCGAGCGGATTCGTGCGGGCGGTTACGGCCTCGGCGGCATCTTGACCGCGACGGGTGTGGGGACCGTCGTCGAGCACGGCAAGCAGACCGTCGTTCTGGACGGCCGGACGTTCCTCGTCGAGCCGGCGCTGCGCGCGGACGTCGCACTCGTCAGCGCGTTTCTCGCCGACTACCTGGGGAATCTGACGTACGCGCTGACGGCCCGCAACTTCAATCCCGTGATCGCCACGGCGGCTGACCTGGTCATCGTGGAAGCCGACAACATCGTCCCGACCGGGGTCATCGCGCCCGATCACGTGGTAACGCCCGGCCCGCTCGTGGACTACGTGGTGGCGCACTGAGACGACATGGAAGCGCAGGAGATCATCGCGCGCCGCATCGCTCAGGAGCTCCGCGACGGGATGCTCGTCAACCTCGGCATCGGCATCCCGACGCTCGTCGCCAACTACGTGCCCGCCGGCATTCGCGTGTTCTTCCAGTCCGAGAACGGATTGATCGGCACCGGGCCGGTGCCGGAGGCCGGCATGCATCACCGCCTCCTGACCGACGCGGGCGGACGCCCCGTCACCGCGCTGCCCGGCGCCTGCACGTTCGACAGCGCCACGTCGTTCGGGCTGATCCGCGGCGGACATCTCGACATGACGGTCCTCGGCGGCCTCGAAGTCGACGACGCGGGCCGGCTCGCCAACTGGATGATTCCCGGCAAGATGGTGCCCGGCATGGGCGGCGCGATGGATCTCGTCGCCGGAGCCCGCCGTGTCGTCGTGGCCATGCAGCACACCGCCAAGGGCCGCTCGAAGCTCGTGCGGGCGTGCCGCCTGCCGCTGACGTCCGTACGCCCGGTCGACCTGGTCGTCACCGAGCTGGCCGTGATCGCCTTCTCGGCCGGTCGCGCCACGCTGCTGGAGACCGCGCCGGGCGTCGAGGTCCCCGACGTCCTCGCCGCCTCCGAGGTCGAGCTTCGCGTCGCGAGCGACGTACGGCCGATGGCGCTTGGCACGAGCGACGCGCCGCGCGCGGCGGCGTAACGAGGGGGGAGGGCAGCGTGATCGTGATGACGGTGCGCGACGTGATGACCCCGCGGCTCGTGGTGATCGGCCCCGAGGCGCCGTGCGACAAGGCCCGCCTGATCATGGACCAGCACCGCATAAGACACCTGCCGGTCGTCTCCACGGGCAGGCTGGTCGGCATGGTCTCGGACCGTGACGTTCGGTCTGCGGCACACGAGTCGCCCGCCACGGTCGTCGCGCGGATCATGACGCCGAATCCGGTGACTGTGACGTCCCAGACGCGGATCGAGCACGCCGCGCGCATCATGCTGGACGCGCGCTTCGGCTCGCTGCCGGTCGTGGACGACGACCTCGTCGGCATCGTGACGTACACGGACCTTCTACGCGCCTTCGTCCGGGTTCTCGAGACCGCGACGCTGGAGCGAATCGCGGTCGAGGTTGAGGCCGATCGGTGATGCGTGACGTCGTGATCGCGGGGGCCTGCCGAACCGCCATCGGAACGTTTGGTGGTGGACTGAAAACCTTCTCCGCCGTCCAGCTCGGCACCGTCGTGATCGCCGAAGCGCTCAAGCGCGCCGGCGTGGGTTCGCACGCCGTCGACGAGACGATCATGGGCCACGTGCTGCAGGCTGGGCTCGGCGAGAATCCCGCCCGGCAGTGCGCGGTGAACGCCGGCATCCCGATCGAAGCTTCCGCCTTCACCGTGAACAAGGTGTGCGGCTCAGGATTGAAGGCGGTGGCGCTCGGCGCGCAGGCGATCGCGGCCGGCGAGGCCGACGTCGTGGTCGCGGGCGGGATGGAGAGCATGACGAACGCGCCGTACCTCGTGGCCAAGGCTCGCTGGGGCATCCGCATGGGCGACGAGCCGCTCGTGGACTCGATGCTCCGTGACGGGCTGCTCGACCCGTGGACCGGCGTGCACATGGGTATCACCGCCGAGAACGTCGCGGAGCGGTTCGGCATCGCCCGGGCGGAGCAGGACGCGTTCGCATCGGAAAGCGTGCGCCGCGCTCTGCACGCCATCGACGCCGGAGACTTTCGGGACGAGATCGTGCCGATCGAAGTCGCGCAGCGCAAGGGACCGTCGTTCGTGTTCGAGACCGACGAGCTGCCTCGCACGCGACCGGATGCCACCGTGATGGCGAGCCTCCGTCCCGCGTTCAAGAAGGACGGGACCGTCACCGCCGGCAACGCCTCCGGGATCAACGACGGCGCCGCCGCGGTGGTGCTGCTGGCCGCCGAGCGAGCGATCGATCTCGGCGTCACACCGCTGGCGCGCGTGCGCGCGAGCGCCTCGGCCGGCGTGGAGCCCCAGCTGATGGGTACGGGCCCGATCGCCGCCGTGTCCAAAGTGCTCGCCCGGGCGGGCCTCACGATCCGTGATCTCGGGCTCATCGAGTCGAACGAGGCGTTCGCCGCCCAGGCGCTCGCGGTGTCCCGCACACTCGGATTCCCACCCGACATCACCAACGTGTCGGGCGGAGCGATCGCGCTTGGGCACCCCATCGGCGCCAGCGGCTGCCGCATCCTCGTGACCCTGGTGCACGGGTTGCGTCGTCTATCGCGCAATCTCGGGCTCGCCACGCTGTGCATCGGCGGCGGACAGGGCATCGCGATGGTCGTCGAGCGCGAGAGCTAGCGGCGGCGACGTGCAGCATTTCGGCGATCTCGAGCGGAACGGCACGGTGTGCTGGCGCGTCGAGGATCAGGCGTGGATCGCCGATCCCGACAACGTGCTCAAGGCACTCGTGAACGATGGCTTCGCCGAGTACCGCCGCGAGATCGCGAAGGGTGGCCGTGAGCGGCCCGCATCAGGCGGTATGTGGCAGGGGCTCGATCAGCGGACCGGCGTGATTGCGACCGTGATCTGGGTGACGCATGCCCCCCCTTCGCAATCACACGTCTTCATTGAGATCGATGGCCGGCCCGTCGAGGGCAGTGCGTGGACCGAGATCGACGCTGCGGTGCTGAACACGCTCAGCGCCGCCGGCGGACGCCTGACGCTGGCGCAGCTCGCCGCGCGCGTCGGCATGTCGGAGGGCGCGGTGCAGTCGATCGTCTCGATGCTCGCCGGGCAAGGTAAGCTGCGCATCGCCGCGGTGGAGCTGCCCCCGCGACGTCTGCTCGCCTCCGCGCCGCGTTCGGCGCGCCCCAGCGGCGAGAGCGTCGCGAGCTAGTCGTCAGCGCGGAGCGATCGATCCGATCGACGTGCGAGCAGCACTCGCAGCACGCCCGGGCCGAGGGCTTGCTCGAGCGCCCTGAGGGCGAAGAACGGTATCAGCGCGACGCTCAGGATCGCTCCCACCGAGAGAATCCCGGCGACGCTGCCGCCACCGATCTGAGGAATGCTCTCGACGATCGTGTTCCCCCGCCACCATCCAATGAGAAGACGCTCGGCGGCGTGCACGCCCATGAAGACAAGAGCGAACAGCACCGAGCGGCTCAGGATCCAGTAAATCAACCGATGGTGTTCGAACCAGCGGCTCCCCAGGTTGAGATCCTCCGCCACCAGCATCACCTTGGCCAGCACCCACGCATTGATCAGGGCCATGCCGTAGCCGCGGTAGTCGATCTCGTGCTTGGCCAGCACGATCGATTCGTGGAGGGCGAACAATGTCAGGACCACCCACAAATAGAGAAAGATTCCGGCAAGTCGCCGAGCTCCGCCGACGACACGCCGACCGAGTCCTCGTCCCGACGTCATCTGTCTCTCAGGCGAGGGCGAACGGACGTCACGCCATGAGGACGTTACGCCATGATGTTCACGCCGCCGTCGACGTACATGGTCGTGCCCGTGAGGCGCCGCGCGTAGGGCGTGGCGAGGTACGCGCACGCGAAGCCGACGTCGACGATGTCGACCAGATCGCCGAGGGGCGCGCGCTCCATCGCCTCGTTGAGCATGAGGTCGAAGTCCTTGAGGCCGGACGCCGCGCGCGTCTTCAGCGGCCCGGGGGACACCGCGTGCACGCGAATCTTCTTCGGCCCGAGCTCGTAGGCGAGATAGCGGCACGCGGCCTCCAGCGCCGCCTTCACCGGTCCCATCACGTTGTAGTTCGGCACGACCTTCTGGGCGCCGTGATAGCTCATGGCGAACATCGTTCCGCCCTCAATCATTAGCGGCGCCGCGAGGCGGGCCATACGGATGAACGAATGGCAGGAGACGTCCATCGCCTTGGCGAAGCCCTCCGCCGAGCAATCGAGCAGACCGCCCTGCAAGTCCTCCTTCGGCGCGAACGCGATCGAGTGGACCAGGATGTCCAGGCGCCCCCATTGGCGGCGGATCTCCTCGAACAAGGCCGTGAGCTCGGCCGGCGTCGAGACGTCCAGCGGCATGCACACGGACGCCTGCAGCGCGTCGGCGAGTGGCTTGACGTGAGGTCGCGCGCGGTCGTTGAGATACGTGAGCGCGAGCTCGGCGCCGAGCTCGCGGAAGGCCCGCGCGCAGCCATAGGCGATCGAGTATTCGTTCGCGATGCCGACGACCAGCGCGCGCTGGCCACTGAGAATCGGGCGGTGAACGGTGGTGGTCATGTTTGACAACCTCTCAGGGCGACTGCGTCCAGTAGCCGCTGCCGCTATCGCGCCAGACCTCGGTGGCGACGATGCGGCGGCGATCCGGGGATGGGTAGCCGTCGACAACGACCCAATCGCCGCCGCGCAGTCCCTGATAGGACGACTGGTCGGCCTCCGTCAGGTCGACGGCGACCGAGGCGCCGGTGTCGGTCATCACCTGCATGCGTGTTCCGCCGATCCACTGCACCGAGCCCATGAACCGGACGAACTGCGCCTCGGCCGGCGCGGCCGCGAGGGCGAGCAGCACCACGGTGAACAGCAGCCGCCGCGCGGTGAGGGTGCTCATACGGCACCGCCGACGACGGCGAGCGTGTGCTCGGCGATCATCCGCTCCTCGTCGGTTGGAATGACCCACACCGAGACGCGCGAATCGGCGGCCGAGATACGTGGGCCTCCCTCGCGGTTCGCCGTCTCATCCAGCCGAACACCGAGCCACTCCGCGCCAGCGCAGATGCGCGCGCGCATCTCGGCCGAGTTTTCCCCGATGCCCGCCGTGAGCACGAGCGCGTCGATGCCGCCGAGGGCCGCCGCGAGCGACCCGAGCTCACGGCCGATGCGATAGACGAAGTAGTCCAGCGCCACGCGCGCTTCCGGGGCCTGGCTCGCCAGCAGGTCGCGAACGTCGTTGCTGACGCCGGAGAGACCGCGCAGGCCCGCGTCGCGATAGAGCAGACGCTCGACCTCTTTGGCGCTCCAGCCTTTCTGCGTCACGAGATACAGCACAACGCCGGGATCGATCTGGCCGCAGCGCGTGCCCATCGGCAATCCGTCGAGGGCCGTGAAGCCCATCGTGCTGTCCACGCTGCAGCCCGCGCGGATCGCGCACATGCTGGCGCCGCTACCCAGATGCGCGACGACGACCCTGCCCTGCGCGATGTCCGGCGCGACGCGCGGCAAGGCCCGCGCGATGTACTCGTACGAGAGCCCGTGAAAGCCGTAGCGCCGCACGCCTTCGTGGTAGAGCGCCTCGGGCAGTGCATAGCGGTCCGCCACGTCGGGGTGGCCGCGGTGAAACGCGGTGTCGAAGCAGGCGACCTGCGGGGTGCCCGGCAAGCGCGCCTGGATCGAGCGAATCGGACCGATGTTGTGCGGTTGGTGCAAGGGGGCGAGCGGCACGAGGCGCTCGAGCGCCGTCAGCACGGCCTCGTCGACCTTCACCGGCGCGGCGTAGCGGGGTCCGCCGTGCGCGACACGATGGCCGACCGCGACCGGCGCGCTGCCGCTCAGATGCGTGCGGAGCCAGTCACCCACCGCCATCATCGCGGCCGAGACATCCGGGATGTCGTCAGTCGAATACTTCTGATCCGTGAGGGCCGCGCCCTGCGCGTCCCGCACGCGCAGGCGCGCGTGGGTCCCGATTCCGTCCATCTGACCTTTCGAGCCGAGCTGCAGCGTACGCTCGTCGGCGATCTCGTACGACGAGAACTTGATGCTGGACGAGCCCGCGTTGACGACGAGGATCGTGTCCGCCATCACGCTACGCCGCGACTGGCGCCTCCCGTCGCCGCGCCGCCGCATAGAGCGCGGCGACGCCGCACGAGGCGATGCGCGCGCGCTGACTATCGGCCCGGCTCGTCAGGATGATCGGCACACGCGCGCCGAGCACAACCCCGGCCGCGTCGGCGCGGGACAGGAATGTCAGGTTCTTCGCCAGCATGTTGCCGGCCTCGAGGTCGGGGACCACGAGGACGTCGGGATCGCCGGCGACCGCGGACACGATGCCCTTGGTCTGCGCCGCCTCGGCGCTGATGGCGTTGTCGAATGCGAGCGGCCCGTCCAGGATGCCGTGTTGGATCTGGCCGCGATCGGCCATCTTGCAGAGCGCCGCCGC
>JBKOZH010000089.1:0-6331 GCA_046725765.1 Candidatus Methylomirabilota bacterium | reverse complement strand
TGTGATGATTTGGGAGCGAGGAACCCTCACTGTCAGCCGAGGTCCTTTATCAACTCGCCAATGTGGTTCTTGCCGCCTCGGCGCTCGGCGTCGCGACGCTGATCGTCGTCGCCATCGGCCGGCGACAAGCGTGGCAGCCCGAGCCGTTGGGCGTGGTGTTCTGCTTGATCTTCCTGGCGATCGGCGTCCGGGCCGCCGTTCGCGTCTGGGCGGGAAGCCCGCCATCGGTGACTCCGGCGCTGGTCGCGGTTGACTGGCTCGTGGCCGCGGCCGCTGTGGCATTTCTCACGCTGCACGGCCGATACGGCGTGCTCATCGACAACGCGGAGATGGTCCGCGACTACGCCGAGAAAGACCGCGAGGCGCGCGCGCTCGCGCAGGTCAACGAGGAGCTGCGCCGTCTCGACGAGCTGAAGTCGGAGTTTCTGGCTATGGTGAGTCACGAGCTGCGCACGCCGCTGACCGCGATCGTCGGCTATAGCCGGCTACTGCTGCGTCAGGCGCACGGCACGCTCACGCCCAAGCAGCTGGAGCACCAGGAGGCGATCTTCCGCGGAGCCCAGCGGCTGAACGATCTCATCAACGATCTGCTCGACGTCTCACGCCTCGAGGCCGGACGCATCGAGCTCATGCCGCGCGCGCTCGACCTGCGCCATGTGGTGGAGCAGGTGGGGACGGTGGTGACGGCGGCCGCGCAGGCGCGCCGCATCCAGATCCGCACGCTGCTCCCCGCGGATCTGCCGGCGGTGCGCGCGGACGCCTCGCGTTTGCAGCAGATCCTCGTCAACCTCGTCGGCAACGCCGTGAAGTTCAGCACGCCGGGCGGCGAGGTGCGGATCTTGGCCGGCCGTCAGCGCGAGCAGGTCTGGGTGGCCGTCGAGGACGACGGCGTCGGCATCGCGAAAGAGGAGCTGTCGCGGATCTGGGATCCGTTCTATCAGGTCGAGGCGCCGATGCGCCGCCGCCACGGCGGCTCGGGACTCGGCCTGGCCATCGTGCGGCGGCTCGTCGAGCTGCACGGCGGCGTCGTGCGCGCGGAGAGCGAGGGCGAGGGGCGCGGCAGCCGCTTCACGTTCACGCTGCCCACGGCCAGCGTGCCGGCCGAGGTCGGCACCGCGCGCCCCGATCCGCCGCTGCCGATCGAGGCGGTGCTCGGCGGTCGCGAGGTCCTCATCGTCGAGGACGAGCGCGCGACGCAGGAGCTGATGCGCACCGTGGTGGAGGACCTGCTCGGCGGGCGCGCGCGCATGTGCGCGAGCGGCGAGCATTGTCTGCAGCTCGCGCGCGAGCGTACGCCGGCGCTGGTGCTGCTCGACCTCATGCTGCCGGGATTGAGCGGCTGGGAGATTGCGCGGCGGCTGCGTCACGACCCGCGCACCACGTCGGTGCCGATCATCGCCGTGTCCGCGCTCTCGCGGCCGCAGGAGCGCGAGTCCGCGCTGCACGCCGGCTGTGACGCGTACGTCGCCAAGCCGTTCACGCCGGACGAGCTCGCACGCCTCATGGCCGCCACGCTCGAGACGCAGGACGTGACGGCGTCATGAAGACCCAGGCCGCGCGCATCCTCGTCGTCGAAGACAACGCCGACACCGCCGCGCTGCTGCGCGACCTGCTCGAAGGCGAAGGCTACGAGGTCGAGACCGCCTCGACCGGCGAGGCCGCCTTCGAGGCGCTCGCGGTAGCGCCCGACATCGACCTGATGGTTCTCGACCTCATGCTGCCCGGCATGAGCGGCTACGAGGTCATCGAGCGGCTGCGCGCCCAGCCCGACCTGTCGGACTTGCCGATCCTCGTCCTGAGCGCGCTCGGAAGCGCCTCGGCGCGCGTGCGCGGCCTGCGCGAGGGCGCCGACGACTACATGACGAAGCCGTTCCTGCCCGAGGAGATCGTCGCGCGCGCGCGTACGCTCGTGACGCGCCGGCTGCTCGCGCGGCGAACCGGCGAGCTGGAGGCGCTGAGCCGCATCGCCCAGGCGGCGCTCACCGCGCCGAGCCCCGATCTGCTGCTCTTCCGGCTGGTCGAGATCGTCGTCGAAGTCTTCAGTGCCGACGTCGCCGTCATCTACATGCTCGACGAGGCGCGCGCCGAGCTGCGTCCGCGCGCGGCGGTCGGCCTGCCGCCGGGCGTGGAGCCCGCGCCGATCCCCGTCGGCGTCGGCGCGGTGGCCACGGCCATGACCACGCGCGAGCCCGTGCTGATCTCCGATGGCGCCGGGGGTGCGGGCGAGCCGCTGACGCGCCGCGAGGCGTTCCGATCGTTGATGGTGGCCCCGCTCGTCGTCGCCGGCTCGCCCATCGGCGTGCTCGAGGTTGCGTGCCGCAACCGCGGGCTGGGCGGGCGTGCCGATCGCCTGCTGCGCATCGTCGCGGATCGCGCGGCGGTGGCCATCGAGCACGCGCGACTCGAAAACGAGGCGCGAGAGCTCGCGGACGTCGTCCGGCGCATCGGCGAAGGGGTCATCGTCGCCGACGGCGAGGATCGCATCGTCTTCGCCAACCGTGCGTTCCACGAGATGATCGGCGGCGGCGAGTCGCTGGTCGGCGTGCGCTGGACCGACTTCCTCGCCGGCGCGCAGGACGTCGCCGCGCTCACCGCGCACATGCGCGGCCCGTCGTTCCAGGGTGAAGTGCTGCTGCTCACGCGCGCCGGCGATCCGCGGCCGGTGCTGGCCACGCTGTCGACGGCCGAGCGGCACGACGGCGGCGGGATTCAGCGCATCGGCGTCTTCCGCGACATCAGCCGCGAGCACGAGCTGCGCTTCCGGGTGATTCGCGAGCAGAAGTTCCGCACGCTCGGCTCGCTGGCGGCCGGCGTCGCGCACAACATCAACAACCGCCTCACGCCCGTGCTCGGCTGGACCGAGATGCTGCAGGAGCGGCTCAGCGCCGACGAGGCGATCGCGAGGGACGAGCTCAAGCACGCGCTCAACGTCATTCACCAGGGCGCCTCCGACAGCGTGGAGACCGTGCGCCGGCTGCAGGAGTACTCACGGCCGGCGCGCGTGAAGGGCCCCGAGGCCGTGCAGCTCCGGGACGTGCTGGAGCAGCTGCTCGCGCTGACCCGGCCGCAGTGGGACAACGAGGCCGCGCGCCGGGGCATCCGCTACGAGATCGACTTCAAGGCCGATCCGGCGCCGGCGGTGCTCGCCGTGGCCAGCGAGGTGCGCGAGGCGCTGCTGAACATCCTCGAGAACGCGCTCACCGCCATGTCGCAGGGCGGCCGCCTCACGCTGCACGTGCGCGGCGAGGACGACCGCGCGGTCGTGTCGATCTCGGACACGGGCAAGGGGATGAGCCCCGAGGTCCAGCGCCTGGCCTTTGAGCCCTTCTTCACCACGCGCAGCACCGAAGGCGGGACGGGACTGGGACTCAGCCTGGCGCAGGAGATCGTGCAGCGCTACCGCGGCACCATCGCCCTCACCAGCACGGAGGGTGTGGGGACGACCTTCACGATGTCGTTCCCGTCGATCACCGCCGAGGCGGCACGCACGCCGGCGTTTCTGCCGACGCTCGAGCCGCTGCGCATCCTCGCCGTCGAAGACGAGCCCGAGGTGCTCGACGTGCTGCGCGCCATGCTCACCACCGCCGGCCACACGGTCTTCACGGCCGCGTCCGGCCGCGAGGCGCTCGACCTGTTCGAGCGCGAGCCTGTCGATCTGGTGCTCACCGACCTCGGTATGCCGGGGATGACCGGTCTGGCGCTTGCGACCGAGCTCAAGAAGCGGCGCGCGATTCCCGTCCTGCTGCTCACCGGCTGGGCCGACGAGCTGGACGCCGCCACCGCTCCCTCGGTCGACCTGGTCGTCCCCAAGCCGTTCACGCGCGAGCGGCTGTTCGAGGCGCTCGCGCGCACGCTGCCCGATCGCGTCCGCCCGGCCTGACGCCGGCGACCGCCCTCAGTTGCGGGAGGTGGCTCCGCGTCCGCCTATGCTGAGCGCGTGGAGCGCGGCGCACATGCGGCGGCGATCCGCTCGACGTGCCGGTCGTCGGTCCCGCAGCATCCGCCCATCACGTTGAGGTGCGGCAGCCGGTCCTTGAACGCTGCGTGCTCCGCGGCCAGCTCGGCGGGATCGCCGATGTCGAGCTCCGGCGACTCGTTGAGCTCCGCGTGGCTCTTTGGCGAGGCGTTCGCCCGCACCCCGCGGACGCGCTGCACCCACGGCTCGCGCTCTCGCAGCACGTCCGCGAAGTGCGTGGGATGCGCGCAGTTGACCATGTAATAGGCAGGGGCTCGCGACGTTGCGGTCTCCACGCGCTCGATCGCCTCGTGCAGCGCCTGCCCCGTCGGTAGCCGGCCGTCGGTCTCGACCGTGAACGAGATCGCGACGGGCATCCCGGCGTGCGCCGCCGCCCGCGTGATGCCGATCGCCTCCTCGACGTAGTTCATCGTGATCGCGGTCACCATGTCGGCCGCCGAATCGCGAAACGTCTGGATCTGCGCCCCGTGGTACGCCTCCGCGTCCTTCTCCGACATCGTCTGCGCCGGGTTGTACCCGTCCCCGCGCGGGCCAACGCAGCCGCTGATCACCACGGGCTTGGGATGCTCGCGGAGCTCTCGACGAATGCCCTCCAGCAGGGCGATCGCGCGGACGTTCGCCGTGGCGAGCTCGGCCGCGCTGTAGCCGAGCCGGGCGCCCCAATCGGGGCTCGCGCGCCAGGTCGCACTCTCGAGGATCAATCCCGTGCCGAACCGCCGCGCCAGCGCGGCGTACGCGCGGAAATATTTCTCCAGCGCGGCGTCGCCCCCTTTGCGCCGCAGCAGGTCGAAGGCCGCGAAATCCGGCAGCTCGAGACCCTCGAGGAAGATGAGGGTCGTCTCGATGCCGCCGTCGGTCAGGAAGAACTCGTCGCGAAGCTGGGGCAGCGCCGTCCGGTAGCGGCCCGTGGTCATCTCAGAACTGCTGAGACTGGATCTCGACGTCGACCGGTGTGGTGCCGCCGCTGAAACTCACGCGCGGATTGCCCACCCGCAGCCGCCAGAGCCGGAACGACTCGCGCGCGTGCTTGAGGCTGAAGCCGACGTAGAAGGCCTTGAAGAGCCAGAACCGCGAGCGCGCGCCGATGTTGCGGAACACGTCGCCGGCGAGCAGCGAAATGACCGCTTCCTGCACGCGGAAGGGATTGTCGGGGTTTAGCAGCAGGCTCCGCATCCCTGGGGAGTTGAAGCGCGTGATGAACCAGGTAAAGGTCTTCACGCCACGCCGGACCATGTGCTCGAAGTGACGAAACTTCGCTTCGGCGGTGGGCTCGCCGCGCAGCCAGGCGTCGACAGCTTCCGCGCCCAGCACGCCGCTGTTCATGCCGAGCAGCACGCCGCTCGAGAACACCGGGTCCACGAACGCATAGGCGTCGCCGACCATGATGTAGCGCTCGCCGCGCATGCGCGTCGACGTATAGGAGTAGTTTCCCGTCGCGCGCGCGACGTTGTCGATGAGCGTGGCATTGCGCATGCGGTGGCGCATCTCGGGATGGGCGAGCGCGAGGGTGCTCAGCAAGAATTCCGGCGGGCTGGTCTTGCGCTGCTTGAGATACGCCGGGCGGCACACGGCGCCGACGCTCATGCTGCCGTCCTTGAGCGGAATCATCCAGAACCAGCCGTGCTGGAACCAGTAGACGCTGATGTTGCCTTCGTACTCGCCGTCGCGCCGATCGACGTTGTGGAAGTGGCCGAAGATGGCGGCGCTGGCGTGATGCGGGTTCTTCCGCTTGAGGTTGAACTTTCGCGACAGGAGCGTATCCCGGCCGGACGCGTCGACGAAGAAGCGACACGTCCACCTGGTGTGCGCGCCGTGCTCGTCGACCGCCGACACGACGGGATCGCCGCCGGCCGGAAAGTCGACGGCGGTCACCGTCACGCCTTCCAGGACCTTGGTGCCCTTGGCCTGGCTGTTCCGGAGCAGCAGGTCGTCGAACTCGGAGCGCCGCACTTCGTAGGCATAGGGAAGGCTCTTGTCCAGGGCGAACGAAAAGTGAAACTGATGGTGGCCGCCGACCTCGAGGTTGGAATTGAAATCGGCGCCGGGCTTTTTGATGCCGATCGCGTCGACCTGGTCGAGCACGCCGAGCCGCTTGAAGATCGGCAGATTGTGCGGGAGCAGCGATTCACCGATGTGGAAGCGGGGATGATGCTCCTTCTCCAGAAGGATGACACGCCAGCCCTTCTCGCTGAGCAACGCCGAGATCGTCGAGCCGGCCGGTCCACCACCCACGACAAGGACATCGCAATCGTTCATGGGCCTCCCATGGCGGTGACGAACGTCGCGAGAAGAGCTGCTGACTAGCGCAGATGGATTTTGCCGCCGCCGGGCAGCCCGCCCGGCCCGCCTTTGGGA
>JBKOZH010000256.1:0-9293 GCA_046725765.1 Candidatus Methylomirabilota bacterium | reverse complement strand
CGCGTGCTCGACTCCCTCGAGGCGATGCTCGGGATGGACTACCGCATCCTGCGTACCGAGCGTCCAGGAGAGGCGCTCGACCTGCTCGCCAGGGATCGCGTCGCCGTCGTCATCAGCGATCAGCGCATGCCGGGAATGCTCGGCACGGATCTCTTGGCGAAGAGCCTCGAGGTGGCGCCGGAGACGGTGCGGATTCTCCTCACGGCGTTCACGGATGCCGACGCGCTGCTGGCCTCGATCAACGCCGCCAACATCTATCACTTCGTGCTCAAGCCGTGGGACCCGAAGGAGCTGGCGCACGTCGTCGGCCAGGGCGTGCAGCGCTACCGGCTCGGTGAAGAGCGCGAGCGGCTCTTGCGCGATCTCGAACGCAAGAACGCCGACCTCGAGGCGGCGCTCGCCGACCTGCGCGCCGCACAGGATCACGTGGTGCGCGAGACGTCGGTGCGCGCGCACCTGCAGCGCTACGTGTCGCCACGCCTCGTCGACATGGCGGTCGCGAACCCGGCCCTCCTCGACATTCCCGGGGAGTGGCGGCAAGCGACCGTGCTCTTCGCCGACATCCGGGGTTTCACCCGGCTGATCGAGACGACGCGCGCGCCGGTGATGATCCGGCTGCTCGACGAGTACTTCAACCGGATGATCGAGGTGATCTTCCGTCACCAGGGGACCGTCGAGCAGCTCATCGGCGACGAGATCGTCGCGCTCTTCGGCGTGCCCGACGGCGGCGAGGATGCGGCTGCACGCGCCGTGAGCGCCGCGATCGACATGATCGACGGCGTCCGCGAGTTGGCGCGCCGGTGGACGGAGGCCGGCCTGCCCGCCTTCGACATCGGCATCGGTCTCAGCTCGGGCAAGGTGATGGCGGGGACGATCGGATCCGAGCGGCGGCGCGAGCTCATCGTGGTCGGCCGTCCGATGATCGCGGCCGCGCGCATCCAGCGCATGACACGCCTGTTCGGAGCGCATATCATCGCGGGCGAGGAGACCTTCCACCAGGTGAAAGACTCGGTGAGCTACCGCGAGCTCGGCACCCCGCGCCTCAAGGGCCTGAAGGCGCGCACCGTGCTCTACGAGATCGTCGGCAAGAAGGCGACCGTCGCGGCGGTCCCCGGCTCGGCGTGACGGACGCCGCGACCGTCCTCATCGTGGACGACGAGCCTCGCGTGCTCGACGCGCTCGAGGCGATCCTGGCCGCGGAGTTCCGCGTCGTGCGCGCCGGCGGCGGCGAGGCGGCGCTGGAGACCTTGAAGGCCGAGGACGTCGCCGTCATCGTGACCGACTACCGCATGCCCGGCATGACGGGCGTGGAGCTGCTGCGGCAAAGCCAGGAGCAAGCCCCGGATGCCGTGCGCATCATCCTCACCGCGTACACCGACGTCGACAGCCTGATGGAAGCGATCAACACCGGGCGCATCTACCACTTCGTGCCCAAGCCGTGGGAGCCCAACGAGCTGATGGTGATCGTGCGGCGCGCCGCCGAGCGCTATGCGCTGGGTCGTGAGAACGTGCGGCTGCGCGACGAGCTGGAAGTCGCCTACAACGCCCTGCGCCGCGACCTCGCGGAGGCGCGCGCGCGCCCGCTCGGCTTCGACACGCTGATCGGGGCGGAGGGCGGCCTGCGCGCGGCGGTCGAGCTCTCGCGCAAGGTGCTCGAGGGCGAGACGACCGTGCTCCTGACCGGTGAGACCGGCACCGGCAAGGAGCTGTTCGCACGGCTCATCCACGACAACGGGCCGCGCCGAGCCAAGGCCTTCGTCGCGCAGAACTGCGGGGCGCTGCCCGAGTCGCTGCTGGAGTCGGAGCTCTTCGGCCACGCGCGCGGCGCGTTCACGGGCGCGACGAGCGAGCGCCGCGGGCTGTTCGAGGAGGCGCACGGCGGCACGATCTTTCTGGACGAGGTCGGCGAGATGTCGCCGGCTATGCAACTGCGGCTGCTGCGCGTGCTTCAGGAAGGCGAGCTGCGGCGGGTCGGCGAAACGGCCACGCGGCGAGTGGACGTGCGCGTGCTCGCGGCCACGAACGCCGATCTGGAGACCGAGGCGGCCGCCGGCACCTTCCGCAAGGACCTCTTCTATCGGCTCAACGTCTTCCCGATCCAGCTGCCGCCGCTGCGCGAGCGCGCCGGCGACATCCCCGCGCTCGCCGAGCACTTTCTGGCGATCTATCGCACGCGCGCCCGCCGCGCCGTGCCGTCGATCTCGCCGGAGGCCATGGCACGGCTGCGCGCGTACCCGTTTCCCGGCAACGTGCGCGAGCTCGAGAACGAGATCGAGCGCGCGGTCACGCTGGCCAATCCGGGCGAGGCGATCTCGCCCCAGCATCTCTCGGAGCGCGTGCGCGCCGACCGAAGCGCGGCAGGGACACCCTCGACGCTCAATGACGCGATCGAGCACCTCAAGCGCCGCATGATCGAAGATGCGCTGCGCGAGTGCGGATCGAAGACCCGCGCGGCCGAGCGGCTGGGGCTCACGCGCCAGAGCCTTCAGCAGATGCTGCGGCGGAGAAAGATCTAGCCGCTCTCCGCCAGCTCCACGGCCGTGACGCGCACCTTGCCCTCGGCGGCCAGCATCAGCAGCACCGAGGTCGCGCCCGCGGGCGAGAGATTGAGCCGCCGCGCGAGATCGCGCGGTGACTGCGCGCCGTCACGAAGACAGGCGAGAACTTCCGCGTCGAGCTCGCCCCACCATTCCTGCTCCACGGCTGTTCTCATGCTTCCTCCGCCTTGCATCAGGCAAGCACGGTGCCAGACGCGAAGTGCGCGAAAACCGGCGCTCGTCGCGCGGCGGCCTGGGGATCGCTGCGTACCGCGCGGGCGACGACGTGGCCGCTGCCCGCGTGACGGGCACGCGGCTCAAGAACGAGGCATCACTCCCCGGCCTCTTGAACGAGCCACGGACAGACAAGCCGCTCGACCAGCGACACGGCGCCGAAGAGGACGATCGCCATCAGCGAGAGCAGGATCATCGAGCTGAACGCGAGCTCGGTCTTCCAGTACGACGTCGCCGACAGGATCACGTAGCCGAGGCCCTTGTCCGAGCCGACGAACTCGCCGACGACGGCGCCGATGACCGCGAGCGTGATGGCGACCTTGGCCCCCGCGAAGAAGAATGGCATCGCCATCGGCAGACGGACCTTCATGAACGTCTTGAGCGCGCTGGCGCGATACGAGCGGCTCAGGTCTAAGAGCTCCGGCGGCGTGGCGGCCAGCCCGGTGGCGGTGTCGACGACGACCGGAAAGAAGGCGACCAGGAATGCGACGATGACCTTGGGGATCTCGCCGTGGCCCAGCACCAGCAGCAGCACCGGCGCGATGGCGATTTTCGGGACGGACTGAGCGAGCACGATCAGCGGATAGAGCGCGTTGCGCAGCGCCGGCGAGTACACGATCAGCACCGCGAGCGGCACGCCGACGGCGATCGAGAGGGCGAACCCGCCGAGCGTCTCGTAGAGCGTCACCCACGCGTGGCCGATGAAGCGATAGCGCCAGTCCCAGGCCTCCGCGAAGATCGCCGAGGGGGGCGGCATCACGAAGCGCGGGATGCGAAAGGCCCACGTCGCGGCCTCCCAGGCGAGCAGCGCTGCCGCGAGCGTGGCCGCCGGCACGAGAGACTCGCCCACGAGGCGGCGGACGCTCATCGATCGAGCCGCCGCGCGAAGATGAGCTCGCGCACCTCGTCGCTCGCCGCCTTGAAGCGCGCGTCGAACTCGAGGTCCATCGTGCGCGGGCGGGGCAGGGCGATCGGCAGGATGCGCGCGACGCGGCCGGGCCGTGGCGTCATCACCACGACGCGGTCGGCCAGCAAGATCGCCTCGGGGATCGAGTGCGTGACGAACAGGATGGTCTTGCGGCGCTCCTCCCAGATCCGCAGGAGCTCGAGGCTCATCTCCTCGCGCGTCATGGCGTCCAGCGCGCCGAAGGGCTCGTCCATCAGCAAGAGGCTCGGATCCGGCAGCAGCGCCCGGCAGATCGCGACCCGCTGCTGCATGCCGCCGGAAAGCTCACGTGGATACTTCGTCTCGAAGCCGGAAAGTCCCGTCAGCTCGAGCAGATCCAGCGCCTGCTTTCGGTACTCCCGCGGCTGCCGCCCGAGCATCTCGACGGAGAAGAGAACGTTGTCGAGGACCGAGCGCCACGGCAGCAGCACCGGCTGCTGGAAGACGAATCCGACGTCGCCGAACGGCTCGCGCACCGGCTGGCCGCGGATGGCAATGGTGCCGTGCGTCGCCGGCGTCAGCCCCGCCACGAGCTTGAGCAGCGTGCTCTTGCCGCAGCCGCTCGGCCCGACCAGCGTGACGAACTCGTTTTCTTCCACGTGCAGCGTGACGTCCTCGACGGCGCGCACGAGGTCCCTCCGCCGCGTACGGTAGGTCTTGCCGACCGCGTCGAGCCGGATCACGTCCGCGCGGGCGCGGCGTACCGGTCGAACGGCAGCGGCGTGGCCACCGCCGCGCGGCAGGCGGCGGCGACGAACGGCGCGAGCCGGCCGGCGAGCACGCGCGCCTCGCCGGACGCGCGGTACTGGCGCTCCGCCGCCTCCTGCGCCCGGGCGTAGATGCGCGCCTCGTCCACCGTCGTGACACGGCCGCCCTCGACGACGACGCGTCCTCCGACGAGCACGGTGTCCACGCTGGCGCCGGTCTCCGCGTACACGAGCGCGTTGACGAGGTCGGCGAGCGGGCGGAGGAACACGGAATCCGCGCGCAGCAGCACGAGGTCCGCCTTGCGTCCCGGCGCGATGGCGCCCAGATCGGCAGCCTGGCCGAGCACGCGCGCGCTACCCGCCGTGGCGAGATTCCACACGGTCGCCGCGTCGAGCCAGCGCGCCGTCTCGTGCGGGAAGCGGATCGTGCTGACGACGGAGGCGATGCGCAGCGCCTCGAACAGGTTCTGATTGTCCGCGCACACCGATCCGTCGGTGCCGAGCCCCACGGCGACGCCGCGGTCGAGGAGTTCGCGCACGGGGGCGATGCCGCAGCCCAGGCGCAGATTGCTGCCGGGGTTGTGCGCGATCGCACCGCCCGCGTCGGCCAGCATCTTCATGTCTTCCTCGGCCAGCCACACGCCGTGAGCGCCGACGAAGCCGGGACCCAACAGCCCGTGCGCGGCCAGCCGTCCGACGATGGTCGTGCCCCAGCGCCGCCGGCTCTCGATGACCTGAACCTTGGACTCGGCGAGATGCGTGTGGACGCCGACGCCGTATTCGCGAACCAGCCGCGCGCAGCCGTCGAGGAATTCGTCCGTGGCCTGGTTGGGAATCGTCGGTGCGACGGCGACGCGCACGCGCCCCTCGGCGGCGCCGTGGAAGCGCCGGATCAGCCGCTCGGTCAGCTCGAGCAGTCCCTTCGTCGGCGCGGGGCGCATCGCCTCGACGCTGCCGCGCAGGTCCGCGGGCAGCAGATCGATCAGCCCGGGCACCGTCTGAAAGAAGACGACGTCGGCCACTGCCGGCGCCAGCACGACACGTACCCCCACGTCGGTGTAGGCGCGCACGGTCGCCTCGAACGCCTCGTCGGTGATGGCGGGCACCGCCATATAGAGGTCGTACGCCGACGTGCAGCCGGTCTTGAGCATCTCGATCGCGCCGATCGCGGCGGAGAGATAGTCGTCCTCCGGCGTGCGAAATCCATAGTTTGCCGGCGCGTTGGTCAGGAGGTCCTCGAGCGTCCAGCTGCCGGCACGGCCGCGCGCTAGATGGCTGGCCGCGTGGGTGTGCGCATTGCCGAGGCCGGGCAGCGCGATCCGCCCCGTCGCGTCGAGCACGCGCGCGTCCGACGCCGCGGCGAGCGTGGGACCGACGGCGGCGATGCGGTCGTCGTCGATGAGGATGTCGGCGCGCGTCAGCGCCGTGGGCGAGCCGGTGAGCACGTGGGCGCCGCGAATGACGGTGGCCATCACTTCTTCTCCGGCAGCAGGTCGTTCGTGTAGATCTCCTCGAGCGGCACCTTGCGCTTGAGCTCCAGATACTGCGTGTACGTGTCGCGCGTCTTCTCGAGACGCCCGGGCTCGAACTGGCCGACGGCGACCTTGCCGCTCGTGACCTCGTCGGCGTAGACGAAGCGCGCGGCGACCTGCGCCGCGCCCAGCGCGCCGTCGGGATCGACCTCGGGGTGGTGCTTGAGGACGTAACCGACACCCTCGTCGAAATGCTTCTGTCGGAAGGCGTAGTCGGCACCCTTGAGCGTGGCCCTTAGAAAGGCCTTGAGGCCGTCGGCATCCTTCGCGATCGTGTCCTCGCGCGCGACCAGCGACGTCGACGAGAGATCGAGGCCGAGATCCGCCCACGCGGTCAGCACGCGAATGTCGGCGTTCTGCTGCTTGGCGACCTTGCGAATGCGCGCCTCGTGGACGACGAAGAACGGCACGGCATCGGTCGCGCCCTTGATGAGCGACGGCGGCATCGAGGCGGCATCCATCGTCACCCACGTGACGGAGTTGGGCTTCAGTCCCGAGAGCCGCTCGAACACCGGCCAGAGGATTTGATGACTGTTGCCCGGCGAGATCGCGAGCTTCTTGCCCTCGAGCTCTTTGGGGCTCTTGATCGGCGAGTCGGCGCGCACGAAGATGCCGTGCGGCGGCCGCCGATACCAGAGCGCGATCGCCTTGGCCTTCACGTCGGTGTTGGCACGCGCCGCGATCAGCGCGGAGATGTCGGAGATGCCCACCTCGCCCTGGCCAGCCGCGATGCGCTTGACGGTGTCGGCCGAGCCCTGGCCCCGCACGATCTTCACGTCGAGGCCCTCGTCGCGGTACCAGCCCTTCTCGAGCGCGGTGTAGTGCGGCACGTACTCGCCGGTCGGCACGAAATCCAGGATGAGCGTGTACGGACGCAGCGCTTTCTGCGCGTGCCCGGCGAGGGGCAACGTGAGCAGCACCGCAAGCACGAGTATGAGCGGGAAAGCTCTGCGGCCGAGGCGTCTCATCGACATCCTCCGATCACCACGGGTTGGGAATGCGAGGGTCGGTGGGCGCCATCCATCTCACGCGCTCGGCGAGCGTGTCAAGCGACCGCCGGATAGCCGGCGCTGCGAAATGCGCCGAGCAACTCGTCGCGAGCCTGAAGCAGCCGCAACCGGGTGGTGACGATTCGGAGTGAGCGTCGACGTTGTCTCTGCTCGTAACTGAGGCGCACGCACGGATACCACCACCACCATCCGCGCCTCACGTCCACGACCTCCGCGCGCGAGATATCGAGCACGGCGACCCGCGACCAGTAGCCCCAGCACGAGACGAGGCGCCGATCCGTCACGACGAGTCGCCCGGCCCAAGCCCAGCCCAGACCGAGCCGCCCGGATTGGACGCTGACCTTACGGTCGAAGACGACCCGCTCGCCCGGTGCTGGACCGTCGAAGGGCCGGCCCAGACCGAGCGCACGCAGACTCCATCCAAACAAGCTCAGATCGATTACAGCGGCACCGATGACGACGGCGAGCGCCGGCGGCAACCAATCGTTCACACCGCGAGCGCGGGTCGCCGATCGAACCATGGCCGCGCTTTCTCGAGCTGCGCGGCAAGCCGGAACAGCGTCGCCTCGTCGCCGTAGCGCGCGACGAGCTGCACGGCGACGGGGAGGTCGCCCGCCACGCCGAGCGGCAGCATCATCGCCGGCTGCCCGGTGATGTTGAACCAGACGGTGAACGGCGAGAAGTGAAACACGCGCCGCCAGTACTCGTCGACGTCGCCGAGCATCATGTCGATCCAGCCGAGCTTGGGCGGCAGGGTGGCGAGGCCCGGCGTCAACACGATGTCCCAGCGCTCGTGAAACGCGGCCATCTGGCGACCGAGCCGGTGCGCCGTCTGCGTGGCACGCACGTAGTCGGCGCCGGTCACGCGTTGGCCCATCTGCCCCGTCGCCCACGTGACCTTCTCGACCTCGTCCTCGCGCGCGGGCCGGCCCTTCGCAGCGTTGCCGGCGAGGTTCACGACGGTGTTCGCGGCGGCGAGCGTCAGGAACGTCGGGACCACGAGCTCGCCCTCGATCGCAGGATTCGCCTCCTCGACGTGGTGGCCGAGATCCGCGCAGAGCTTCGCGGTCTCGGCGAGCGTGCGCAGGCTGTCGGCCTCGACCTTGGCGCCATTGGGCGTGACGCTCGTGAACGCGATGCGCAGTCGCCCGGCGTCCGCGCCCACCTCGGCGGACAGCGGCCGCGCCAGCGGCGGCGCCGCGTAGGGATCGCCCGGGCCGGCGCCGGCCGTCGCGTCGAGGAGCGCCGCCGAGTCGCGCACGCTCAGCGTGACCGCGTGCTCCGCGGAGAGACCTCCGAGGCCCTCACCGGCGTACGGCGCCATCGTGTTGCGGCCGCGCGTTGGCTTGAGACCGACCAGCCCGCAGCACGCCGCGGGCGCGCGGATGCTGCCGAAACCGTCCGTGGCGTGCGCCATCGGCAGCATGCGAGCGCCGACGGCCGCGGCAGCGCCGCCGCTGCTGCCGCCCGAGATGCGCGTGCGGTCCCAGGGGTTGCGCGTGGGCCCATGCAGCTGCGGCTCGCACGTGAGCGACAGGCCGAGCTCGCACGTGTTGGTGCGACCGAAGATTACGAGCCCGGTGCCCTTGAGCCGGCGCACGTACTCGCTGTCCGCGGTCGGCGGCGGGGCGTCGGCGTAGTAGCGGCTGGAGCGCGTCATCGGCACACCCGCGATCGAGGCGGTGAGATCCTTCATCAGATACGGCACGCCGCGGAACGGCCCGTCGGGCAGACCGGCCGAGATCGCGCGGCGCCCGTAGTCGTAGAGCTTTATAGTGACGGCATTGACGCGCGGGTTGCGCGCTTCCACGCGGGCGATCGCTGTCTCCAGCAGCTCCTCGGGCGATAACTCGCGGCGCGCGATCAGCGCCGCCAGCCCGAGACCGTCGTAGCGCTCGTACTCGGCGAATTCCGTCATGGGAAGCACCTCTCTCGCGCGCACTCTACAGTAAAATCGCGTTCGACCCGCATGGGGTGGCACCTTCCGTTCGATCGCGCCGAACGCTGCCTCAGGCGAGGCCAGCGCGCGCTCGCGCGTCGTGATTTTCCGGCGGCCGAGGCGCGGCTACGCGAGGCGCTCGAAGCCGATCCGCGCTCGGCACACGCTCATCTGTATCTCGCCCACGCGCTGGCGGAGCAGGAGCGCCTGCCCGAAGCGGAGGCCGCGCTGGCGCGCGCCGTCGAGCTCGCGCCTGACAACTTCGTCGTTCCGCTGCACCTGGGCATCGTGCGGCTCGACGCCGGCGATCGCGGCCGCGCGCGCGAGGCGTTCACGCGTGCGGCGGCGCTGGCGCCCGACAACACGCTGGTGCACGGCTATCGCGATC
>JBKOZH010000213.1:0-14326 GCA_046725765.1 Candidatus Methylomirabilota bacterium | reverse complement strand
GTCGAGCCGCGCGGCGCCGACGAGACCGACGAGCGCGACGAGCGCCAGGGCGCCCGCGCTCGCCGCCTCTCTCGGCGCCATCGGACCTAGTTCGCGAGCCCGAGCTTCTTGGCGGCCGCCAGCACGACCTCCGTCTCGCGCTCCACCTGTTGGCGCGAGACGTCCGGCGAGTGATGGTAGGGCTCGAGCCCGGCCTTCTCGAGCGCGGCGAGCGTTTCGGCATTCTTCATCGCGGTCGCGAGCGCGGCCGCGAGTCGGTCGATCACGGGCTTCGGCGTTTTCGCCGGCGCATAGAGCTCCATCGTCGTGCTCAGCGAGGCTTCCGGCACACCTTTCTCCGCCATCGTCGGCACGTCGGGGACGTCACGGTTGCGCTTGTCGCCGCTGATGACGAGCGCCACGACGTCGCCGGACTTGATGAGGGGAATCATCGTCGCCAGCGACACCGACCCGACGGGCACGTGGCCGCCGAGCACCGCGTTCTTGAGCGGCCCCGAGCCCTGGAACGGAACGTGGGCGAGATCGAGGCCGCGCGCGAGCTTCAGCAGCTCCATCGAGAGATGGCTGTTGGTGCCTTGACCGGCGGAGCCGTAGGAGTGCTTGCCCGGCGCCGCCTTCACGCCGGCGACGAGCTCTTCCAGCGTTTTCCACGGCGAGTCCTTGCGCACGACGAGCGCCTGCGGCGACGCCGCGTAGGTGCCGATCATCTCGAAGTCCTTGAGGCGGTACGGCACGTTGGCCTGGACCGCCGGCGTGATGGAGATCGTCGAGCGCACCGTCGCCGCGATCGTGTAGCCGTCGGGCTTCGCTTTGGCGACGGAATCCATCGCGACCGCGCCGCCGCTGCCGCCTTTGTTGATGAGCACGACCGGAACGCTGAGGGCCTTCGCCAGCGCCGGCTGTACCACCCGCGCCGCGACGTCGGTCGGTCCGCCGGGCGGGAAGGTGATGATCATCTCGATCGGCCTGTCCGGATATTCCGCCGCGGCCGGCGACGCTGCGGACAGGGCCGCCGTCGCGAGCAACGCGATCAGCACTCGCATCACTGGTTCCGTCCCTTGGATAGGAATGCGCGTGCCTCCTTCAGCTCCGCACGGTCACTACTTGGTGCGGCCATCGACGCGAGCTTGCCGTAGTACGTCGCCGCCTTGTCTCGATAACCGGCCGACTCGGCTGCCTTCGCGGCCCCGTAGTACGAGCGGAAGCGCGCGGGCGCCGCCTGCAGCGACGCCTCGTACTCTCGCAGCGCCGCCGGCGCCTGCTGCGCCTCGAGCAGCAGGTCACCCAGCTGTTCGCGCGCGGCGAGAATCGGACCCGGGCTCACGCTCCGCTTTTCGGTGCTGTCCTCGAGCTCGGCGGCCGACCGCAGCAGCGCGATCGCCTCGTCCGTCTTGCCCTCGGCGCGCGCGACCCAGCCGGCCGCCGCGCGGCGCTGGATCTCCACCTGTTCGGCCCAGTACGAGTTCTTCGCCTGGGTGAGCGCGTCGCGCAGCGAGACGAGCCGCTCGACGTCGGCGCGAGCGCGCGCGGGCTGTCCGGCGCGCGCGGCGCCCACCGCGCGCGCATAGACGATGTGGGCGTCGACGTAGGGGAAGCGCGTCGTGATCGGATCGATGGCGGCGGCCTCCGACCAGCGCCCGCGCTCGAGCGCGTAGCGCGCCTCCATCGCCGAGATCGAGAACGGCGCCGTGTGGCGACCGGAGTCGTATTTGCGGGCGGCCATGTCGGCCACGATGCGGCGTCCGTCCTCCAGCACTTTGCGCGCTTCCGCGTCTTCGCCGCGCTGGAGATATCCGTAGACGAGGTAGTCCAGCGCGTGCATGTGGTCGTCGGGATTGCCGCGCGTGCGCTCCGCCTCCGCAGCGACACGGTTGCCGTGGATCGTCTCGGGCCACATCCCGAGCAGCACATAGATGTGCGAGGGCATGTGCAGCGCGTGCGGGGCCGAGGGTGCAAACTTGGCGTAGCGATCGGCCGCATCCCGTGCCTGAGCTGCCAGCAGCGGGTAGTCGTAGGCGTGGATCAGGTAGTGCGCGGCGCCAGGATGCTCGGGCTCCGCGGCGAAGATGCGCGCGGCGATCTCGCCGGACTTCCGCTGCTTGGCGTAGCTCTTGTCATGGGGATCGGCGTTCGCCTGCAACGCCAGCGCGTAGAAGAGCGCGACGTCCGTATCGCTCGGGTTCCGCGCGTAGGCCTGCTCCATCGTGGCCTCGTACGCGACCGACCGTGTGCGGTGATCCTTCGTCTCGTGATCTTGGAAGAACGTCGCGGCGGCCGCGATCAGATCGCGATCGCGCGGCGTCTTGCCGCCGAGCTTCTGCGCTCGCTCGACGGCCTCCAGCCCTTGCTTCAGGGCGGCGGGACGCGGCGGCGACCAGATCTGGTACCAGACGCTCATGGCCTGACCCCAGTACGCCATCGCGCAGTCCGGATCCGCGGTGGCGACCGCGGTAAAGCCCTTCAGCGCCTCGAGATACCAGAAGGAGTGCAGCAGCGCGACCGCGCGCTCGAACGGCTTGGCGACGGCCGGGGCGCACGAGGCCTGGAAATTGACCTTTCCGAGTCGCTCGTCCGCGGTGCCGTGGGCGGAGGCCGACGTGGCGATGATGAGCAGGGCGAGCGCGATCGACACGACCCTCATGGCAGCCTCCGTCACCCGTTTTTGAGAGGAAACGACCAGGGGCTCATCTGCTCCGCGGTGCGGCGAAGTGGATCCCATTCCGCGAGGCGCGACCAGACGTCTTCGCCCGCCGCTTGCGCGCGGGCGCGTAGCGCAGGCAAGTCGACGCCGGGGATGCGGCGATCCTCCATGCGCACGACGCCGTCGACCATCACGGTCTCGACGTCGTCCGCGATGCCGCACTCTACCAGGCTCTTGATCGGGTCGCGCACGGGGCCCCAGCGCAGCGTGTCGCGCCCGCCGATGTCGACGATGACGATATCGGCCTTCGCGCCGGGCGCCAGCCGCCCGATGTCCTCGCGACCGAGCGCGTGCGCGCCGCCCAGCGTGGCCGCGGCGAACACGTCGGCGGCGGAGGCGGCGCCGAGATCGCCGCTGGTGACCTTGCCGAAGTAGGACGCCGTGCGCATCTGCATGATCATGTCGCGCGGATAGGTGTCGGTGCCGAGCGCGATGTTGACGCCGGCGTCCCGGTAGCGGCGCCACGAGTCCAGCGTGCGGCCGCGCCGCGCGATGTTGACCGGACAGTGTGAGATCGAGACGCCGTGGCGTCCCATCAGCTCCACGTCCCGGCCGCCCGCGAAGAAACGATAGCTCTCGGCTGGCAGGTTGCCGTGACCGATCGTGAGATCCGGACCGAGCAGTCCGACGGACTCCAGCAGCTCCACCGGCGTCATACGGTATTCGTGCACGATGTCCTGAAACTCGATCACGCTGTAGGCGGCATGGATGGTGATCGGCACGCGCAGCTCGCCCGCCGCCTTGCGCGTGGCGCGCAGCAGGTCGAGCGCGCACGTCTCAACCTCGCGCGGCACGAGCAGGCCGCTGACACGGCCGTCGCAGGTGCCGTGGACGCGGCGGATGAACGCGCAGGCCGCGTCGAATTCTTTCCAGCCCGCGGCTTCGTCGACCACGCGCGTGAGCCGGCCCTTGGCGTCGCCGACCCAGCGGCCTGAGTCGAAGCCCGGGCCGAGCCAGCCGCGCAGGCCGCGGCGCTCGACCTCGGCCAGCAGCGCTTCCTGCACGCGCAGCTGGCTGCCGAACTCCATGAACGACGTCGTGCCGCCGCGCAGCAGCTCCGCGAGTGTGAACTCCGCGTGCAGCCGCGTGCCCTCGTCGGCGGCCGCCGCGTCGGGACGCAGGTAGCGCGGATCGCCGCCCACGCGCGTACCCTCCCGCGGCACGCTGATGTCGAGGAACGGCTGGCCATAGTAATCGGAACGGCCCGTGTCGGTGATGAGCCGGTGCGACGCGCGATGGCCGCTGTGCACGTGGCAATCGATGAAGCCGGGGGAGACGAGCTTGCCGCGCGCGTCGATTTCGCGGTCCACGCGGCCCTCGAACGGCGGGCCGACGTGGAGCACGCGATCGTCGTCGACGACGACCACGCCGTCGCGCCAGAGCGCGTGGGTGCCGCGCTCGAAGCCGACGACCCAGCCGCCCGTGATCCGCGTGCGCACGTCAGGCGAGCTTCGGGTAGCCCGCGGCCTCAGCCGCGCGCTGCTGCGCCAGAAGCGCCGCGAAGTCCGCCTCGCGCACGCGCTCGAAGCGGCGCAGCAGCAAGTCGTCCAGCACGGGCTGCAGCGAGGGCGTCCGGTGCGCGTCGAGCAGCGCTCGCGTGAGGCGCTCACGCTCTGCCGCGCTCATTTTCGGCGACGCCACCAGCGGCGGGCTCGGCGACGGCGCGGTCGATGCGATCACGCGGAGATGTCCGGCTGTCGCGGGATCGTGCTTTCGCAGCAGATCGTGGGCGTAGCCGTCGATGGACGCGACGTCGGCCTCGCCGTCCAGCACCGCCTGGATCACCGCCCGCTGCCGCACGTACGGGCCTTTGACCTCCTTGAAGAGAGAGCGGCGCGCCGGCGTGAGATAGCTCAGCAGATGGTGGCGCGCGGCGTTGTAGCCCGACTGCGAGTGCTCGGTGGAATAGGCGATGCGGCCGCCGAAGGTGTCCTCGAGCCTCTGGTATGGACCGTCCGCGCGCACGATGAAGTCGCTGACGTAGACGGGCCGGTCGCCGAAGCGCGGCGGCGAGGGCACCGGCGCCGCCAGCAGCGCCGGACGCTCGGTGGCAAGCGCGTAGGGGTAGCCGCACATGAACACACAGCCCAGATCGTCGCGCGCCCACAACTCGTCGAGCGAGGCACCGCTGGGCGCGAAGTCGAGCGCGACCTTTGCGCGTGCGGCCACGTCTTCGAGCAGGCGGCGCCACGCGGTGACCAGCGTCGGCGCCCATTCGTAGAGTCGCGCGGAGGCGATCATGGCCGCCTACGCTATCACGGCCTGGCGTCGATCAGCCTGACACGCGCGCCGGAACCGGATTCGCGCGCGGGCGCTTCGGCTCCGGACGAACCTCCTCGTGGTACTCCGCGTCGGTATTGATGCTCCAGACGTCGTTGCGCTGATCGAGGACGACGTTGCGCGCGGCGAGCGCGCCGGTGAGCATGGCGTGGTCCTGATTGTCGTACCGGTGCAGGCCGTTGCGCCCGATCGTCTGGAAGTTCTCGAGGCTGTCGACGAAGCGCCTGACGACGGCGAGATGCTGCGCGTAGTCCGACGTGTACACCGGGTATGCCTTGGGGACGCGGACGACGCAGCCGTCCTCGATCTCGTGGGCCTGCGCGAGCCCGATCGCGCACAGCTCACGGGTCGCTTGCTCGATGAGCTCGCGATCCGGCGTCGTCCAGACGGCATCGCCTTCGAGACAGAAGTACTCGAGCCCCAGGCTCGTCTTCCCGGCGTCCGGCACCATGTCGGGACTCCAGTTCTTGAAATTCTGAATGCGGCCGACGCGGACAGCGGGGTCGTGAACGTAAATCCAGTTGTCGGGGAAGACGTCGGCGCGCGTCACGATCAGCACGACGGTGAGGAAATCGCGATAGGTCAGCGCGTCGGCTGCGGCCAACACCTCGGCCGGCGCCGGCGGATCCATCTTCTTGACCGCTTCGGTGACCGGGATGCTGGAGATGAAGTGCGTGCCCGAAATGACCTCGCGGACGCCGTCGCGGACGATGACGACGCCGTCGACACGAGGCCCGATTCGCGTGATCGCGGCGACGTCCGATCCCGTTCGCACCTCTCCGCGCGCGCGCTCGACCGCGAGCTTGACCGCGTTCCACATCATCCCGGGGCCGAGTCTGGGGTAGTCGAACTCCTCGATCAGCGTCTTGATCGGCGTCCGCGGCTTGCAAAACATGCTG
The DNA here is from genome assembly GCA_046725765.1 of Candidatus Methylomirabilota bacterium. Lineage (GTDB taxonomy): Bacteria > Methylomirabilota > Methylomirabilia > Rokubacteriales > CSP1-6 > AR12. The sequence continues at coordinate 8,446 of JBKOZH010000213.1, read as the reverse complement.
AGGATCGCCGTCTTCAGCGAGAGGTCCTTGATCCGTTGCACGGCCCATTCGGCCTTCAGCTCGGAGCAGGAAAGGCCCCAGACTTTCTCCGTGTACGACTTGAAGAAGATCTCGAACAAACGCTTGCCGAACCGGTTCGTGACCCATTGCTCGAACGTGTCTTCCGGCCGATAGGGGATCGCGCGCCACCGGAGATAACTGCTCAGGACGAGGATGCTCTGCCAGATCCCCAGACCCAACAGCGCGTTGAGCGGCTTCAGCGGGTACGCGAAGAACTTGCCGGCATAGTAGATCCGCGACATTCGCGGTCGCCGCAGGAAATCGGCGCCGAGGATCTCCTTCCACATCCGGCTCACCGCCTCGGCCTTCGTGAAGAAGCGGTGGCCGCCGGTGTCGAAATGGTAGCCCTTGTACGTGCGGGTGCTCGAGAGCCCACCGACGATCGACTGCTTTTCGATCACGACCGGGACGACGCCCCACTTCGTGAACTCGTAAGCCGCGGTGAGGCCGGCCGGTCCGGCGCCGAGAATGACGGGGTGAGTGTCAGCGACGTTGTCGACGGTCATGTCCTCTCCGGGGTCACCAGCTTGAGCTTCGTGCCGACCCAGACACCGAAATAGGTGAGCGAGCTGTAGACGTAATACAGCAGATGCAGCGGCACACAGGCGATCGCGAAGCCGGCGCCGCGCTGCCGGAAGAAGAAGGCGAAGAGATCGCGGTTGATGAGGACGACCGCCGCCACCATGCAGGCGGCGACGAGTGCCGCCTGCGGCCACACGAGAGCGAGCGGCAAGAGGCAACCCACGAGAATGCTCAGCGCGCCGCTCAATCGCTGGCCCCGCCGGAGATTCAGATCATTCGGTCTCCATCCCGTCTCGAAGATGAGCCGCGACCACGGGATCGCCCGGCGCCGAATGTCGGTCGAAACCATCGAGCGCAGGGTCCAGCGTTTCAGGTGCGTTCCCTGCAGCTGCTTGTCGAGCCTGATGCGAAATCCGGCGCGGCGCATCCGCACGCCGAGCTCGAGGTCTTCGATCCCGTCGAATCGCCTCGCCGCGAAGCCGCCGACGGCCTCGAAGACATCGCGGCGGACGGCCCCGCAGCCGGCCCAGAACGTCGAGGCCGCGCGATCTCCCTGTTGGTGGGTGAAGTGATGGAGGAGATTGCGGTACTGCGAGACGAGCCCCGGGGCGCGCGGCGCAGCATCATACGAGCCGAACACAGCCTCCAGCTCGGGGTCCGTGTCGAACGCCCGTCGAATGCGCTCGAGCGCATCGGGTGCAACGACGACATCGGAGTCGACGAAGAACAGAAGCCGGCCGCGCGCGCGTGCGACGCCCGCGTTGCGTGCGACACCGGGGCCGGAGTTCTCGCGCAGCTCGACGACGCGTACGCCGGCGGCCTGTGCCGCAAGCATCGTGTCGTCCGTGGAGGCATCGTCGACCACGAGGATCTCGGTGTCGGCGCCCGCGGAGGCCTTCAATGCGGACACGCACTCCAGGAGGTCCGTGGGGTTGTTGTGCACGGGCACGATGACAGATATCCGGGGCAACTCGAAACGCATGGCGCGTAGGTCGCGGGCAAGGTGTGTGCCAGGGCTGAGGAGTTCGGTTCTTATCGGCTTTCCCGAAAGGCCCCCTGACGGATCTGTCAGAAAATCCGACAGGCGGCGGCTGCCCTTCTACTTCTCGATCGGGCGCCGGGTGAACTCGCCAGGCCCGACGTTCGGTAGCCGCACGTCGACTTCACCGCGCGGCGGTGGCGCGTCGAGCAGCCGGTAAATGTCGAGCCGGATCGGCGTGTTGCCACGAAGGACGTACGCCTTGACGTGCTGGAACTCGGGGCCGGCGACGGCGGCGCGAAGATGTCTCGCCGCGAGCGGGGTCTCCGAGCCGCCAGACGTCTCGATGACCACCCAGCGGCAGCCGCACTCGCGGCGCACGATCGCGAGCGCTTCCGAGGGCGACGTCGCGCGCTCCGTGAACTGCCGGCGCGGCAGGATGGCGCTGGGGTACAGCAGTTTGTGGCCTGCGACCACCGAGCGCACGAAGCCCGGATCGCCCGCGCGCATGTAGAGCGAAAAGCTGCCGTTGAACGGTCCGTCGTACAGGACGCGCTCGCGCGGCGCCTCGCGCTCGAAGAACTGGACGACGTCCTGGAAGCCGTCGACGAATGGCAAGAACATCGAGTGCGCCCTGACGCCGTGGAGGACGACCATCAGCAACGCCGCCGCCGTAATGGCGCCGGTGGCGCCGATGATCGGCGGCATCGGAAGGCGACCCACGACGACGATGACGGCCAACGCGCCGAGGATCAGCAACGCCGGCGCCGTGATGAGCAGATAGCGGTCTTCGCGGGGACCGATGGAGGACAGGACCAGGTAGCACAGACCCGCCCACACGCTCGCGACAAGCGCCTCGTGTCGCCATCGGGAATCGAGAATTCCGCCGACGAGTCCGATCGCCGCCGCGAGCAGCAAAGTGAGCGTGAAGAGATCTGGCAACGCGTCGAGGTAGAAGAGCCACCGGGCCGAGGACAGCGCCGGGCGCGGGCTGGCGAGCGTGAACCTGACGGCCGGAGCCATCCACTTGCTGGCGATGACGGCCCAGGGCAGCACGAGCAAGCCGCCGCCGACCCACGCGGCGATCGCACGCCGGGTGAGCACAGCCCGCCAGCGATGCTCGAGCGCGATCCAGGCGAGGATCACGAACACGAGCAGGGCGCTCATCACGTAGGTCAGCACGGCGAGCACCGTGAACGTCACGGCGAGATAGAGATGCCGCGAGGGCGGGTCCTCGAGCCAGCGCCGTGCGTGATACAGCGCCGCCAGCACCAGGGCCATCGACGGCACGTTCAGCATGACCGCATGCGAATAGCCGATGACGGCCGGCTGCAAAATGAGCAGCGCCGCCGCCCAGCCGGCGGCGAGAAGTGTGAAGCGGCGCAGCCAGGCCAACATGTAGAAACCCGCGCCGAGGGTCGAGCACAGCACGAGCGTCTTCGCGACGAAGGGCGAGGCTCCGAAGACGGCGAAGGCCGCGCCTTCGAGAATGTAAAACACCGGCGGGTACTGCGTGGGGTTGATGACGGGGTAGCGCGCGTAGTAGCTCAGCGCGAACTCCAGCGGATTCACGGGAAGGCGCGTGAGGAAATCCCACCAGAACAGCCCGTTGGCCGCGTGGCGCGGGGCATCGCCCTGATACCAGAGGCCGTCGTTGTGCCAGTGCAGGGCCACGACGTAGACCCAGGCGGCAACGACGAGGGCCGCCTGGCCGACGAACGACGTCACACGCGCTCGAGTAGCCGCCGGAACACCATCGGTTTGACGTCGACGAGGTCCCCCGCCGTCGTCGCGACACCGCGCTCACCATTGCGTTCCATGACGATCGTGAAGCCGTGGGGGTGGTGATTTCCCGCGCGACCCGTTGGACGGCCGCCTTTGATCGCCCCGAGTCTCGCTGAATGAATTCCTACAGACCTGTCCACCGGAGTCCACGACACGACCAGATCCGGTAACAAGTCCTGCCGCGGGCCGGGAAAGGCCTCACGCGTCCGGGTGATGACGTTCACGAGCGGCATACCCGTCTCGACGTTCTGAAAACCCAGGAAGGATTCGTGCACCCACCGAGCATAACGGCCGAACATCTCGCTTCCGGGATCGAGCATGCCGCGCGACTCTCGGCCGCGGAGGTTGAATCGAACGTAGCCGGTCACGCTCGCCAGAACGGCGAGCGCCGGCGTGTGCAACCAGTCGTGGCCCGAGGTGATGGCGCGATCGACGACGTAGTTTCGCACCCGATTTGGTGCGACCTGGCCGAGGGTGTGCAGAACCCGCGCCGGCAGCCGCTCGCGCAAGAAACGCATCGCGCTGAGTTGGCGCGGCCCGTTGCCCGGCGCGTGTCCGTTGCCTGAAAAGTGCCGATTCACCCGGTCCATGATCAGCCGCGTGAAGTGCTCCTGGGACGCGTTGGCCGCCATGCCATGCGCCGAGACGATGATCAGCGTTGTGTCGTCGAGGTTCACGGTCTCGAGCAGGCGACCGATGGCGTTGTCGACGGCCTGATAAACCGAGAGCAGAGCGCCGGGCGGGTGTCGTACGCCTTCCGCCTCAGGAGTCGGCCAGAAGAGATGCCCGGCGCGATGGGTTTCTCCGAACACGACGACGAAGAAATCCCACTCGTTGAGCCCGGCCATCCAGTGCGCCAGCTCGCCTTTGCGGCGCGCCCCGTCGACCAACTGGTCGCGCATCCGAGCGAGCTGGTCCCAGGATTTCTTCACCGGGATCTCACGGCTGATGGGATACGTGCCGAACCGCCGCCGAATGTCCGACGCGAGCGCGGTCGAGCCGGCGCTGAATTCGCCGAGTCGGTCGTGCGTTCCCCAATCGGTCACCTCGAGCCCGCGCTGCAAACGCGAAGGCCATGCCAGCGGGACATCGAGAGCCATGACGCGGCACCCTCGGCGCTCGAGCTCGTACCAGAAGGGCTCCGCGTACAACCAGCCGTTGATGTGACGCATCCGCATCCCGTCGGCGTCCCACTGCATCGGGTAATAGATGCCGTGAATGCCAGGCGGAACCCCCGTATAGAGCGTCGGCCACGAGGCCGCCGGTAAGAGCTCCGAGGTCGGCGAGCGGAGGCGGCTCAGACGCCCGTGCTCGATCGCGCGGCGCAGGTTCGGCAGCGACGGGAGCGAGCTCAGGATGAAATCCACGCTCGCGCCGTCGAGCCCGATCATCAGGACCTTGGAGGTCATCGGGCGCAGATACTGCTCCGGCGACGCCGCCGGCGTCAAGGTCGGCGCGTCGGCTCCAGGTGGTCGCGGCGCGGCTTATAAGGATGGGGGCTCATGATCGGCATGCCGTCGGCGAACCGCTCGGGACGGAAGGCGCTGATGTCCACGCTGCGCGCGCGTCCCTCGGTGATCAGCTCGGCCATGCACGTGCCGACGGCCGGCGCGATCTTGAAGCCGGAGCCGCTGAAGGCCGTCGCGAGGTAGAGCCCGGCGATCCCTGGCGCGGCGCCGAGAATCGCGTGGCGATCGGCGCTGTAGCAGTCGAACGCGCGATAGCCGCGCGCGAGCTCGGCCCTTTCCATGGCGGGAAACCGCTGCGTGAGCAATTGGGCGCCCTCGACGGGCGCGGACGGCGGCAGCCCCGTCGGCATCGTGTCGGGATCGATGTCCCACACCTGACACGGCACGCCGGTGATGGTCAGCACGTCGCTCTCCGGCCGGAAGTACGTCCCGAGCACGTGGTCGATCACGACGAGGTGCGGCTTGGCCAGCTCGCGCGGCCGCGTGACCAGCATCGTGTCGATCGCTTTCGGGCGCGCCTCGAGCGGGAGCCCGATCTCCTTGCACAGCCGCGGCGCCCACGCGCCCGCCGCGACCACGACCGCGCCGGCGTCGATGCGTCCGGCCGGCGTCTCGACGCCCGTCACCGCGCTCTCCCGCTTGACGATGCGCGTGACCGGCGTCCACTGACGAATCTGCGCGCCACATGCTTCGGCCTGACGCCGGAAGCCTTCGACGACGTCCGCGGGGCTCGCGTAGCCGCTGGCGGGCTCGTAGGCGGCGGCGCCGATGTCGTCGACGTTCAGTGATGGCTCGAGACTCTTGAGGTCGCCGGCCGAGAGCGCGACGGTGTCGATGCCGATGCCGCGCAGCATCTCGACGTTCTTCTGCAGCGCGACGGCATCCTCGGGGCCGACGACGGCGACGAAGCCGGTGCGCCGAAACGCCGGCGGCCCGCCCACGCGCTCGGTCCAGTCGCGGAAGATCGGATAGCTCGCCCACGCCAGACGCGCGTCCTCGGCGTTGGTGTAATGCATGCGGATCAGCGCGCTCGAGCGCCCCGACGCGCCGCTGGCGAGCGCGTTCTTTTCGAGCAGCACGACGCGCTTGACGCCGGCCGAGGCGAGCGCGAGCGCGATGCTGGTGCCGATCACGCCGCCGCCGATCACGACCACGTCCGCGGTGTCTGGCATGGGGCTCGCCGAGCGCGCGGGTTACGCCCGCGCCGCGTCGCGATCGAACGTCGTCTTGCAGTGCGCGCAGCAGAAGTACACGAGGCGCCCGCCGCGCTCGGAGCGGTACTTGGCGGTGGCGACGTCGACGGTCATTCCGCAAATCGGATCGATTGCCGTCTGCGCGGCCGGTGGCTCCGCCGCGAGCGTTTCCGTCCCGACGCTCGGCTTCGCCGTGCGCCGGTGCTGGATGATCTCGGCCAGGATGCTCACGGCGATTTCGTGCGGGCTCTCAGCGCCGATGTCCAGGCCGGCGGGCGCTTTCAGACGCGCCAGGCGCTCGAGCGATACGCCGGCCTCACGCAGCCGCTCGACGATGCCGGCCGCTCGCCGCCGACTGGCGACCAGGCTGACGTAAGCCGCGTCGGTCGCCAGCACGCGCGCAAGCGCGTCCTCGTCGGAGTCGGCGTGTGTGGCGACGACCACCGATGCGTGCCGCGCGACGCCCGCGCGGCCGAGCAGCGACGCCGCGTCTTTGGGGCCGAGAGTCTGCACGACATAGTCAGCGGCGGCGCCGAACCTCGCCAGCGCCTCGAGCACCGGCCCGTGGCCGACGAGGATCAGCAGCGGCTTGGGCAGGTACGGCTCCACGTAGATCTCCAGCGTGCCGCCGCTGTGGCACGTCATCGGGTACTCGACCATGCCCGACGTGCGCCCGGGGCCGCGCGCGCCTTCGCCGATCAAGCCGATGAGGCGCGGCCGCCCGTCCGCGATCGCGGCCAGCGCCTCGCGTACGACGACCGGCTCGGCGCACGCGCCGCCGACCCAGCCGGAGACCGTGCCGTCCGCGCGGACCAGCGCCTTGGCCCCCGGCTTCGCCGACGTCGGCGCTTCACACCGCACCACCGTCGCCAGCGCAAACGGCTCGCCGCGTCCCAACAGCTCCGCGGCGAGGCCCAGCAGCTCGCTCACTCCGTCACACCCTTCTCACGGAGCAGCTTCCACACCTTGGCCGGCGTGATCGGGATGTCGACGTGGCGGACGCCCAGGTGCCAGAGCGCGTCGACGACCGCGTTGGCAATCGCCGCCGGCGCGCCGACGGTCGCCGACTCGCCGATGCCTTTGGCGCCCAGCGGATGGTGCGGTGATGGCGTCACCGTGTGGCCGGTCTCCCACTTCGGCGTCTCAACGGCCGTCGGCAGGAGGTAGTCGATGAAGCTGCCGCCCTGCACGTTGCCGTTCTCGTCGTAGGAGATTTCTTCGTAGAGTGCGGGCGCCAGCCCCATCGTGAGGCCGCCGTGCACCTGGCCCTCGACGATCATCGGGTTGATGATGTTGCCGCAGTCGTCGATGGCGACGAACCGGCGGACCTTGACCTCGCCCGTGCCCGAGTCGATGTCGACGACGCAGATGTAGCTGCCGAACGGATAGGTGAGGTTCGGCGGATCGTAGTAACTGACCGCCTCGAGCCCGGCCTCCATTCCTTGTGGGTGATTCGTGTACGCGGCGAACGCGCATTCCTGGATCGTCTTCGACTTGCCCGGCGCGCCCTTCACCGAGAACTTCCCGGGCTCCCACTCGAGATCTTCCTCGGCCACTTCCATCAGATGCGCGGCGATCTTGCGCGCCTTGTCGCGCACCTTGCGCGCCGCGACGGCGGCGGCCGCGCCCGCGACCGGTGTCGATCGGCTCGCGTACGTGCCGAGACCGTACGGTGCCGTGTCGGTGTCGCCCTCCTCGACCTGGATGTCCTTCGCAGGAATGCCGAGCTCCTCGGCGAGAATCTGCGCGTAGGTCGTCTCGTGGCCCTGGCCCTGCGACTTGGTGCCGAACCGCGCGATGGCCTTGCCCGTGGGGTGCACGCGGATCTCGCACGAGTCGAACATCTTGAGGCCGAGGATGTCGAAGTGCTTCGACGGCCCGGCGCCAACGATCTCGGTGAAGCTCGAGATGCCGATGCCCATGAGCTGGCCGTGCTGACGTTTCTCCTGCTGCTCTTTGCGCAGCCCGCGGTAGTCGATCTGCTCCATCGCCTTCATGAGCGCGCCTTGGTAATTGCCGCTGTCGTACTCCCATCCCAGCGCGGATTTGTACGGAAATTGTTCCGGCTTCACGAAATTTTTCATCCGGAACAGCGCGGGGTCCTCACCGAGCTGATGCGCCATGAGGTCGACCATGCGCTCGATCGTGTGCACGGCCTCGGTGACGCGGAACGAGCACCGATAGGCGATACCGCCGGGCGGCTTGTTCGTGTAGACGCCGTCGACCTCGACGTGCGCGGCCTTGAGGTCATAGGAGCCGGTGCAGACGTGAAACAGCCCCGCCGGGAACTTCGACGGGTTGGCGGCGGCGTCGGTGTAGCCGTGGTCGGCCAGCGTCTTGATGCGCAGCGCGGTCAGTGTGCCGTCCTTCTTCGCCGCCAGCTCCGCCGTGATGTGATAGTCGCGCGCGAACGAGTCGGCCTGCAGATTCTCCATGCG
>JBKOZH010000113.1:0-12407 GCA_046725765.1 Candidatus Methylomirabilota bacterium | reverse complement strand
CATCGCCTACAACCTGAGCCAGGCAGGCGGTCAGTGGGGCGTCACCGCCGAGCGCTCAGCATGGTTCGAGCGCGAGCTGGCCGTCAGCGTCGAGGCGATCACGCGCATGCGCAAGCGAGGCATCCGGGTCCTGCCCGGCGGGGACTACGGGTTCCCGTACACGCCGCACGGCACATACGCCCGCGATCTGTGGATCTTCGTCAAGATCCTCGGCTTCTCCGCGATGGACACGCTCGTGGCCGCCACGCGGCTGGGCGGCGAGCTGATGGGCAAGCCCGGTGAGCTCGGCGTCGTCAAGGCGAGCGCACTCGCCGATCTGCTGCTCGTCGATGGCGACCCGCTCGCGGACATCACCATCCTGCAAGACCGCGCGGCGCTGCGGATGATCATGAAGGACGGCACGCTGCACAAGGGAGGAGCTGCGTGATGCGCATCTATGCCAACGCTCCGGTGGGCGCCGCGCAGGCGCCCGGCGTCGTCGTGATCATGCACGGGCCCGGGCTCGACGCGTTCGTCGAGGATCGCGTGGACGATCTGGCGCGCCACGGCTACGCGGCCGCCGCGCCCGACCTGTACCATCGCCAGCCGAACGACGGCGCCGACATGATGACGCGCATCGCACGGCTGCGCGACACGGAGATCATCGCCGACGCCGACGCGACGGTCGCGCACCTGCGCGCCATGAAGGAGACGCGCGTCACGGACCTGGCCGTGCTCGGCTTCTGCATGGGCGGACGCATCACGTACCTGCTCGCCGGGGCCCGGCCGGCGACGTGGCGCGCCGCCGGCGTGTTCTACGGCGGCAGCATCATGAAGGCGTGGGGCGACGGGCCCGCGCCCTTCGACCTCACCCGGGACATCGCCGCGCCGATGATCGGCTTCTTCGGGCTCGAGGACGGCAATCCCTCGCCCGCGGACGTCGACAAGATCGACGCCGAGCTCGGGCGCCACGGCAAGCCGCACGAGTTCCATCGCTACGAGGGCGCGGGCCACGCGTTCCTGAACTTCACGAACGCCGACCGCTATCGCGCCTCGCAAGCCAAGGACGCGTGGGAAAAGATGCTCGCCTTCCTCGGGCGGCACCTCAAGAAATGATGGCGATGTCGAGGAGCGTCACGGGTTCCCCGGGGCGCTCCGAGCGTTGGGGGGTGTGGGGGGCCATGTCGGGGCCCCCCACGAGGTAGTAGTCAGTGGCCGTGCCGCGCGCACCGTTCCGCGCCGACCACGTCGGCAGTCTCTTGCGGCCGGCCGCGCTCAAAGCGCTGCGGCTCGAGCGCGAGGCCGGGCGCGCCAGCGCCGCCGAGCTCGCGGCCGCGGAGGACGGGGCGATTCGCGAGGTGGTGACGCTGCAGGAAGAGGTCGGCCTGCACGGCATCACCGATGGCGAGCAGCGCCGCAAGTCCTGGCACATGGACTTCCTGCTGCAGCTCGGCGGCTGGTCGAGCCAGGGGCAGACGATTCCGGTAACGTTCCACGGCAAGAGCGGCGACCTGCACTTCACGCGGCCCGATCTGGCGATCACCGCGCGCGTCACGCGTCCCAAGGCGATCTTCGTCGACGCCTTCAAGTTTCTGAAATCCGTCGTCACGCGTACGCCGAAGCTGACGATCCCCTCGCCCAACATGCTCTACTCCCAGGTCGGCCGCGCCGGCGTCGACGCGCGCGTCTATCCGGATCTCGACGCATTCGTCGAGGACACCGCGGCCGCCTATCGTGCCGAGATCGCCGATCTCTACGCGGCCGGCTGCCGGTATCTGCAGCTGGATGACGTGAGCCTGGCCTATCTCTGCGACGATGAGCTGCGCGCGCAGATGACCGCGCGCGGCGAGGATCCCGATCGGCAGCTGGCACTGTCGGTGAAGATGATCCGCGCCACGCTGCGCGACAAGCCGGCCGACATGACGATCTGCACGCATCTGTGCCGCGGCAACTTCCGCTCGGCGTGGCGCGCGCAAGGCGGCTACGCGCGGATCGCCGAGACGATCTTCACGCAGATGCCGTACGACGGCTTCTTCCTGGAGTTCGACGACGCGCGCTCGGGCGACTTCTCGCCGCTGCGCCTGGTACCCCGGCACGTGCGGGTCGTGCTCGGCCTCGTCACCAGCAAGGTCGGCGCCCTCGAGCACCCGGACGAGCTCAAGCGCCGGCTGGACGAGGCCACGAAGTACATCGCGCTGGATCAGCTGGGCATCAGCCCGCAGTGCGGCTTCTCGTCGACCGTCGAGGGCAACGAGGTGACGATCGAGGCGCAGAAGGCCAAGCTCGCGCTCTGCGTCTCGGTCGCGCGGGAGGTGTGGGGCGGCGTCTGAGCGCGCGAGGTGTGGGCGGCGTCTGAAAAGTTGACGCCGCGCGACGCCGGTCGCTAGCATGAATGAAGCGTGTCGCGCGTCTGGCTCGCGTTGCCGGCGGCTGCCGTCGTGCTCAATCTCGTCGCGCTGGCGCACGAGGTCACGAGCCGCGCGCTTCCCCTGAACGACCACATCCTCCACCACGGCCTCGTCCGTCGCGCGATCGACGCGTGGGCCGCCGGCGACAGCGTGCTCGATCACTGGGTCGGCGACTGGGTCCTCGGTTTCCCGGTGTTTCAGTACTACCAGCACCTGCCGCACCTCGTGGTCGCCGCCCTCCAGCGACTCACGGGCGCCGACCCGCTCTTTCTCCTTCGTCTCACCAACGTCCTCGCGGTCTCGTTGTTCCCCCTCGCAATCTTCGGGGCGCTGCGCTGGATCGCGGTACCGGCACGCGCGGCAGGGCTCGCCGCGGTGGCCGCGTCGCTCGTCTCCACGCCGGATCTATTCGGATTCGACTTCGGCAGCTATCTCTGGCGCGGTCGCGGCCTCTACACGCAGGCCTGGGGTATGTGCGTGCTGCCGTTTGCCGTCGCCGCGAGCTACCGGCTGATCAGCACCGGCCGCGGCGTGGCGGCGGCCGCCGCGCTGCTCGCCGCCACGTTGCTGACCCACGTCGTCTACGGCTGGATGGCGGTCGTCTCGGCCCTCGTGCTCGCGTGCGCCGTGGCTGCCGATGTCGGCCTCGTTCGCCGTCTCGGACGACTGATACCGGCGCTCGCCGGTGCCGGCGTCGCGGCGTCGTACTTCCTCACCCCGTACGCGCTGAACCACGCGTATCTCAACCGCAGCGTGTGGGAGTCCGCCATGAAGTACGACTCTTATGGGCTCGCGCACGTGCTGCAGCTGCTCGTCACTGGGCAGCTCCTGGACGCCGGTCGCATTCCGGTGCTCACGATCATGTTGGTCGTCGGCGTCGTCGTGGCGGCACGCCGTCGCGCAGCGCTGGACCGCGCCTGGTTCGCCCTGTTGGGCGCGTGGCTCCTGCTCTACTTCGGGCGTCCGACGTGGGGCGTGCTGCTGGACGTGCTTCCAGGCGCGCGCGATCTGCACTTTCACCGGCTCATCGCGGGCGTGCACCTGGCGGCGATTCCACTCATCGGGATCGGCCTCGCCGCCGTGATCGACGCCGCCGGCGCCGTTACCGCCCGGCTGGGATGGCCGCGCGCGTCCGCGGTCGCCGGTGCGTTCGTCGTCCTGATCGCGCTGATACCCGCCGGCGTCGAGCGTGCGCGCTACATCGACGACAATCGCCGGTGGATGGCGGCCTCGGCTGCGGCGATCGCCGAACGCGAGCGCGACATCGCCGCGGTGGTCACGCTGCTCCAGCGCCTGCAGAGCGAGACGCCGGCGCGCGTGTACGCCGGGCTGCCCAAGGGCTGGGGCGGACGATTCGTTGTCGGGCACGTGCCGATGAACGCGGTGCTCAGCATGCACGGACTGCCGACGCTCGGCTACACCTACCACTCGATGTCGCCCACCGCCGACGTGATGATCGGCTTCGACGAGCGGCGTCGCGACCACTACGACGTGTTCAACGTCGGATACGTCGTCGCGCCGGCCGACCAATCAGTGCCAAACTTCGCCGAGCCGGTGGCGACGCACGGGCCGTTCAGCGTATATCGCGTGCGCCCGAGCGGCTACGTGGCGCTCGTGCGATCCGCTGCACAAATTAGCGGCTCGGGCGACCACCTCTATCGCGCGAACCGGCTGTGGCTCGCGAGCCCGTTGCCCAGCCTCGGCGACCATCCGCTCCTCGCTCGTGACGCCGGCGCGGCTCGAGTCGGCGCGGTGAGGGTCGCCGTTGGCGCCGGCGAGCGCGGTCACGTGGCGAGCGAGCGGCTCGAGCGCCAGGGCTGGAGCGCGACGATCACGGCGAACCAGCCGACATACGCGCTCGTGAAGGCGACGTATCACCCGTGGTGGCGCGCCGAGCTGAACGGCGTGAACGTGAAGACGGTCGCCATGGCGCCTGGGTTCATCGGCGTGCCGGTGAGCGCGGGCGAGCACCATCTGCGCGTGCAGTACCGTCCGCCGCGCTGGAAGACCATGCTCGCCGTGCTGGGACCGCTCGCGCTGCTCGCGCTCGCCGTCGTCGAGCGCCGCGCCGGTGCTGGCGCGGGATGGGGGTTTCGGCTCAAGAAGGAATAACCGCGTGCGCGGCGGCGTCAGACGGGGCGGGAGGACGCCAAGATGCCCTTCAAGCTCGCCCCATCGATGCTGGTGCTCGCCGCTTCCGTGCTCGCCGCCGGGTGCATCGCCGTGCCCGTGGCACCACCCGTCGCCGTCGCTCCTCCGCCCGCCGTGATCGCTCCGCCGCCCGTGATCGTCGCGCCGCGGCCCTACGTGGTGGCGCCCGTCTATCCCGTCTATCCGCGTTACGGCTACCGCGGCTGGCGGTACTGAGCGCGCACGGCCGGCGCGCTCAGGCCGAGCCGAATCCGAGCGGAGGCATGCGCTGGCCTGAAACGGGATTCGCGATGGCGTCTTCGAGGCTGCGCGCGGGCTTCCACTCGCTGGCCGGACGCACCTCACCCGTCGTGCCTACCTGATCGATGCCCCAGTAGATCTCCAGATTGTTGCCGTCGGGATCGCGGAACTCGACGGCGAGCTGGCAGCCGGCGCGGCGTCGGCCCTCGAACACGATCGGCACGTCGTGTTTGCGGAGCCATTCGCGCGCGCGAAAAACCTCGTCCGGCGAGCCGACCTCGAACGCGAAGTGGTTCAGCGTGGTGCGCTCGAGCTTCGGCGCGCCGCCGACTAGCGCGATGCCGTGATGGTCGGTATCGAAGCGCAGGAAGACCATGCCGCCGGGCACCATGCTGTCGGGATAGCGATCGCTGATCTGCATGCCGAGCACGTCGGTGTAGAAGCGGACCGACGCCTCGAGATCGGGGACGTTCAGCACGACGTGGCCGAGCTTGCGAAGCTGGAACATCCGAGTGTCCTCCCGCGCTACGCGTGCGGCGCGCGTGCGCGCACGCTCTTGCCGACCGGCGTGTCCGCCAGCCCGAAGAATCGCACCATGTTGCCCGCCGCGATGTCGAACGCTTCCGCCGGCGGCACGCCGGCGAACAGCCGCTCGGCGAACGGACGCGTGTTCGGCCAATCGCACTCGATGTGCGGGAAGTCCGTCGCGAACATGACGCGCTCGACGCCCATGTGATGCCGCAGCTCGACGGCCACGCGCTCGACGTGCTGCAGGCTGAAGGAGATATGACGACGTACGTAGTCGCTGGGCCGCCGCGCCAGCGGCTTCACGTGCAGTAGCCGCTCGGCCCAGTGGCGGTGGCGCTCGTACCAATAGTCGGCCTCCTCCATCCAGAACGGCACCCAGCCGAGGCGCGACTCGGCGAAGAAAATGTGGAGGTCCGGCAGGCGGTCGAACACGCCGGAAAGCACGAGCTGGGCGAGGCTGATCGACGGCGGAATCGACAGGAACGGCAGCGCGACCCACTCGACGATCTTGCGCGCACCGAGCTTCTTCAGCACTTCGGGATCGGCGCCGGGATACTCCATCGTCGGCTCCGCCCCCCGCGAGCCGAGACGATCGAAGCCGACGTGCACGGTGAGCGGCATCTTCATCGCGATCGCCGCGGACCAGAAGCGGTCGTCCTCCGGACGCGGGTACGACTTGCCGTTGGGAAACACGCCGAGATTGACGCCTTTGAGGCCCAGCCGCGCGCAGTGCTCGAGCTCGGCGAGCGCGTCGTCGAGATTGGTCCACGGAATCACGCCGAGGCCGATCAGGCGGTCGCGTGAGACGGCGCAGTACTCGTCAGCCAGCCAGTCGTTGTAGGCACGCACCGTCGCGCGGTAGAGATCGTCGTCGGCGATGCCGCGCCAGAGGCGCGGTCCCACCTGCATGTTGGGAAACAGGACCTCGGCCAGCAGCCCATCCATGTCCTGCTCGCGCAGCCGCTGCTCCGGCGGCCCCACACCTGCCGTGCCCTCCACGGTGGTGCCGAACGGCTGCCACGTCTCGTTCGTGCGCCCGGCGCGCAGGTCGAGGAACGGCGCGGGATACGGCGGCTGGCCCTCGACGAGGATCGCATCGCCGCCGTCGGGCAGCTTCACCGTGCGCGGCGCGCGAGCCCGGTATTTCGCGGGCATGCGCGGCGTCCACCGCTCCGGCGTGACTTCGAGATGTCCGTCGCTGGAGAGCAACGGCGGCAGCGCGGAGACAGTCATGGCAGCGCTCCTTTGCGTCGGATGGGCGGGAGTGTATCATCCGCCCACTCGAGAGCCTCGAGCAGGAGGCGCCGATGCTGAGTCGAGCCGACAACGAGCTGCTCTGCCGCGTGGGACCCGGAACCCCGATGGGCAATCTCATGCGCCAGTACTGGGTCCCGGCCGCGTTGTCGAGCGAGCTGCCCGAGGCCGACGGCGCGCCCCTGCGCGTTCGCCTGCTGGGTGAGAGCCTCATCGCATTCCGCGTCTCGTCAGGCGGTGTCGGCCTGATCCAGAACAGCTGCCCGCATCGCGGCGCGAGCCTGTTCTACGGACGCAATGAGGCGGAAGGGCTGCGCTGCGTCTATCACGGCTGGAAGTTCGACGTGAGCGGTCGCTGCGCCGACATGCCGATCGAGCCCGCCGACAGCACGTTCAAGCAGAAGGTCCGCGCCCGCGCCTATCCCTGCGTCGAGCGTGGCGGCCTGATCTGGGCCTATCTCGGATCGCGCGCGACGCCGCCGCCCCTGCCCGAGCTCGAGGCCACGATGCTCGCGGGCAGCACCATTCAGGTCTACCAGCGCCGCTGCAACTGGATGCAAGCGCTCGAGGGCGACATCGACACCGGCCACACCGTCTATCTGCATCTGGGCAGCGTGGACGCCGCCGACGTGCCGCCGGGCACGTGGGCGCGCTACGCGCTGGCCGATCGCGCGCCGACGTACGACGTCACCGATACCGACTTCGGCGTCATGTACGGCGCGCGGCGTCCGGCGGAAGCCGACACGGACTACTGGCGTATCGCGAACTTCCTCTTCCCGTTCTACGCGATGGTGCCGACCGGGGTGCTCGGTCTCGAGATCCGCGTGCGGGCGTGGGTGCCGATGGACGACGACCACACGCTCGCGTTTCTGATCACGCACGGCGGGGCGCCGCCCGCGCGCCAGGCCGGGCGCCAGGTCGTCGGACCGCCGGAGACGCTGCCGAACACCACCGATTGGTATGGGCGCTTCCGGTGCGTGGCCGACGAGGGCAACGACTACTTGATCGACCGCAAGGCGCAGAAGACCGTCAGCTACACCGGCATCGGAAGCATCCACATCCAGGACCAGGCCGTCACCGAGAGCATGGGTGCGGTGTACGACCGCAGCGCCGAGCACCTGGGCACGAGCGACGCGATGATCATTCGCACGCGCAAGCGGCTGCTCGACGCGGCCCGCGCGCTGCGAGATCGCGGCGAGATCCCGCCGGGAGTCGACAATCCGAACGTCTACGCCGTGCGCTCGGGCGGCGTCGTGCTGCCGCAGGGCGCCGACTGGATCGAGGCCACGCGCAAGCTACGCACCGCGTGGACCGAGCACCCCGGTCTCAACCGCTCGGTCCTCGGCAACGTGCCGGCGGTGTGAGTCTGGGGGGCCATTTCGGGGCCCCCCATGTAATCAGTTCGCCGCCGCGTACGGCGAGGACGACGGCAGTGGCAGCACCGGCTCGCGATGCTGCAGGCTCTTTGGCCACACCACGTGCGCCTTGTCGTCGACGTACTGAACGATAACGGGGAACGCGCGGTCGTTCTGGCCGGCCATCGGACCGTCACCCAGGAAGTGCACGCCGAAGCCGAGCATCGTGCCGCCCTCGGGGAGATCGACCTCGAGTGCCGCCTTGCGCAGAGAGTCCGCGTCGATGCCGCCGTACTTCTTGACCGCGCGCGGCAGCACCTCGGTCATGAAGACGTACGTGTTGCTGGCCGCCATACCGACGTGCGCGGACTTCACCTGCGTCCCCGGCCGCGCCTTGTCGTACTCGTCACCCACCATCTTGATGAGCGGTGCGAGCTCGGGCTTGAGCGCCTTCTCGTTGGCGAGCCAGATCGAGATCGGATCCACGTTGAAGATGTGGTTGACGTCCTTGCCGACCGCTTCCTTCAGCTTGTCGTACACGCCATAGCCTGCGCCATGGCCGACGAGGGCGCTGAACTTCAGCCCCTGCTCGCGCGCCTGACGCAGGAACAGCGAGATGTCCGGGTTGTAGCCGGTGTGGAACAGCACGTCGGGTCGCGCTCGCTTGAGCTTGATGACGAGTGACGACAGATCGGGCGTGGTCGCCGCATAGCCCTCTTTGAGGACCACGTTGAAGCCGGCTTTCTTCGCACCCTCTTCGTTGCCCTTCGAAACGTCGATGCCGTACGCGCCATCCTCGTGGATGATGGCGACCTTCAGGTCCTTGGGCTCCTTGCCGAGCTTCGCCTTCGCGTTCTTGGCGATGAAGTCCATCGACATCAAGCCGAACTGCCGCCCGCTCGGCTGCACCCGGAAGACGTACTTGAGATTGCGGTTCTCGAGCACCGCCGACGAGATGCACGTCGTGATCCACATGAACTTCTTCAGCTGCTCCACGCGCGCGGCCACCGGCACGCACTGGGCCGACGAGTAGAAGCCCAGCAGCATGTCGACTTTTTCTTGTTCCACCAGGCGCACGGCCTCGTTGATCGCGACGTCGGGCTTGCTCTGCGCGTCGGCGTAGATCGCCTCGATCGCGTAGCCCTCGACGCCGCCCTTCTTTGCGAAGTGGTCGATCATGATCTTCGCGCCCAGCGCGTGCAGGTCCGACCCGCCGCCGGCCAGCGGCCCCGTGTAGTCGTAGATGACGCCGATCTTGAGCTTCTTGCCCTGCGCCAGCGCCGGTACCAGCATCGACGAGCCGGCCAGGACGACGACGGCGAGCACGACACACGCGGCGATCCATCGCTTGTGCAGCATGGCTTCTCCTCTCGGGCCTGGGCGCCTGTTTCGGCGCGCGTCATTATGATACGGTCTGCGCTCGGAGGCATCCCCATGACACCAACGACCCGGATCATATATGTGCTGCTCAGCCTCGCCGTGCTCTGCGTCGGCGCGGCGAGCCCCGCATGGGCACAGGCAAAGTCCGAGCTCGCCGTCGCGCTGTCCAGCTTCTCGGCGGAGACGCTCGATCCCGCTCTGCAGGGCCACAACGTGAAGTACTACCTCTCGCTGATGTTCGACTACCTGGTCGGCGTTACGCCCGACGGTCAGCCGACGCAGGCGGGCGGGCTCGCCAGCAAGTGGGAGCCGTCATCCGATCACAAGCGCTGGACGTTCCATCTGCGCAAAGGCGTGAAGTTCCACGACGGCACCGACATGACGTCGGAGGACGTGAAGTTCAGCCTGCAGCGCGCGATGGGTAAGCGCTCGACCACGGGCTACGCCGGTCCCCTGCGCACGCTGGTCGCGGACATCGAGACGCCGGCGCCCGACCGCGTCGTGATCGTGCTCAAGGAGCCGACGCTGATCATTCCCACCTATCTGTCGCGCTCGCTGTCGACGGAAGGCATGGTGCTGCCAAAGAAGTATCTCGAGGCCAACGGCGACGACGTGTTCGCGCGCAAGCCGGTCGGCACCGGTCCCTACAAGTTCGTCGAGCAGGTCGTGGGCTCGCACATCAAGCTCACGGCCGTCGATCAGCACTGGCGCATCGGCGTGCCGAAGTACAAGAACATCACGTTCAAGCTCGTGCCCGAGGAGACCACGCGTATCGCGCTGCTGCGACGCGGTGAGGTGGACGTGGCGGACGTGAGCCGCGAGCGTGTCAAAGAGCTGGAGAAGGAAGGGTTCCCCGTCCACATGCGGAAAGAAGAGGCCATCATCCACATGTGGTGGGTGCTCGGCCCCGACGGCCGCACGCCGCCCACGAACGACAAGCGCGTGCGCGAGGCGCTGAACCTGGCCATCGACCGCGCCGAAATCGCGCAGGCGATCTTCGGCGGCTACGCCGAGCCGGCGGCCATTCCGATGGGGCTGTCGTGGGCCTTCAAGGACGTCGGCTTCAAAGTGACGCCGGACATGGCCTATGCCTACGACGTCGCGCGCGCCAAGAAGCTGCTCGCCGATGCGGGGCAGGCCGGCGGCTTCACGCTGGACGTCTACGCCTTCCAGCTCCCGGGCTTCGCGGAGGGCAAGGCGTTCGCCGAGGCGGTGGCGGGCTACTGGGAGAAGATCGGCGTGAAGAGCAAGCTGATCCCGGTCGACTACCCCGCGTTCCGCAAGCTCTGGGTGGACCGCAAGGCGCCCGGCGCCGTGGGGTACTACAACATCGCGAACCGGGACTGGATCGGCACGTATGCGCTGCTCGAGAAGCAGGCGTACACGCCGTCGAAGCTCAACGATACGGTCAACGACACCGAGATCGACGGGATGATCGCGCAGGTCATGCGCCAGACCGACCGTGACAAGATCAACGCGCTGATGCGCAACATCTTCGCGCGGCTGCGTAGCGAGCATCACGGCGTGCCGGTGGTCTACGTGCACTCGCCGTACGCGACGTCCAAGACACTCGGCAAGTACAACCCGGGCACGGTGATGTACGACCTCTTCATCGACGAGCTCGCGCGCAAGTAAGGATCGGTGTTGCGCCCGAGAATGCTTGGGGGGGCTCGGGGGGGAGCATGCGCTCCCCCCCGACCTGAATAGCCATGGTTCGCTTCGTCTTTTTTCGTCTGCTCCAGTCCCTGATTGCCCTCGCGATCCTGTCTGTCGTGGTGTTTGTTTTGGCGCGCGCCACCGGCGATCCCCTGCACATGATCCTGCCGATGAACGCGAGCGAGGAGGACTACGCCAACGCCCGCAAGTACCTGGGGCTCGACCGCCCGTACGTGGAGCAATACCTCTCGTTCGTCGGCCGCGCGGCGACCGGAGATTTCGGCAACTCTATCCGCGCGCGCCGCCCGGTGATCGAGCTGCTGCAGGCACGACTGCCGAACTCGCTCAAGCTTGCGGCGTTCGCAATGGGCGTGTCGCTGGCCATCGCCTTTCCGCTCGGGGTGATGGCCGCCGTGCGCAAGGGCACCGGCGTCGACCGGGCGGCGCAGATCGTGGCCATCCTGGGCCAGTCACTGCCGACGTTCTGGGTGGCCATCGTTCTGGTCGAGTTCGTTGCCGGCCGCCTGCAGTGGCTGCCCGCGGGCGGCGCCGACGGGTTCGCCTCCTACGTGCTGCCCGGGTTCACGCTGGGCTGGTTCGTCGTCGCCGGCATGATGCGCCTGCTGCGCTCGGGCATGCTCGAGGTGCTCGACTCCGAGTACGTGAAACTCGCGCGCCTCAAGGGCGTGGCCGAGGGCAAGGTCATCTGGGTGCACGCGCTGAAGAACGCGCTCATCCCCGTCGTGACCTTCGCTGGCATCTACTTCGCGATTCTGGTCACGACGGCCATCGTCGTCGAGACCGTCTTCGCGTGGCCGGGGCTGGGACGCCTGGCGTACGACGGCATCACGTCGCGCGACTTCCCGGTGATCCAGGCCGTCGTGTTGACCACGGCCGCCATCGTGGCCGGCGTCAATCTCTGCGTCGACTGTCTCTACGCGCTGATTGATCCGCGCATCCGGTACTCACGATGAGCGTGATCGTCGTCCCCGAGATCTCCGCCCGGCCCGAGCCAACCACACGGCGGCGGCGGCTGCCCGTCTTCTCGCTCGGCATCATCGCGGCCTTCGTGCTGGTCGCGCTGCTGGCGCCGTGGGTGAGCCCTGCTGACCCGTACGAGCAGTCGCTGCGGCTGCGGTTCCGGCCGCCGGTCTGGGAGGAGCGCGGCTCGTGGGCGCATCCGCTCGGCACCGACCGGCTCGGGCGCGATCTCCTCTCGCGGATCGTGTGGGGCTCGCGCGTATCGCTGGCCGTCGGCGCGCTCGCCGTGCTGCTCGCCAGCACCGTTGGCGCCGCCGTCGGCCTGATGGCGGGCTACTACGGCGGTCGCGTCGACGCCACGCTGATGCGGGTGACCGACGCGACGCTGTCGTTTCCGGTGATCCTGCTCGCGCTGATCCTCGCCGTCACCGTCGGGCCGAGCTTCACCAACGTGGTGATCGCGATCGCGGTCATC
>JBKOZH010000195.1:0-23222 GCA_046725765.1 Candidatus Methylomirabilota bacterium | reverse complement strand
GGCGGCGGCGGGGTGCCGCGCATGAACCGACGCTGGTATTGCAAATGGCTCCCCCACAACGCGGCCCAGCCGCCATGCGAGAAGCCGAGAACACCGACGCGCTGCGGATCGATGCGCGGGTGCGTGACCAAGAGCTCGTGCGCGCGGAAAAGATCGGCAAGACGGCTGCCGATGCTCACCGAGCTCTTGCCCGTGCACACCTCCTTGACCGCGCGGCCACCGAAGCTGTCGACGACGAGGGCGGCGTAGCCCATACGATTGAGCGCGCGCGCCCACGCCGTGGTGCTCGGGGTGACGCCCGCGCACGAGTGGAGGACGATGACGGCGGGCACGCGGCCGCCCTCGGAGGGCAGCAACAGATCGGCCGTGATCGTCGCGGGCTGCTCGGTCGCCCCGTGTGACGCCGTCAGGATCGGAAAGGTGCCGGTGCGGCCGTCGGCCAGTGTCACGGTGGTCGCTGACGTCGCGCATCCCGCGAGACAGACGAGCAGAAAGACGACGCGCAGCGGGCTGACGAGATCCCTCAGATGGCGCGCGCGCCCTCGACCAGTGCGGAGAGGCGCGCCCGCGCGCTCACCCGGTCGAGATATTTCATGCCGCAGTCCGGCGCGGCGACCAACCGCTCGGCCGGAACATGACGCAGCGCCGCGCGCAGCCGCGCGGCCACGACGTCCGCCGTCTCCGGCGCCGGCGCGCCAAGGTCGAGCACGCCGAGCACAACCGTCTTAGTGCGAATGGCCGCGAGCGGCGCCAGGTCGAGTCGCGGCTGCGCCGCTTCGAGCGACACGTGGGTCGCCGACGACCGCTCCAGCTCGAGCGCGAAGCCATAGCCGCCGGACTTCGAGGTCCCGGCGAGCACATGTGAGAACGCGTAGCCGAAGCAGACGTGCACGCACGTGGGTTTGGAGAGTCCCGCCAGCGCACGGTCGATCGCCGGCAACGCGTAGGCCTTCGCCTGCTCGGGCTGCGCTTCCAGGTACGGCTCGTCCAGCTGGATCCAGTCGAGCAGCGGCTCGAGCTCACGCAGCTCCTCGTTCACCGCGGCCGCATACGCCATGGCCAGCCGTTCGCGGTCGCGATAGTGCTCGTCCTGGGCAAGGGCCGACAGGGTGAACGGTCCGGGCACGGCCAGCTTGATGCGCCGGCGGGTGAGCGCGCGAAGGAATCGCGCGTCGCGCACAAACACCGGATGCGTTCGTCGAACCGGTCCGGTGACGCGCGGCACCGCCTGCCGCCGACCGAGCCGGTTGATGGCCTCCCCGGGACGATCGACGTCGATGCCGGACAGCGCGTTGGCAAATTCGTTGAAGTACGACTCGCGGCGTTGCTCGCCGTCGGTGATGACGTCGATGCCCGCGGCCTCCATCTCGGCGACCGCGAGCCGCACGGCGTCGTCCTGCGCTTCCTCGAGGTGCTCGGCGCCGACGCGCCAGAGCTCGGGCATGCGCACGCGTGGCACCACGGTCTGCCGGTAACGCGCCTTGTCGACGAGCCACTCCGGCTGCGGATACGAGCCGACGACGGTCGTCTCAATCACGCTACGCCGCGTAGATCTTCTTCAGCTCGCCGGCCGCCCACTTCACGGCGTCCTCCGGGCTCATGCCCTGGATCGCCTTGGCGAACATGTCGACGATGATGTACTTCGACAGCGCCTCCGTTGCTTTGCGGCCGGCCGGCCCGGCGTAGCCCACCTGCCGCGCGTTGGGCAGCGTCTCGGGAAACACGGCGGTCTTGGGATCCTTGCGCCAGAGCGGATGATCGCTGTACGCCTTCGTACCCGGAATGCCGAACGTGTCCATCGTCTCGAAGTAGCGATCGAAGCGCGCGCGATCCATGTAGAAGCGGATGAAGTCCTTGGCGAGCTTCTGCTGCTTGCTGTACTTCATGACGACCGAGTTCCATGCGGGCAGCCAGTAGAACCGCCCCGCGGGCCCGGGCGGGAAGTGGCCGTGGTTCGTGCCCTTGTAGACGTCGGGGAACTTCTGCCGCGCGGCGACGTAGATCGACGGCGCGTTGCCGGTGAGCGCGATCTCCGACGACAGGAAGGCGCGATTGTTGGTGGAGTCGTCCCACGCCAGCCCGCCCTCATCGAAGACCTCCTTCCAGAGTACGGTGTTGAACTTCACCGCCTCGACGGTCTGCTTGCTGTCGAGCGCGACGGTCTTGCCGTCTTTGGAGACCTCCATCCCACCCCACATCCACACCAGCGGATAGCACCAGTTGTTCGGATCGTTGATCGAGTGTCCGAACGCCTGACCGAACGGCTTGCCCTTCGCTTTCATGGCGCGGCCGACCTTGCGGAAGTCGTCCCACGTCTTCGGATACTCGAAGCCGGCCTCCTTGAACCAGTCTTCGCGATAGGTCACAGCCCACGAGATGATGAACTGCGGCACCGCCACCCAGCGCCCGTTGGGCGCCACGCAGTTGGCCCTCGCATAGTCGTGCCAGCCGCCCTGCGCGCGGCCGACGTCTTCGGCGACGTCCGTGACGTCGACGAGGGAGTTTTCGTAGAGCAGCGCGTGATTGTTCGCGACGATGACGATGTCGGCGCCGCTGCCGCTCTGGATCGCCGCCGTGAGGCGCGCCTGGATGTCGTTCTGATTGATGCGCTCGATGGCGATCTCCGCACCCGCCTGTCGGCCGAACTCCTTCGCCTGCTCCTCGAACACCTGGTCGGCGGCTGGGACGAAGTGCGACCACTGCAGGAAGTGCAGTCGCGTTCCCTGGGCGAATACGGGCGCGGCGCCCGCGGCGGTGAGCGCGCCGGCGGCGGAGACTTTCACGAAGTCGCGACGGCTGAGGCGGCCGATGGTCATGCGTTCCTCCCTGGCGGCGACGTCTGAGTAACACGTGGCGTGCGCCGCCGCAATCCGTCACACTGTGCGCCCATGAACGAAGAGAGCATGTTCGTCCGCGACGGTGAGTCGTTCCACCCAACCGAGTGGGCCGTCGGCCCGTGGTCGAAGGATCTGCTGCAGGGCAGCGCGTTCGGCGGACTCATGGTGCGCGCGCTCGAACAGAACGCCGCGCCCGGCACGGTCCTGGCGCGGCTGTCGTTTGATCTCTGGCGACCCGTCACACGCGAGCCGCTCACCGTGGCGGTGACAGTGCTCCGCGAAGGCCGCAAGGCATCAACGGTCGAGGCGTCACTCACGCAGAGTGATAGGGCCGTCGCACGCTGCACGGCCGTCTATCTGCGGACAGACTCGTCGCTGACGCCGGCGCCGGTCGACCGAACGCCGCCGAGCCTCGGCCCCGAGGCTGGCCGTCCCATTCCCGACGTCGCCAGGCGTTGGAGCCCGTTCTTCACCGGCGTCGACACGCGCACGGTCGAGGGCGACCTGCTGAAGCCCGGCCCCGCTGCATGCTGGTTCAATCTGCAGCGGCCGCTCGTCGCCGGGGAGACGAACTCGGCGCTGGTCCACGCCGTTTCCGCGGCCGATCTCTGCAGCGGCATCTCGGCCATCGTCGATCTCAGGCGCGTGACCTTCGTGAACGCCGACCTGACGATCGTGCTCTGGCGGCAGCCGCGCGCGCCGTGGATCCTGCTCAGCGCCCAGACGCAGGCGGGGGATCAGGGCACGGGCGTGGCGCGCGGCACGCTGTCGGACGTCGACGGCGCGTTCGGCGCATGCGAGCAGACGTTGATCTTCGAGCGGCGGGCCTGAGCGTCCGAGGCGAGCGTCAGGGACGGAGCGTGATGCGCCGACCGTCTTCGACGAGCACGACGCCCGTCGACTGAATCTCCTCGATGCGCGCGTCGCCGATGGCATCGCCCTCGACGTACTTGCGGCCGTTGATGAACACCCACCGCTGCGGGCGCTGCTCGGCGTAGACGATCACCTCGACCTTCAGCTTGGAGGTGTCCGGGCGCGGCGGCGTGGCCGCCGCCGTCATCGGGCCCCGCGACGTCGCAGGCGCGGGCGCGGTCGAGCTCGGCGGCAACACGGTAACCACAGGCGGCGCGGGTGCGGGCGAGATCACGCCCGGCCGTGACGTCAGGGGCGGCCGCGGTGGCCTCGTCACAGACGGCGTCGTCTCCGGCGCTGTGGGCTCCGCCGGCGTGGTCTCGAACGGCTTCGGCTCCGGCAGCCTCGTCTCAGGTGGCTTGACGTCAGCCAGCCGCGGCTTCGTCGCGGGTGGGCGCGCGTCGACCGTTGGGCGCGACATCTCAGGCATCGCGCGTCGTCCCTCGTTCGCGTCCGGCGTCGCGAGCGCGGCGCGCGATCGGGCAGGCGGCGCAACGCGCGGCCGCTCCTCGACCATCGGCACGGGCGGCGTCGCGCTCGCCGTGGGCGCGCTCGCTGCAGACGCGACCGGTTTGGCGGCCGACTCCGGCGCCTCGTGCACGGGCGACCATAGCCAAAGAATCGCGACGACCACGATCGCGCCCGTGGCGGCGACGCCGAGCGTGATGTAGCGCGAGCCCGAGACGGCGGGGACCGGCGCCGGGGCGAGCAGACGCCGTACTTCCGGCGGCGGACCACTGCGCTGCTCCGCGGCTTTCTTGAGCGCGTCGAGGATGTAGGACATGGCTAGGGGGTCACCTTTGACAGCGACGGGCGGCCGGGCGCCGTCGTGGCCAGCCGCAGCAGCGTTTCCTCCCCGAGCACGCCGTCCGGCCTCAGACCGTTCGCACGCTGAAAGGCCGCCACGCGCCGGCGCTGGTCGTCGCCGGGCTTGAGCTCGGTGGTCCCGAGGTCCGGCGTGCGCCACAGCGCCAGAAACGCGCCGTCCCAGAACTGCTCCACCTCGCTCAGCGGCAGCGTCACCGGGATCGGTGCGACGTCCAGCGTGACCGTGTCAGCGTCAAGCGCGGTCACGGTCGCGTAGTGCCGCTCGCCGGCCGGCGTCGTCAGCGTGAGCATCGCTGGCACGTCGAGGCGACGGATGACGTTCCACGTTCCGCTCCGCGCGAGGCAGCGCAGGCCCGAGCGGCGCCCGGCGTCGCACGCGGTCTCGCCCGCCCGCGGCTCGAAGTCGACGCCCCAGGCGGCGAAGAGGCGGCCGAGCGCTCCGTCACGGTCGGTCGTGGTGCCGTCGAGGATCTGAGCCATGCTCGGACGCGCGGGGGCGACGACTGCGGCCGCCGCCGACGGCGACGACGCCGGCGTCCCAGGAGTCGCGGCGTTGCTTGGCGGCACACCAGGCGCCACCAACCGCTGTCCCCACCAGCTGGCGACATACTCCAGACGGCTGCGCCCCACCGTGCTGACGCTCAAGACGAAGGCGCCGAGCAGGACGATGGCCACCGCCGGCTGCAGCCACCGGAGCAGTCCGCGCGAGCCGGATACCTCGGAGGCGGCGTGCCGGGCGGTGGCGGCGGTCACGTGCCGCTTGCTGCGGCCAAACGCGCCCAGGAGCGCGCGGTCGCAGATGTTGTTGATCAGCCGCGGCACGCCGCCCGAGCGCCGGTGGATCACCCCGAGCGCCGCCGAGGTGAAGATCATCTTCCGCTGTCCGGCGACTTCCAACCGGTGACGGATGTAGGCGCGCGTCTCGGTGAACGTGAAGGGTCGCAGGTGATAGCGGGCGGTGACTCGCTGCGCCAGCTGGCGCAGCGCCGGGCGCTCCATGAGATTGACGAGCTCGGGCTGGCCGATGAGGATGACCTGGAGGAGCTTGTCGCGGGTGGTCTCGATGTTGGTCAGCAGGCGGAGCTCCTCGAGCACCTCCATGCTGAGGTTCTGCGCCTCGTCGATGATGACGACGGTCCGACGCCCCCGCGCGTGCGCGTCGAGGAGCGCCTGGGACAGCGCGTCGACGAGCGCCTTGAGGCTGGGTGTGCCCGTCGGGTAGGGCACGCGCAGCTCCTCGCAGATCGCCGAGATCAGCTCGACCGCGGTCAGCCGGGGGGTGAAGATCATCGCCACGTCGACGTCGGGGGGCAGCTGGTCAAGGAGTGCCCGGCAGACCGTGGTCTTCCCGGTCCCGACCTCGCCGGTGAGCTGGACGAAGCCGCCGCCCTGCAAGCCGTAGACGAGGTGGGCCAGCGCCTCACGGTGCCCCTCGCTCAGGAACAGGTAGCGGGGGTCGGGAGCGAGAGAGAACGGCCTCTCGGTCAGACCAAAGTGGGCAGCGTACACGCGAGCACCCTAGACGGCGGGGGCCGGAACGTCAAGAACAGTAGTCAGCCGGACTTCTCGATCTTGGCCCAGGTGTCCCGGAGGCCGACGGTGCGATTGAAGACGAGCCGGCCAGGCGCAGAGTCGCGGGCGTCGACGCAGAAGTAACCGTTGCGCTCGAACTGAAAGCGCGCGCCGGGTGCAGCCGACGCCAGCGACGGCTCGACGCGCGTCTCCGTGAGCGTCGTGAGCGAGTGCGGATTGAGCGCGGCCGTGAAGTCGTCCTCGTCGTCGGGCCGCGGCTTCCCAAAGAGCGTCTCGTACAGGCGCACCTCGGCGTCCACGGCATGGCGCGCGGAGACCCAGTGAATGGTGCCCTTCACCGCGCGACCCCCGCTGTCACCGCCGATGGTCGTGGGATCGTAGGTGCAGCGCACCTCGGTGACCTGGCCGTCGGGTCCCAGCGAGAAGTCGGTGCACTTGACGATGTATGCGTAGCGCAGGCGTACCTCGGCGCCCGGAGTGAGCCGGAAGTACTTCTTCGGCGCGACGTCGCGGAAGTCGTCCCGCTCGATCCAGAGCTCGCGCGCGAACGGCACCGTCCGCGTGCCCGCGCTCGGATCCTCCGGATTGTTGACGGCCTCGAGCTGCTCGACTTTGCCCTCGGGGTAGTTGGTGATCACGAGCTTCAGCGGCCGCAGCACCGCCATGCGCCGCTCGGCGCGGCGGTTGAGATCCTCGCGCACGCAGTGCTCGAGCAGCGCGAGCTCGACGATATTGTCGGCCTTGGCGACGCCGATGCGCTCGCAGAAGTCGCGGATGCTCGCGGGCGTGTACCCGCGACGCCGCAGGCCGGCCAGCGTCGGCATGCGCGGATCGTCCCAGCCGCTCACGAAGCCGCCCTCGACGAGCTGCAGCAGCTTTCGCTTCGACATGACGGTATGACTGAGATTGAGCCGCGCGAACTCGATCTGCTGCGGGTGGAATATGCCGAGCGCGTCGAGATACCAGTCGTATAGCGGCCGGTGATCCTCGTACTCGAGCGTGCAGATCGAGTGTGTCACGCCCTCGATCGAGTCGGACTGCCCGTGGGCCCAGTCGTACATCGGGTAGATGCACCACGCGTCGCCCGTGCGCTGGTGCGACGTGCGGCGGATGCGGTACATGACCGGATCGCGCAGGTTGATGTTGCCACTCGACATGTCGATCTTGGCGCGCAAAGTCTTGCTGCCGTCGGTGAACTCGCCCGCGCGCATGCGACGGAATAGATCGAGGTTCTCCGCGACGGAGCGATCACGAAACGGCGAGGGTCGGCCGGCTTCCGTCAGCGTGCCGCGCGAGTCACGCATCTCCTCCGCGCTCTGATCGTCGACGTATGCCTTGCCGGCGAGGATCAGCTGCTCCGCCCACCGATAGAGCTGCTCGAAGTAGTCGCTCGCGTGGTAGAGGTGCGGTCCCCAGTCGAAGCCGAGCCACCGCACGTCGTTCATGATCGCGTCGACGTATTCCTGGCTCTCCTTGGTGGGATTGGTGTCGTCGAAGCGCAGGTGACAGCGACCGCCGTAGTCGCGCGCCAGCCCGAAGTCGATGCAGATGGCTTTGGCGTGGCCGATGTGCAGGTAGCCGTTCGGCTCGGGCGGAAACCGCGTCACCACCTTGCCTTCGAACCGGCCGGTTCGGTTGTGCTCGTCGATGATGTCGCGGATGAAATTGGAGCGCGGCCCGTCGCTCATCGCCTGGATCGTATCATTGCGTCGCCGAGGACCATTTCCGAGCCGCCACTCGGCTCCGGCTCGTGCGTCATTTCCTGATCGGTCAGACCAACGTAAATATCTGTAATTAAAGATATTAAGCGCTATATCGCCGGCCCGATCCGGCGTCCTATATTGGACATATGCACCTCGCGCCGAGTACCCGGAGTCTGTTCGCGGGCGCCCTGGCCGGACTCGCCCTTCTGGCGGCCGGGACGCCGGCGTCTGCCGGGCCGGCGACCGATCGTCTGCGCGAGTTCTTCGCCTCGATCAACGTCATCATCAACGATCCCGCCCTCCGCTCCGAACCTCTCGAGAAGGTCGCTCGCGTGAAGCGCCTGGTGACCGACATTGCCGACGTCCGCGGTGCCGCCGCGGCCGTCCTGGAGCGGGAGTGGGACGCACGCACCCCGGCGGAGCGCGACGAGTTCACACGCCTGTTCTCCGAGCTCCTCGAGCGCGGCCTGGTGGCGCGTCTCGCCGGTGCCGTCAGCCCGGTCAACGGATTGGTCATGAGCTGGCGAGGCGAGACCCGCGTGGGAGAAGAAGCGCGGGTGATGACGATCGTTGAAAGCCGCGACGGGCGCAAGATCAACGTCGAGTACCGCATGAGCGAGCGCCGCGGGCGCTGGCTCGTCCGCGACGTCGTCGTCGACGGCGTCAGTACCATCGAAAACTATCGATCGCAATTCAAGCGGCTGCTGCGAGCCGGGTCCTACGCCACGCTGGTCGCGCAGCTGCGCGCCAAGCTTGGTGAGGAGACGCTGATG
Source organism: Candidatus Methylomirabilota bacterium (assembly GCA_046725765.1). Lineage (GTDB taxonomy): Bacteria > Methylomirabilota > Methylomirabilia > Rokubacteriales > CSP1-6 > AR12. Next base: position 14,636 of record JBKOZH010000195.1, on the reverse strand, counting down.
TTCGCGCAGGCGCCGCCGTCGCTGGGCCCGGCGGCGTCGAAGACGACGCCACCGGCCGTGGCGAAGGCGACGCCATCGGCCAAGTCGACCGCGGCATCCGGCCTCGGATCCAAGCCCGTGGTCGTGGCGAAAGATACGTCCACGCCAGCCGTCACGACCGCGCTCGCACCCGTCACGAAGTCTGCGCCTGTGACGACGGCGTTCGCGCCTGGCGCCAAGGCGTCCACGCCGGCGGCGAAGGCGTCCGCGCTCGCGGCCAAGGCGCCGGCGGCGACCAAACCGGCGCCGGCCGTCGTTGCGCATGTGGTCGCGCCGGTGCTGCCGAAATCCGTCGTGCCGGCGCCGGCGAAATCGGTCGCGTCGCCGCCGGCGAAGCGCTCGGCCGAGCTTCAGGTCGTCGTCGTGCCACCGAGCCCGCCGCGCACGAAGGTCATCGCCATGGCGCCCGGCATCCCACAAGCTGCCGACGTCATCTCGCCGGTCACCGCCCTCGAAGCCACGGCGCACCTGTTGCCGAGCGTGCTGCTGGTCTTGCTGGGACTGTCGGCGGTGAGCGGCGCGGTGTATTTCCGGCGTCGCGCGTCGGCCAACGGCCTAATGCTGGAGCGACTCGGCAATCCCGACAAGCGCCTCGTACTCGTGCATCCAGTAGCGCGTGTCGCGAAAGTTGGGGAACGCCGGGGGAAACGACGGGTCGTCCCAGCGCCGCGCAATCCAGCCCGACATGTAGACGATGCGCATGGCGCGTAGCGGCTCGCACAAGGTCAGCGTGCTGCGGTCGAACTCGCGAAACACCTCGTAGCCTTCGAGCACGTCCTCGCGCATCTTCCGCGCTTCTTCGGTGTCACCACGGGCAAGCAGCCACAAATCCTGCACCGCGGGTCCCATCAAACAATCGTCGAAGTCGACGAGCACCGGACCGTCCTTCGCCCACAGGATGTTGCCCCAGTGCAGGTCGCCGTGGATGCGCTGCGCCCGCACGGCCTTCAACGGCGCAGTGGTCCGCTCCGCGATCGACATGGCGACGTCGCGATAGCGCGGCGCCAGTGTGCCCGGAATGAAGTCGCCGCGGAGCAACACCTCGAGCGGCTCGCGGATGTAGCGGTCCACGGTCAGCTGCGGCCTGTGCGGAGCCGGACGCGCGGCGCCGACGGCGTGCATGCGGCCGATCGTGCGTCCGATGCGGCGTCGGTTTTCGGCATCGAGCTCGTCGAGCGTGCGGCCGCGGACCTTGGGGAACGCCGCGTAGAGAATGCCGTCGATCTCGTTCAGCGTGGTGCCGTTGCCCAGGTCCATCGGCGCGACGCTCGGAATTTCGGCGGCCGCGAGATCAGCCAAGAAGCGATGCTCGTCTTCGATCGTCGCGCGCGACCAGCGCCCGGGCCGGTAGAATTTCACGACGACGCGGCGCTCGTCGTCGAGCTCGACCTCGTACACCCGGTTCTCGAACGCGCGCAGTGGAAGGCAGCGGCCCGTCGAGCGCAGGCCGCCGACCTCCACCGCCTCGAGCACGCGATCGGGGGTGAGCGCGAAGAACGTCTGGCCCGGCGCGCTCACCGTCGCGTGAACCGTTCGAAGAACGTCACAGCGCGGTCATCAGCCGCGCGGCTTGACCCACGTCTCCGACCAGGCCAGGCACGCGCTCGACGACTGCCGATCGCCGCGCATCTCCGGCCACACCTGGCCCTTCGGCGTCTTGCCGTTGAGCTCGACGCTCGCGGTCTTGGCGGGGAAGAACGTGCTGAAGACGCCGATCGGCCGGTTCATGAAGCCGGGCGGCGCATTGAGCACGAACGGCGCGATGGTGTCCGCCCACGTCATCACGATGCGGTCGTTGCCGGCGACGATCGTTTCCGTGGCGGGCTTCGGCGGCGTGCCCGCGCGCGAGAACTGCGCGGGGACGATCGGCAGCGTCGTGTCGGCGAACTGCGGATAGAGCAGCGTCTCGATCGTCTTCTGCAGCCAGCGTGCCACGGCCTGGTTGTCCGAGTAGATGCGGACCTTGCCATCGATGAGCGTGGAATGCGCGAACAGCACGTGGCCCGCGCCGTCAGGGCACCACAGCACGCGCCAGTGGCTGAAGCGATCCGTGAGCGTTTTTCCGCCATCCGAGCTCAGCCTGATGAAGGAGTTTTCGCCGGTCATGAGGACGTCATTGGGATCGACTGGTGGTGTCATTGGGTTCCTCCTCGCGCCGGGTAATGTACAATGCGTCCGCCATGAAGCGCCCGGACTTGAAACGCAAGCCCAGTCGCGCGGTCGCGCGCCTGCGAAAAGCGCTGACGCCGAGCGCGCCGACGCCGCTGCGCGTGCCGCAAAACGGCGAGGCCACGCCGTCGCGCGGTCCGGCCAAGGTCGTCTCGCTGCTCGAGCCCGACCTCGTGCTCGAGCGCGCGGCGCGCCGCTTCCTGGCTCAGCCGATCGATCGCTGCGTGAAGTGCAACAGCACGTTCATCGGTCGCGAGCCCGCTTTCATCCACTGCTTCTACTGCGGCAAGCTCGCTCGCATCGCCAATGCCCCGCTCGCGGCGCAGGAAGAATTCGAGATGCGCTCGGGGCTCCGGATCGCCGTCTAAGCGGTTACGCGGCGGCGCGCAGGTCGGTGACGACCTCGTGCCACCATTCCTCGGCCGGTCGCGCCTCCAGCCCTTCCATCTGTCGTCGCGTCTCGCGGAATTTCGGATCGGCGTGCCACGCCTCCCAGTCCGCGCGCGTCCGCCACGTGCCGATGATCACGCGCTCGTCGAGCGCGTTGACGGGAATCGCGACCTGACCGCCGACCCAGCCCGACTGATTGCGTGCCGCCTCGAGCCGCTCCTGCATCGCCGCGTCCCAGCGCGGCTCGCTGCCTTCCTTGAGCTTCACGCGGGTCACGATCGTCATCATGGCCGGCACCTCCGGCGGCTGGCGGGGTGCAAGTTCAACGCCCGCGACGCGCCTGATCGGTGCGCGCCGGCGGTTACCAGCGCTCGCGGTGGACGAGCTCCTCCAGCGGCTTGCGCCGGCGTGCAACGGACTTCGGCGCGTGGGCGCGTGCCGGATCGATGTAGCCGAACCCGATCACGCGGTTGATGTGGACGCCGGGCGGAATGTGGAGCAGCCGCGCCACGTCGGCTTCCGGCAGATGGGCGGGACACGAGCCGACGCCTTCGGCCCACGCGGCGACCATCATGTTCTGCGCGCAGCGGCCGGCGTCGAACTCGTGGGGCTCGACCTGGGTGATGACGACGACGGCCGCGGCATCCGCGAGCCAGCGGCCCCACGGCGACAGCGCGCCGAGCGCCCGCACACCCTCGCGCTCGGTGACGACGACGAAGCGGTTGGGCTCACGATTCTTGCTGCTGCCGGTCATGCGCCCGGCCTGCAGGATGCGCCGCAACGCCTCGCCGGAAATCGGCGTCGGCAGATACGCGCGCTGGTCGCGCTTGTCGACCACGGCGCGGTACGCGTCCATTTATAGGCTCGCCTCGGACGGTGGGTCCCCAGCTCCACGAAATCCAAATGGCCGCACTACCATCACACCGTCCAGCGCGAGGAATCGGGCCGCCGGCGATGCCAGTCGGTGGCGCGCTCGTACGCGCGCGCGATGCGCAGCACCGTGGCGTCGTCAAAGCGGCGGCCCACGAGCTGGATCGACATCGGCAGCCCGTCGCGGCTGAAGCCGCAGGGCGCGACGACGGCCGGCAGTCCGAGCAGATTCCACGGTGCCGTATAGCGGATCGGTGCCGGCGCGAAGCCCGTGCTCGGGAAGTCCTCGAAGCGCAGCGCGGGCGCTGCCTGGCCCGGAAAGATCAGCGCATCGACGCGCGAGAGCAGCGCGTCCACCTCGCGCCCGATGCGCGCGCGCAGGCGCTGCGCGCGCTGCACGTCCTGCGCCGTGAACAGCGCGCTGAGATAGATCCGCGTGCGTACGCCCTCGCCATACGTCTCCGGCTTCTGGCGCAGCGTCTCGGCGTGATACTCGTACGCCTCGGACATGATCGGCGCCCACGCGGCCATCGCGAGATCCAGCGACGGCGCGTCCACCTCTTCGATCGTCGCGCCCTCCTTGCGCAGCACGTCGAACGCGGTGAGGGACGCATCGCGCACCTCGTCGGACAGTCCGGGATAGTCGAGGTAGTAGCGCTTCAGCAGCCCCAGCCGCCGGCCGCGCGCGCCGTCCTCGAGCTGCGCAACGTAGTCCTGCGTGACCACTCCGCGCGTCGACGTGTCGTCGGGATCGGCGCCGGCGATCGCTTGCAGCAGCACGGCGCTGTCCCACACGCTGCGCGTCATCGGGCCGACGTGATCGAGCGACCACGACAGCGGCAGCACGCCGCTGCGGCTCACGAGCCCGTACGTCGGCTTGTGGCCGACGAGCCCCGTCATCGACGCCGGCCCGCGGATCGAGCCTCCGGTGTCCGAGCCGAGCGCGCCCGCACAGAGACCGGCCGCCGCGGCGACGGCCGAGCCCGACGATGAGCCGGCGGGCGCGCGTCGAATGTCCCACGGGTTGCGACCGGTCGGGAACGGCCCGTCGACGACCGGCCGGCCGAAAGCAAACTCGTGCATGGCGAGCTTGCCGAGGAGCACGGCGCCGGCATCCTTGAGCCGGCGCGTGACGAAGGCGTCACGCGCGGGCACGTGATCGGCGAGCACGCGCGAGCCGCCCGTCATCTTCACGCCGGCCACGGCGATGAGGTCCTTGAGCGCAATCGGCACGCCGTGCAGCGGTCCGCGGCGCCGGCCGCGGCCGATCTCGGCGTCCGCCTCCGCGGCCTGGGCGCGCGCCATGTCAGCGGTGACGGTGATGTACGAGCGAAGCACCGGATCGAACTGGGCGATGCGGGCGAGGTAGGCGTCGGTCGCCTCGACCGAGGTGAGCGCGCGCGTCTCGAGCGCCTGGCTCACGCCGTAGAGGTCGAGATCGGCGATGTTCACCGCCACGGCTCGTCCTCCGGCGCGGGCACGGCGCCGCGCAGACGGTCCCGCTGCGGCAGCCAGTCCAGCCACATTGCGTAGAGCAGCTCCGCGTCCCGTGCGCTCAGCGTGAGTCCCGCGATACGGCACGCGGCGTCGAACTCTGAGCGCCGCTCGTCCTGGGTAGTCATGGCGCGGGATTGTACCAAGAGTTATCCTCCGACCCTGACTCCCACGAAAGGATCGGGCATGGCCACGGCAACTCCCCGGCTGATGGGCGCTGAGGTCAAGCGCAAGGAAGATCCACGACTCGTGACCGGCACGTCGTCGTACGTCGGCGACGTCACCGTCCCCGGGTTGCACTATGTCGCGTTTGTGCGCAGCCCTCACGCGCACGCGCGCGTCCGCAAGATCGACGGCGCCGCCGCGCTGAAACGCCCCGGTGTCGTGCGCGTCGTGACCGGCGAAGACCTCAAGCGTCACGTTCAGCCGATTCCGCTGGGCGGGCCGAGCGCCGAGGGCGGTGGCGGTGGCAAGACCGAGGCCGGCCGCAAGCACTATCCGCTCTCGATCGGTCGCGTCCGGCACGTGGGCGAGCCGGTGGCGGCGGTGATCGCGACGTCGGAGGCCGCGGCCGTCGACGGCGCGCAGGAGGTCGTCGTCGATTGGGAGCCGCTGCCTGCCGTCGGTGATCTCGCCTCCGCGACGAAGAAGGGCGCGCCCACGCTGCATGACGACGCGCCGGGCAACATCGAGCACACGACGGAGATCAACAAAGGCGACCCGGACGGCGCGTTCAAGAAGGCGCATCGCGTCGTGAAGCAGCGAATGAACAGCCAGCGGCTGTCCGGCATCCCGATGGAGCCGCGCGCGACGCTGGCCGCGCCCGATCCGGCCACCGGCGGTGTCACCGTGTGGGCGAGTCACCAGGCGCCGCACGTGCTTCGCAACGACCTGGCGATCGTGCTCAACATCCCGCAGAACCTCGTGCGCGTGATCGCGCCGGAGGTGGGCGGCGGCTTCGGCGTGAAGTTCGGGGTGTACGCGGAGGACGCCACGCTGGCGGCATGCGCGCGGCTGTACAAGCTGCCGCTGCGCTGGACGGAGACGCGCATCGAGCACCTCGTGGCCACGACGCACGGCCGCGCGCAGCTTACCGAGCTGGAAGCCGCGGTCGAGGCGGACGGCACGATCACCGCGGTGCGCATGCATGTGACGGCCGACATCGGGGCCTATCCGATCTTCACGTTCATCCCCGACCTCACGCTGATGATGGGCGTGGGCGTCTACAAGTTCACGAACGTCGATCTCACGTCCACGTGCGTGTTCACGAACTCCACGCCGGTTGCCGCCTACCGCGGCGCGGGGCGGCCGGAGGCCGCGTACTACCTCGAGCGGTTGATCGACGTCGTGGCGCTCGAGCTCGGCAAGAAGCCTGAAGAAATCCGCCGCAAGAACTTCATTCCGCCCTCCGCGTTCCCGTACGCGACGCCCACGGGGCAGCGCTACGACTCCGGCGAATACGACCGCGCGCTGACGAAAGCGCTCGAGATCGCCGGCGTCGACAAGCTGCGCAACGAGCAGCAGGCGCGCGTCAGCCGCAACGATCGGATGCTGCTCGGAATCGGCATGGCGTGCTACGTCGAGATGTGCGGCTTTGGACCGTTCGAGAGCGCCGTCGTGCGCGTGGAGCCGGGCGGCGACGTCACGGCGTTCACGGGCACATCCGCGCACGGGCAGGGCCACGAGACGACGTTTGCGCAGATCATCGCCGATCATCTCGGCGTGCCGTTCGATCGCATCGTGGTCCGCCACGGCGACACGCTCAACACGCCGATGGGCAACGGCACCGGCGGCTCGCGCAGTCTCGCCGTCGGCGGCTCGGCGATCCTCGGGGCGACCCTCAAAGTGCAGGACAAGGCACGACGCATCGCCGCCACGGTGCTCGAGGCTTCCGCCGACGATGTCGTGTTCGCCGAGGGGAAATACCAGGTCAAGGGCGTGCCGGCGAAAGCGCTGACCATCGCCGACATCGCGGCGAAGGCGTACGCCGAGGGTCTGCCCGAAGGCATGGAGCACGGGCTCGAGGCGACGGAGTTCTTCCGGCCGCCGCAGCTGGTCTATCCCTTCGGCGCGCACGTCGCCGTCGTCGAGATCGACCGTGAGACCGGCCGCGTGCACGTGCGCGACTTCGTGTCGGTCGACGACTGCGGCGTGCGCATCTCGCCGACGCTCGTGGCGGGGCAGGTGCACGGCGGTCTCGCGCAGGGCATCGCGCAGGCGCTGATGGAGGAGGTCGTCTATGGCGCGGACGGCCAGCTGGTCACCGGCTCGCTGATGGACTACGCGGTGCCGCATCCCGAAGACCTGCCGTCGTTCAAGACGGATCAGACCGTCACGCCGACGCCGTTCAACCCGATGGGCGCGAAGGGCATCGGCGAGGCCGCGACGATCGGCAGCACGCCGGCCGTCGTCAACGCCGTGGTCGACGCGCTCAAGCCGTTGGGTATCAAGCACCTCGATATGCCGCTCAAGCCCGAGCGCATCTGGGCCGCGCTGCAGGGGAAGAAATAATGGCGCTCGACACCGCGCACACGCTGGGCTTCGTGCAGAAGACGTGGGACGGTGACATCCTGCCGACGCTGACCGAGTACGTGCGGATCCCCGCGAAGTCGCCGATGTTCGACCCAGAATGGAAAGCGCACGGCCACCTCGATCGCGCGGTGTCGCTGATCGAGCAGTGGAGTCGCGCACGCGCGATCGAAGGTCTGCGGGTGGAGGTCGTGCGGCTTGCCGATCGCACGCCGCTGATCTTCATGGAAGTGCCGGGGCGGGGCGACGACACCGTGGTGCTCTACGGCCATTGCGACAAGCAGCCGGAAATGGTCGGGTGGGCGGAAGGCCTCGGCCCGTGGACGCCGGTCCGCCGCGGCGACCGACTCTACGGCCGCGGCGCCGGCGACGACGGCTACGCGGCATTCGCCGCCGTCACCGCCATCCAGGCGTTGCAGACGCAGGGCGTGCCGCACGCGCGCTGCATCGTGCTGATCGAGGCGTGCGAAGAGTCGGGCTCCTACGACCTTCCCCATTATGTGGAGGCGCTGGCCTCGCGCATCGGCACACCGAGCCTCGTGGTGTGTCTCGACTCGGGCTGCTCGGACTACGACCACCTGTGGACGACGACGTCGCTGCGCGGGATCGTGAACGGCGTGCTGACGGTCGAGGTTCTCTCCGAGGGCGTGCACTCCGGTGCCGCCAGCGGCATCGTCCCGTCGTCGTTCCGGATCGCGCGATCGCTGCTGTCGCGCATCGAGGACGAGCGCACAGGTGAGGTCGTCCTGCGCAATCTGCACGCCGACATCCCCCGCGAGCGCATCGAGCAGGCGCGCGCGGTGTCGAGTCTGCTCGCCAAGCGCATCTCGGAGTTTCCGTTCCTGCCGGGCATGCGCCCCATGCACGACGAGCCGCTCGCAGCGTTGATGGCGGGCACGTGGAAGCCGGCGCTGTCCATCACCGGCGCCGCCGGGTTGCCGACGCCGACGGACGGCGGCAACGTGCTTCGGCCCAAGACCGCCCTCAAGCTGTCGATGCGCCTGCCTCCTACCGTCAAGGCCTCCGACGCGGCGAAGCGAATGAAGGAGACGCTCGAAGCCGATCCGCCGTACGGCGCGCGCGTGACATTCCACGCCGAGTCACCCGGCGACGGCTGGGATGCGCCGGCCACCGCGCCGTGGCTCGCGCAGGCGATGCGGCGCGCGTCGGAGGCGTACTTCGGCCAGCCTGCAATGTCCCAGGGCACGGGTGGCTCGATCCCGTTCATGGCGATGCTGGGCGCGCGCTATCCGCAGGCGCAGTTCATGATCACGGGTGTGCTCGGGCCCGACAGCAATGCGCACGGACCGAACGAGTACATCCACGTGCCGACGGGAGTCCGCGTGACGGCGTGCGTCGCGTCGGTGCTCGCCGACCACGCCCAACGACAGCGCTGAGCGCGGCCTCGCCGCGCGGTGCAGGACTAGTCCGCGCGGGGCTCCGCGGTCCTCAGACGATTGAAGACGTCGCGGACGCCGGGGACGGCGGCGGCGATGTCTTCAGCCAGACGCCGCGCAGCGCGATCCGCCACCCGGCCGTCGAGCGTGACGTCGCCGTCCTGCACACGGACGTCGATCTCGCGGGCGTCGAGCCGCGCGTCGTCCGACATCCACTGGCAGACCTCCTCGCGAATCCGCTCGTCGGTGCGTCGCCAGTCGCGCGGGCCGCGGCCGGCGTGCGGACCCGGGACCAGCGTCGTGTCGCCGGCGCCCGGGACCGCAGGCCCGAACCGCCAGCCGAGCTCAGCGGCGCCGCGACGTCGCGGTCGCTCGCGTGGTCCGTCATCGCGCGCGAAGTAGCGCCGCTCGAGCGGCTCCATCGCATCAGGCGGGCTTGTGAATGTGGGCCGCGGTGTCCTCGGCGGCGCGTCGGCCGCGGGCGAGCAGCCCGCGCGCCTCGGCGAGGTAGCCAAGCGCGACGTTCGACCAGTGACGCGACTTGCCCCCGAACGCGTCGCTCATGCTGTTCGTCGCCGCGATGGCGCGTTCACGCGCGCGCGCACGGCGCGTGCGTCCGCGATCGGGATCGAGCATGTACGCGGCAGCCGCCCCGACGGCCGCGCTGAGGAGGACACCAACCAGTCTCTTCATCACGCACCTCCCGCGACTTGCGTGCAGCAGCGGTGCCAACGACTCGCGCTTGCCGGAACGCATGCGCGTTGGTGCAGCGGACGCTCCGCTCCCCCTGTACACTAGGTGGCCGTGAACATCCCCGCCGACGCTCGACTGCAGGCACTCGAAGACATCGCGACTCAGTTGCGCGTGGACAGCGTGCGTGCAACGACCGCCGCCGGCAGCGGCCATCCGACGTCGTGTGCGTCGGCCGCCGATCTCGTCGCGGCCATCTTCTTCGACGTGATGCGTTTCGATCCGCACGCGCCACGTGATCCTGCCTGCGACCGTTTCGTGCTCAGCAAGGGTCACGCGGCGCCAGTGCTCTACGCGGCGTGGGCCGCCGTCGGCGCCCTCGACCGCAAGGACCTCGTGCAGCTGCGGCAGATCGACAGTGACCTCGAGGGTCACCCCACGCCGCGCCTGCCGTTCGTCGACGTGGCCACGGGCTCGCTGGGCCAGGGGCTCGGCGTCGGCGTCGGCCTGGCGCTGGGCGCGCGAATGCTCGGCACCGATGCGCGCGTGTTCGTCCTGCTCGGCGACGGCGAGATGGCCGAGGGCTCGGTGTGGGAAGCGGCCCAGATGGCGAGCCACGAGAAGCTCGACAATCTCGTCGCGGTCGTCGACGTCAATGCGCTCGGCCAGTCGGGGCCGACGATGCTCGGCCACGACCTCAAGACCTATCAGCGCCGGCTCGCCGCGTTCGGCTGGCGTGTGAATGTCATCGACGGTCACGACATGCGGCAGGTGACCACGGCCCTGCGGCGGGCCATGCGCGGCCGCGGCGCTCCGACGGCCATCGTCGCGCAGACTCTGAAGGGCAAGGGGCTTGGTCCGGAGATCGAGGGCAAAGACGGCTGGCACGGCAAGCCGCTGCCATCGGAGATGGCCGAACGCGTCGTGTCCTCGCTCGAGGCCCGCTTGCATCACCTGCCGCCGCCGCCGATCCGCCGTCCGCGCCGGAAGGCAGGCGCGACGGTGCTGCCGCCGCCGCAGCCGCTCGAGGGCAAGCCGTCCGTCGGCGAGATCGCCACCCGTCAGGCGTACGGCGACGCGCTCGTGCGTCTGGGCGCCAGCGACGCGCGCGTGCGCGTGCTGGACGGCGACGTGAAAAACTCGACGTTCGCCGAGAAGTTCAAAGAGCGCTTTCCCGACCGGTTCGTGGAGGCATGGATCGCCGAGCAGAACATGGTCAGCGCGGCGGCCGGACTCGCCGCCCAGGGGCTCATACCGTTCGCCTCCTCGTTCGCGTGCTTCCTGGAGCGCGGGGCCGACCAGATCCGTATGGCGGGCATCTCACGCGCGAACGTGAAGCTCTGCGGCTCGCACGCCGGCGTCTCGATCGGCGAGGACGGTCCCTCGCAGATGGCGCTGGAGGACCTCGCGCTGTTCCGCGCGATCCCCGAGGCCGTCGTGTTCTATCCCTCCGACGGCGTCGCGGCCGACGCGGCGGTGCAGCTGGCGGCCGCGCGCAAGGGCGTCGTGTTCATTCGCACCACGCGCGGCAAGACGCCGGGACTCTACGCCGAGAACGAGGCATTCGCGGTCGGCACGCTGAAGACGCTGCGCCAGAGCGAGCGCGACCGCCTGGTGATCGTCGCGGCCGGCATCACGCTGCACGAGGCGCTCGCCGCGCACGACGAGCTCGCCAAGTCGGGCGTGGCCGTTCGCGTGATCGACCTCTTCTGCGTCAAGCCCGTGGATGCCGCCGCGCTGCTCGAGGCGGCGCGCGCCTCGGACAACCGCATTCTGACCGTCGAGGACCACTATCCCGAGGGTGGGATCGGCGACGCGGTCGCCGAGGCCGTGGGCGGTACCGCCGATGTGTCCGTCCATCGGTTGGCCGTGCGCGAGATCCCGCGCAGCGGCCCGCCCCGACAGCTGCTCGAGCGCTTCGGCATCGGCCGCGGCGCGATCGTCAGGAAGGTCCGCGAGATCGTCGGCGGCTGAGCCTCACGCGGCGGCAGCGCGGCGGAGCGCGCGCAGCGCGAGATAGGCCGGCAGCACCAGCGCCGTCCCGATAGCCACCGCGCGTGTCGGATGTCGCTGGGCCGCGCGCGGCCCGCGCCAGCCCCCGCGCACTCCGGTACCGCCCGGCAACGGAGCCAGCACCGCGCCTGGGGTGGCGCCCGCTCCGCGCTCCTGGAAGTGATCGAAGTCCGTCAGCGTCCTCGCCGCCTGCTCGTAGAGCGTCGGCGCCAGGGTGTGCAGCGCGCTCATCGCGCGGGCGGCGCCGCCGACGAACAGCTCGCGCCGCGGCCGCACGACCGCGCGCACGATCGCCGCCGCCACGTCCTCCGGGTCGTACACCGGCCGCGGCGGCTTGAGCGCGCGTCCGGTGTAGTTGGCGCTGTGCTCGAAAAACGGGGTGTCGATCGCGGCCGGCATCACGGTGACGACGTCCACGCCGGTGCCGATCAGCTCCTCGCGCAACGTCTCGCCGAAGCCCACCACCGCGAACTTCGCCGCGGCATAGGCGGTGTAGTACGGCATCGCCATCTTGCCGAGCATGGAGGCGACGTTGACGAGCACGCCGTCATCCTGAGCGACGAAGTGCGGCAGCGCGGCGCGGGCGCCGTGCACGCAGCCGAAAAAGTTCGTCTCGACGACGCCGCGGAAGACGTCTTCGGGTACGTCCTCGAACGCACCGAGTACGCCGACCCCGGCGTTGTTCACCCAGACGTCGATGTGCCCAAAGCGGTCCAGCGCCGCGCGCGCGAGGTCGTGCATCGCGCGCTGATCGCGCACGTCGGCCTGAACGGCGAGCGCGTCGCCACCGCACGCGCGGCACTGCTCCACCACGGCGGCCAGCGGCGCGTCGCGCCGCGCGCAGACGGCCACGGCTGCGCCCTGGCGGGCGAAGGCCAGCGCCACCGCGCGGCCGATGCCGCTCGAGGCTCCGGTAACGACGACGACCGACTGGGGCAACGCTCGACGCATGACTCACCTCCGGGGCGGGGCGCAGCAAGCATGCTGCCACCCAGTCCTTGCGGTGCCTGTCGGCGCTGTCTATGCTGCCTCGATGCCCGCCGCCGCGAAGGCCGCGACCACGCTTGTGCTGCTGGTGCGCCACGGAGTGACGCCGACGACCGGTCGCCTGCTGCCGGGCCGGCGCCGCGGCTTGCATCTGTCCGATGAGGGCCGCCGCCAGGCCGAGACGCTGGCCGTGCGGCTCGCCGCCGTGCCCACGATCGCCGCCATCTATTCATCGCCGCTCGAGCGCGCGCGCGAGACCGTCGCGCCGCTCGCCAAGGCGCGCGGTCTCGCCGTCCGCGTCGAGCCGGGCTTGCTCGAGATCGACGTCGGCGCGTGGACGGGCCTGACGCTCAAGCGCGCCGCGCGGCGGCCGGAGTGGGCGGTCGTGCAGCGGCACGCGAGCGCATTTCGGTTCCCCGGCGGCGAGTCGTTCGTCGAGATGCAGGCGCGCATGGCCGGCACGATCGCGCGGCTGGTCGAGCGCCATCGCGGCCAAACGGTCGTTGTTGCCTCGCACGCCGACCCGATCAAGACGCTGGTTTCCCACGCGCTGGGCACGCCGCTGGATCTGTTTCAGCGCATCATGATCGCGCCGGCCTCCATCACTGCGATCGCGTATCACCGTGACGGCGGCCTCAGCGTGCTGACGCTGAACGCGATGAACGGCGATCTTGCGTCGCTCGTGAAGCGATGAGCGCTGAGTCCTTCGACTTCGATGCGCCAGACCACTTCACCGCGGGTGCCGTCGGCCCGCAGGGCGAGCGCGTGTTCTATATCCAGGGCCGACAGCGCGGCCGGCTGGTGACGCTCAAGAGCGAAAAAGAACAGGTCCGCGCGCTCGCGACCTATCTGGCGCAGCTGCTCGACAAGCTGCCGACGGCGTCGGAGCCGCCGCCCGACAGCGTCGAGCTTCTGGAGCCCGTCGAGGAGGCGTGGCCCGTCGCCTCGCTCGGGCTCGGCTGGGACGAGGAGCGCCAGCGCATCGTCGTCGTCGCCGAGTCCGTGGTCGAGGAAGAAGGCGAGGAAGCGGCCACAGCACGCTTTGCGATCACGCGCGCGCAGGCGACGGCGTTCGTGGAGCGCACCGAAGCGCTGGTGAAGGCCGGCCGGCCGATCTGTCCGATGTGCAGTCAACCAAAAGACCCGTCGGGCCACGTGTGTCCGCGGAGCAATGGCCACGTCGTCCGCTGACATCGCGACGCTGCTCACCCACGGCGAGGTGACGCTGAAGGGACGGCTGCCGAACAGCACGAACGCGACGTTCCTGGTCGAAGTCACGCAAGACGGCGCCTGCGCGCTGGCCGTCTACAAGCCCGCGCGCGGCGAGCGGCCCCTGTGGGATTTCCCGCCCGGTCTGTTCAAGCGCGAGCTCGCCGCGTATCACCTGTCCGAGGCGCTCGGCTGGGGATTGGTGCCGCTCACGGTGCAGCGCGAGGGGCCGTACGGCGAGGGGTCGCTGCAGGAATTCGTGCACGCGGATTTCTCGCAGCACTACTTCACGCTCTGCGAGGACGCGGCGCACCGCGACCGGCTCGCGCGCATCTGCGCATTCGACCTCGTCGCCAACAACGCGGACCGTAAGAGCGGGCACTGCCTGCTCGGCCCCGATGGTCGCGTCTGGGCCATCGACAATGGGCTCTGCTTCAATGTCGATCCGAAGCTGCGCACGGTGATCTGGGAGTTCGCCGGCGAGCCGCTGCCCGACGGCGTGCGCGAGGATCTGCGCCGGCTCGTCAAGCAGGGCGCACCCGAGCTGCTGGTGGAGCTGCTCGACGAGCGCGAGTGTCAGACGCTGCTGGCGCGCGCCAGGCGTCTGGCGCAGAGCGGGCGCTTCCCGGGCGAGGGCAACATGGACCGTTACCCGTGGCCGACTGTCTAAATGGGGAGCCCCGAAATGGCCCCCACCGGGGAACCCGCGCCGCGCCTCGGTCACCGTAGCGGGTGGTATCCTGTGCACCACTGGAGGACCGACCATGGCCGCTGAGACGTTCGATCGCAAGGCAGAGGACGTCGGCAACATCGTCTTCCTGGAGCACGTCAACTTCCGCGTGCCCGACC
>JBKOZH010000001.1:0-2938 GCA_046725765.1 Candidatus Methylomirabilota bacterium | reverse complement strand
GCCATCGAGCATCAGCCACAGCCGCAAGAGATGGCGCTTGCGCGCCGGATCCGGGTCGTCCTCGAAGCTCGTGCGATTGTGGAGCATCACGCAGTTGTTGAAGAAGATCACCTGGCCGGGCTCCAGCATGAACGAGAGCTTGACGTCGTCACGCTGGCCCACCTCCTCGAAGAAGTCGATCGCGGCGAGCTCGTTGGCGGTGAGCGGGGTGCCGAGCTCCTTGGCGGCCATCTCGATGTAGGCGCGCAGCCAGACCACGCTCAACACGCCCTCGCTCTCGGAGAGCACGGGGACACGGTACGGTGTGATCGCCGGCTCGCCGGGCGACTCTTCGCCGCGACGATGATACGGGAAGCCGGCGAAGAGAGGCTCGAGCAGCTCCGGCCGCGAGGCGAGGATCTCGTTGTAGATCGTGTGGGCGCTCGCGTAACCGCTCAGTCCGCCGTCGGCGGCTTTCCGGATGGAGAGCATCCCGACCACGTCGGCGCGATCGGTGTGCATCGTCAGCTCGCGGCTGTTCCGGTACGCGCGCTCGCGTCGATCCTTGCCGCCCACGTCGACCACGTGGCCGAGCCGGTCGCCCATGGAGCTCTGCGACACCGCGCGTCCGAAGTGCGTGCCGAGGCCGAAGAACAGCATGCCGAGGTCGTCCTCGGTGTAGCGATCTCCCGGCAGCCTGTTCAGCACGATGAAGCCGCGGCCGCGCAGGACCTCCTCGCGCCAGGACGCAACGTCGGCCGCGATGGACGGGAGCGAGAAGTCACGTACGGTGAGATCTTCCACGCTCCGCCCGGCGCGACGGTTCGCGGTAATCGCCGCGTCGAAGGCCGCAAGATGCGCCTCGGTCAGCGTGAACGAATAGGCGGCCCGCGCCGGGAAGTCGCTCGGCTTCCACGCGCTGCGGGCACGGATGGGCTCTCGTTTCGTGAGGGTACTCATCGATTCACCCCTCGAGCGCGCTCGCGCTGGCGACGATGATCTTCGTGCCGTCAGCCTTCTCGCAGAAGACGGTGACCTCGGCACGCGGCTGGCCGTTCTCGACCCGACGGCCGGTAATGATCCCTCGCGTGGTGAACGGCTCGTTCGGCCACAGGACGTTCGTGAACTTCACGTCCAGGCGGCCGCCCTCGTAGAAGCCGCGACCGAAATGCCGGCTCAAGAGCTCGGTGATGCACGAGAGCGTCATGCGTCCGCCGATCACCGTGTCCCCGAAGCCGAGCTCCTTCGACGCGGCCTTGTCGTTGTGATAATTCCGACTGCGGAAGAAGAACTCGTTGCACATCGCCTCGGTAAACGTCTTGCGAAGCTCGAGCGACAGCGGCTCCCCGGCCGGCTCGCCAGTCTGCTTCGCGCCTTCCTTGCTGGCCGGATCGCGCAGAGTGACCTCGCCGCTGGTCTGCTCCGCGAGGAAGCTCTGATGGTGGACGCTGCGCGCGATCAGCTGGCCGGCCTCGTCCCGCACCCACATCTCCTGCGCGACGACGTCGCGATCGCGCCGTCGGTATCGGTCGGCCACTCGCGCGCTGCAGCGCAGCACCTGTCCCACCCGGGTCGGCGCGTAGATCTGCCACTCCTGACGCCGCCACAGATTGCCGAAGAGGTTGTCGAGGTACCAGCCCTTGAACTCGCTGTCCGCCTGCTGATAGACGATCACGGGCGCCACCGGCCCACCGAAGGGCGAGGCCGTCGTGTACCACGGGTTCGGCTCGTCGAGACCCTTGATGTAGTGCTGGACCATCTCGTCGGTGATCGTGAGCTCGAGCGTCCCGAGATCCTTGCCGGGGTAGACGTCCGTCGTGATCATGAGCGTGATCCTCCTGGTGCGGATCCCGAGTATGCCACCGGCGAGTCTCTGCGGCAGACGCGGCGCTGTCAACGCCAACCGCGGGTAGAATACCCACCATTCCGGTTCTGACGGAGAGCGCGATGCCCAGAGTTCTCGTGATCCATGGCGCCGGCGTGAACATGCGCGGCAAGGTGCAGGTCCCCGAATGGCTGGGAGGATTGTGACGATGCTCGAAGTCATCCGAGGCTCCATCGCATCCTACGCGCTCGTGGCCGGAGCGGCCGCCGCGCTATCCGCGCTGGCGACCTGGCTGGGCACGGTGCTGGTGACGCCCTCGGCCGCGCAACCCGCAGCCGGCGGTGTTCAGCAGATCGTCTCGCAGCCGCTGGCGGACGTGCCGGGGCGAGAAGTCCGCATGAGCCTCATCGAGCGCGCGCCCGGGTTCGCCAGCCCGCCGCATCGCCACCCCGGCCACCACACGTTCGGCTACGTGCTCGAGGGCACCTACGAGTTCGCGATCGACCGCGGCGAGCCGCGCCTTCTCAGGGCCGGAGACACATTCTATGAGCCGCCGACAGCCGTTCATTCGACGTCGCGCAACCCGAGCGCGGAACAGCGTCTGAAGCTTCTCGTGTTCATGGTCGCGGACCAGAAGAATCCCAGCACCGTCCCCGAATAGAGGAACGCCCCGATGGCGATCATCGATTCCCAGGTTCACGTCTATGAGGCGAACACCGCCACACGGCCCTGGCACAGTGTCCCGAACTGGCCCGATCACGTCACCGGTGACGAGATGGTGGCCGCGATGGACAGAGTCGGCGTCGATGGTGCGATCTTCATCTCCGCCTTTTCCATGTACCGCTACGACGCGAGCTATGCGGTGGAAGTGCAGCGGGCCCATCCCGGCCGGTTCGCGCTCGTCAAGCCGGTCGATCCAGACGATCCGGCGGTGGCCGATGTCATCGCCGATTGGAAGAAGACGCCGGGCACCGTCGGCATCCGGATCATGATGACGAAAGAAGCGGGGCGTGATCCGAAGCACCCGGGGCTCGATCGGATCCTGCGCGCGGCCGTCCGGCACGACTTTCCAGTGAACATGCTGTGCTGGGGCAACGTGGACGCGGGCGCGGCGCTCATCGACCGCCACCCCGA